>JBHHYT010000071.1:0-13093 GCA_046757705.1 Thermodesulfobacteriota bacterium
TTGCGCCCCTGCGGGGCGCTTCCGGTGATTAGGCTCGCTCAGCTGGGGCCTCCTCAGCCCCGTTCGCGCGCCCCTTAAGAACGCTACGCGCCCTGAAGACCTCCCCGGCGCGCTCACCCGCCTCTTCCCAAAGCGACGCTCGCTCTAATCACCCGGTGTTTGTAAAAACAAAGCCTTATATTGAGTCATTCTGAGCGGTTGAGCCGAAGGGGAAAAATCTCGTCTTTCCAGGCTCAATACGCACAGAGGTTCTTCGGTCGCTGCGCTCCATCAGAATGACAATCTCCCTCCCCCTCGATGGGGAGGGCCGGGGTGGGGGTGAGTCTGACAACCTGCGCCGCCACTCTCCGGTTATTATCGAGCTAAAAGTACAGGTCCCTTTTGCCTTCTTCTATCTCCTTGAGTTTTTCGAGGAGAGATCGTTTGAGCGCCGGGTCTGCGACACTTTCGATGCCGTTCTCCACCGCCTTTCTTACCGCCCCGGAGGTGCCGTTCCCGGAGTGGTCGCAGAGGTATTCCTTGAGCGTAAGCACGGCGTTCGCCTGGCAGATGGTTTTCATCTCCCCGGCGGTCGTTTTTTCGGTGAAGGTGTGGCCTACCCTGCCCACGCGGTAGCAGGTGGTGCACAGGCTCGGCAGGAGGCCGTCGAGCGCGACCGAGGCGATGACCTCGGCAAGGGGCCTGGTGTCGTTGGTCGAGAACTGTTCGAGCGTCTTTGAGCCTTCGTGCGAGTACCCGCCGGGGTTTGTCCTCGACGCCGCGCTTATCTGGGAGGCGCCCGTGCGGAGCAGCTCGCTGCGCAGCTGTGCCGACTCCCGTGTCGAGACGACCACCCCGGCACAGGGCACGGACAGGCGGAAGACGGCTGTTATCTTTTTAAGCTCGGTGTCGGTGACCGGGCACGGCACGTCCGCGAGCCCGGCGCTCGCGGGCCTCAGGCGCGGTATGGAGATGGTGTGCGCGTGCGCGCCGAACCTCTCAAAGAGGTGCGCGGAGTGGGCGATGGTGGCCAGTGCCTCGAATCTGTGGTCGTAGAGGCCGAAGAGAGGGCCTATGCCCACGTCGTCGAAGCCGGCCTCGATGGCCCTGTCCATGACGCCGAGGCGGTAATCGTAGTCCTTTTTCCTGCCCGTCGGGTGCATCCGCTCGTAAGAAGGCCTGTGGTATGTCTCCTGAAACGACTGGTAGACGCCCACGCCCGAGGCCTTCAGCTCCCTCAGCCCATCGGTGTCCATGGGAGGGGCGTTTACGTGTACGATCCTCATGCCGGCGCCCTCGTAGACGGCCCGGACGCAGGCGGTTATGTAAGCAAGGCCGTACCTCGGGTCCTCCCCGGTGACGAGGAGCACCCTTTTGAAGCCCATACCCTCGAGGGCCTTCGCCTCTTCGGCGGCCTCTGCGGGCGTGAGCGCGGTCCTGTCCATGCCCTTGTTCTGGCTGCGGAAGCCGCAGTAGAGGCAGCCGTTGGTGCAGTGGTTGGAGAGGTAGAGCGGGGCGAAGAGGACGACCCTGCTGCCGAAGACCTTCTCCTTCACCTCGGCGGCTCTTTCAAAGAGCCTTTCGAGGAGCCCGGGGTCCTCGGCCTTAAGGAGGCATGCCGCCCCGGCAAGAGGGAGCCCTTTTGCATCGCCCGCCCTTTCGAGCGCCTCCGCGGCCTCGCCCTCGTCGAAGGGGGCTTCGAGCAGCGTAGATATCTTTGCGGTGTCTATTATCATCTCTGGAACCTGTGAATGATTCGTCCCTGCATTATTCAGAGACGAAAAAGAAAGATGCGGTCTTTCTTTTTCCTGCATTTTGAATGGTTACAGCCTATTGAAAATGGCTGTACATCCCTGTGCCGCGCAAGATCCTGATAGGTCAGGCCTGACCTCGTTTGAATTTCTTCAACGAGTCCATCTTCAGCCACTTGGGGCGCGGCCAGTCCTGACATGGTTTTGATACCCCGGTGCTTGCGAGTTAGTTTATTGCCCCACGGCGCGGGTTTTTTGCGTCTTACGGGCGGCAATAAAAAAAGCCGCCCCTGAAAGGGGCGGCTCCATTGGAAGAGAGGAAATGGAATCTTATTGTTCAAGCCGCTTCCCTACGCTGGCATTACCCAGGTCAGGTCGTTAGGGTCTTCTCCTTGCGGAGAACTCTCAGCCTTTCGGCTCCCCTTAGCGAATATATGATATTACAATAACAGCAGAGCGGGGTTTAGTCAAGCGGTTAAGCGGGAGATGATGCTGCCGCTGAAGGGGCAGGAGGCTACGCGGCAATCTCTTTTTTGGCTCCCCTTCGGGGAGGGTAGCCGCGGGGGGTCACTTTATCGCCGTTTGCACCCCGGCGCGCTCACCCGCTCTCCCCGGAATGGAGAGGGTAAAAAAATCCCCCTTTCCCAAAGGGGGACAAAGGGGGTATCTATGCCTGTCATTCCGAGGGGGCGGAGCGACCGAAGAATCCCTGGGCCGGAGCTAGAGACGAGCTTCCTTCCCCCGGCCCCTGTTTGTCTGCCCCTTGTGCCCCTTGCGCCCCTTGCGCCCCGGTGCCCGGATGGCCCGGGTTAGATGAGCTTGCTCGCGGAGATGATGGTGTCTGCTATCTCGCGCATCTTCTTGTTCTCTTTCTGGGAGTGGGTCTGGAGGAGTTTGAAGGCGTCCTCCTCGGAGATGTTGCAGCGTTTCATGAGTATGCCCTTGGCGCGTTCGACGAGCTTGCGGGTCTCTATGGCGTCCTTGAGGTCGTTGACCTCGACCTTCAGGCTCTTGAACTCCTTATAGCGGGCGAGTGCGAGCTTTATCGCGGGTTCGAGCTGTTTTTTCGTGACGGGTTTTACGAGATAGGCGAAGACACCGGCCTCGATGGCCTTTGTGGCCATCTCATCGGAGGAGAGCCCGGTGATGAGTATTATCGGCACGGGGCCTTTTGCGGATATGGCCTTTGCCGCGTCGATGCCGTCCATCTTGGGCATCTTTATGTCCATGATAATGAGGTTCGGTTTGAGCTCGTCGACGAGCTCCACGGCGGCCTGTCCGTTCGGAACGGCGCCGACGACGTCGAAGTCGAGCAGCTCAAGCTGGTTTTTAAGGAAGAGCCGGGTCTTTGAGTTATCCTCGGCTATCAGGACTTTTTTGTGCGCTTTTTCTGCCATCGTGACCTTTGTATGCATAGCCCTCGTGGCTATTTTTTCGTCTAACCAGAATAATATATTATGGATAGGTTAGTCAATATTTATTTTAAATTAGGGTAGTTAAGGAAATCCGCCGCCATCCGCCGGCCCTACCGTTTTTTTTACTTCGGCGCTTTTCAGGGTGGCTTTAGGTAAATATTTTAGGGATTGAAGATTAAAGCACAATTAAAGGGGGGAGGTTTCTCCGGCTACGCCCCGCGTCTGTCGAGCGCGCGAGAGACCACGGCCTCGACGCACAGGACGAAGACGGTGAAAAAGCCGAGCGAGGGGAGGTATACCCTGTGCTCGTATATGACGTCCGTTATGGGCACGATGCTCGATGTGGGCGAGATGATGATGAAGAACCAGAATATGAAGAAGGCCGCGACCCTCGGCGTTGCGGAGGGGTTTTTTTGCGTGCGCGCGAAGGCGTAGACGCCGTAGCCGATTATGATGAGCAGCACGAGGAGAGAGACCACCGGCGGGAGCATGGGTAATGTGAGAGCGGCGCCGTGGTTTGCCTTCGGCGCCGTGAAGAGGCCTGTTGCCACCGGGAAGTCGTAGTCGAGGTTCTGGTTCATGGGCACGAGGAAGAGGGCGAAGTAGTAGGTGATGACGTTGAACTGGGTCGTCAGGTACTTCCCGGGGCTCATGTTCTTGAGGGAGAAGCCCGCGGACAGGGCGGTGGCCTCCGAACGCTTGAGCTTTGCCATGGCCGTAGTGCCGATGGACGGTGCCTCCACCTGCGCCACCGTTGCGCCAGAGGACTCGTCGCTCAGGTCGTTGAACCCGCCCATGGGCATGATGGTCACCGCGGTGAATATCACGAAGAGCGCGGCGAGAGCCCCGTAGACGGGCCACCTCCTGCGGAATATCTCCGTTACGCCGCCTCTTGATATGAAGCAGAAGTCGTAGAGAAGAACGACGGCGGGAAGTGTTATGGCCGTCTCCTTGGAGTAGAAGCTCAGGACGTAGGAGAGGCCGGTAAGGCCCCAGAGCGCCGCCTTTTTCGCCGGGGTGGAGGCCGCGGCCCCCTTTATGAAGAGCAGCAGGGCGGCGAGGTAGAAGGTGGCGGAGAGCGACTCCATACGCTGGATGATGTATGTTACGGCCTGCGTCTGGACGGGGTGGAGCGCGAAGAGGAGCGCGGAGAAGGCGGCAACCATCCGTGACCTCGGGGTCTCCCACCCGAGCAGGCCGAAGGTGGCGAGCAGGATGAAGTAAGCGAGCACGGAGTTGATGATGTGGACGGCGGTGTTCACCGCGTGGAATCCGAAGGGTCCGGGGCCCCCGAGGGCGTAGTTGAGCGCGAAGGTGGCGTAGGTTACGCCGCGGGTGTTCCACAGGACGCGGCCTATGTTGCCGAGGTCTCTGAGCGAGCCGTTATTGACTATGTTCGGCATGTCGTCGAACTGGAAGGCGGCGTCGAAGGTGTTCGAGTACGCCAGCACCACCGAGACTATTATGGCGAGCACGACGGCGGGGCTGAACCATCTGCTGGAGAATAACCTATCCATCCGGCGTGTCCCTGTCTTTGCTCCCGGGGATGCGGATGCCCGCCTCTTTCATGGCCTCGCGCAGCAGCGCAAGCTCCTGGGCGGTCCTCTTGTTCTTCTCGTGCTGTATGGAGATGACCACGGAGAAGTGGAGCGTTATGAGGAGGACGAATATGAAGGCCACGAGGAAGAGGAGCGACGGGGGATACGCTATGCCGAAGAGGCGGGCGATGTAGTCGAGAAGCTCTTTTTTGATGGAGAGTGCGGCTATGACCACCGAGGAGGCGAGCCACAGCACGGAGTACTTCTCCTTGAGCAGCCCGCGGCGGATGAAGTCTATCACCAGCGCGAAGAGCGCTACGGAGCCGATTATCGAAAAGATGCGGAAGTAGAGCATAACGGGTTCTCTTCCCGGGACGCGGGTCGCGTCCCGGCGTCTTCTGTTTTCAGGCCTCGACCTTCTTGAGCAGGTCCACGAATATGGCGAGCAGCACCTTTATCATGTAATAGACGGACTTTACGGGCGTTATGGAGGAGCGTCCCCCGGCCCTTCCTTCCATCCTTACGGGGACTTCCATTATACTAAATCCGAGCTTGTGAAGCAATACGAGCGCCTCGACCTCCGGGTAGTCGTCAGGGTAATGGGCGCTGAAAAAGCCTATGCTCCTTCTGCCCGAGGCCCTGAAGCCCGAGGTGGTGTCCGTGACCTTCTCCTTTATGATGGCCGAGACCACCCTTGAGAATATGGCCATGCCGGTACTTCTGGCCAGTGACGGCCTGTAGTCCCCGGTGCCGAGGAAGCGGGAGCCGACCACCATGTCCGCCCGCCCCTCCATTACCGGCTCTATTATCCGGGCAATCTGGTCGGCCGGGTGCTGGCCGTCGGCGTCGACCTGAACGGCGATGTCGTAGCCCTTGACCATCGCGTACCTGTAGCCGGTCTGCATGGTGGCGCCTATGCCGAGGTTGTAGGGAAGGTCGAGCACCACGACGCCCGCCCGCTCGGCTATGGCCGCGGTGGCGTCCGTAGAGCCGTCGTTGACCACAACGATGTCGGCCTGCGGCACGTTCTCCCTGATGGACGCTATAACGGGGCCAAGAGAGGCCTCCTCGTTGAAGGCCGGTATGATTATGAGAATTTTTTTAGTAGAGTCCATCATTTCCGCCCGGCGCGGGTCTTTTTTCGGGGCGCCCGCTCCTCCAGATATATTATCGCGGATTATGGTGCAATGATAAATATATCTTTAACACACCTTCAATGTTTTTTAAAGCATACGGGGTGCGGATTTCTTAGTTTTTTCAAGACGTTAAACAGGGTCGACCGCCATAGAGGCCGGATCTGCCGGAAATGGACGGGGAAAAGGCCCTCGCAAAAGGGGTGGAGGTAAAAACATCCCCCTTTATCGAAGGGGAAGAGGAGGCGCAAACATCCCCCTTTTTCAAAGGGGGACGGAGGGGGATTTTAGTGCAGTCGTTGCGAGGAGCCGGGGGGCGCGGCAATCCTTCCTTCTAATTGTCATTCTGAGAGAGCGGAGCGACCGAAGAATCCCGGCGGCCCAGAGATTCTTCACTACGTTCAGAATGACAGCAGAGACAATCCTGAGGGGGGACTCGCTCCGAGTCCTACCGTCCCCGCTTCCGGCCGCTTCCTGCGGCCTCCTCCTCGCGTCCGCTCGGCGAGGGGCCGTTGTTCGAGTCCCTGCACACGCAAAAATAAAAGGGCCGGCCCCTGCAGGCCGACCCTCTGATTTTTTGGTGCCGAAGGGGGGACTCGAACCCCCACAGGCTTTCACCCACTAGAACCTGAATCTAGCGCGTCTACCAATTCCGCCACTTCGGCAATCTTTTCGTCCCCTGCGTCCGCCCCGCGTGCCCCTGCAGACCCTTTGGCCCGTTCCTGCCGGGCGCCCCCTTCCAGGGCTCCCCGCTCGCCCCTCCCGTTCCCCCATTTAAACCTTGAATTATGGATTTTTTCAGGCTATTATTCTGCTTTATGTCAATCCATCCTTTAAAGCCTGTCCCTGTGAGCGTCCGAGGTGGAGCCGGGTAAGTTAATCCTGTACAAACAAAAATATTCGCACAGTAAAATCTTTTAGTCAAGGGAGTTTTTATGAAGTTCTTTATTGATACGGCCAATGTAGATGAGATAAGGAAGGCGCATGAGTGGGGGCTTGTGGACGGGGTTACGACCAACCCGTCGCTCGTGGCCAGGGAGGGCAGGGAGTTCAACGAGCTTATCAAGGAGATATGCTCGATAATAGAAGGCCCGGTCAGCGCCGAGGCGGTGAGCATGGACGCCGAGGGGCTCATAAACGAGGGCAGGGCCCTTGCCGAGATAGACGAGAAGATCGTAGTAAAGGTACCCATGACGCTCGAGGGGCTCAAGGCCACCAAGACGCTCTGCAAGGAAGGTATAAATACCAACGTTACGCTGGTCTTCTCGCCGATGCAGGCCCTGCTTGCGGCAAAGGCCGGGGCGACCTTCGTCAGCCCCTTCGTCGGACGCCTCGACGACATCTCGCACTCCGGGATGGACCTCATAGCCCAGATACTCGACATCTACGAGAACTACGGCTACAAGTCCGAGATCATAGTGGCGAGCATACGCCACCCGCTCCACGTGGTCGAGAGCGCGAACATGGGCGCCCACGTGGCCACCATACCCTTCAAGGTCCTCGAACAGCTCTCCAGACACCCGCTTACGGACGCGGGCCTCGAGAAGTTCCTGAAGGACTGGGAGAAGGTCCCCAGGTAAGGCCCCGGGCGGGGCAGGCTCGGGGCAGACGGGGAGGGCAGACGGGGCGGAACGTTTCTTTATTTATTCGGCGCGCGGCGGACGCGGGCGCGCGGCATTCACTTCATCAAGGCTCGACCAGTCATCAAAAACCTTTATGCAAAGGTTTTCAGAGATTGTCTATTCCCGGTACAACCGCAAACGCCCCCTGCGCGGGGCGCTTCACCCATGCTTTCTCAGAACCGGCCCCGCGGGCCTCTCTTTCGCGCTTGACAGGGGCAAAAAAAATCTTGCGAGGTGCTCGATTGATTACCCATGTGGTGCTTTTCAAGCTGAAGGACAATACCAAAAAGAACATAGAGAGGACGCGCCGGATGCTGCTCGCCCTCAAGGACAGGATACCCGTGCTGCGCTCCTTCGAGGTCGGGGTCGATATCATCCGCTCCGAGAGGTCTTACGACCTCGCGCTCATAGCCCGGTTCGACACGCCCGAGGACCTCGATGCCTACCGGGTGCACCCGGACCACGTAAACGTCGTGGACTTCATAGCGCAGGTAAAGGAATCGGCCACAGTGGTCGACTTCGAGAGCTGACGCCGCCCGGGGCTTTAGCGCGCCGGGCGCGCTGAAAGGACAGATGAAAGAGACCGGCAGGATAATAGAGTTCATGCGGGAGCAGGCCGAGAGGCCGCTCTCCTTCAAGGAGCTCGTGCGTACCTTCGAGGTCCCGAAAGAGGAGCGGGACGCCTTCAAGAGGCTCTTGAAAGGCCTCGTAAAGGACGGCACGCTGATAAAGATACGGGGCGGCAGGTACGGCCTGCCATCGAGGATGAACCTCGTAACCGGCACGCTTACCTGCCATCCGGACGGCTTCGGCTTCGTCGTGCCGGAGGAGGCCGAGGGAGGCGCGGACGTCTTCATAAACCCCCGCAGGCTCGGCGGGGCCATGCACGGCGATACCGTGGTGGCTAGGGTGGAGGGGCTCAAGCCCGGGGGCAGGCGCGAGGGCAAGATCATAAGGATAATAAAGAGGGCGCGGGAGGAGGTCGTGGGCCTCTTCGAGAGTGCGCGCGGCTACGCCGTGGTGATACCCTCGGACGAGAGGGTACTCGGCTCCATCATAATCCCTCCGGGCGAGACGGGCGGCGCGCAGGACGGGAAGATAGTCGTGGCCAGGATCATCCGCTGGCCCCAGAAGAACGTGGCCGCCGCCGGAAGGGTCGTGGAGGTAATAGGCGACCCGGAGGACCCGGACGTCGAGGCCGGGGTGATATTGAAAAAATTCGGCCTGCCGAACAGGTTCCCGGCCCCCGTCGTGGCCGAGGCGCGCGCTAAGGCGCAGGAGGTGGCGCAGGCGGACCTGAAGGGCAGGGTGGACCTGAGGGGCAGGACGACGGTAACGATAGACGGCGAGTCGGCAAAGGACTTCGACGACGCCGTCTCCATCGACAGGACGGAGAAGGGGTACGTCCTGAGGGTGTCGATAGCCGACGTGAGCCACTACGTCGCCGAGGGAGGCGTCCTCGACTCCGAGGCCTACGCGCGCGGCACCAGCGTCTATTTCCCGGACAGGTGCGTCCCCATGCTCCCGGAGGAGCTCTCCAACGGGATATGCAGTCTGAACCCCGGCGTGGACAGGCTGACCTTCACCGCCGAGATGGAGTTCGACCACAAGGGCAGAATGGGGAAGAAGCGCTTTTACGAGAGCGTCATAAAGAGCACCGAGAGGATGACCTACACGAGCGTCAAAGAGCTCATCGAGGGGACGGACTCCGGGCTTTGCGCGAGGTATTCTCACATAATAGAGGACATAAAGACGATGGCGGAGCTTGCCGCCAGGCTCACGGAGCGCAGGGAAGAGGCCGGGAGCATCGACTTCGACCTGCCCGAGCCGCAGATAATAATAGACATAGAGGGCAGGGTCGAGGACATCGTCCGCTCGGAGAGGAACGTGGCGCACAGGCTCATCGAGGAGTTCATGCTCGCGGCGAACAGGGCCGTGGCCGGGGAGTTCGAACGCCGCAATCTGCCCTTCCTCTACAGGGTGCACGACAAGCCCGAAGAGGAGGCGATAGCGGACTTTACGGAGTTTATCTACGGCTTCGGGCTGCACTACAAGCCCGAGGGCGGTCCGAAGTCGTTCCAGAAGATACTGAAGAAGGTGGAGGGCAGGCCCGAGGAGAAGCTCATAAACCACGTGCTGCTGCGCTCCATGAAGCAGGCGGTCTACTCGGAGGAGAACATCGGGCACTTCGGCCTCGCCTTCGATGTCTACACGCACTTCACCTCCCCGATAAGGAGGTACCCGGACCTCGTCGTCCACAGGCTGCTGAAGCTGCTCGTCCACGGGCGGTACGGGGCCGCGGAGCGCGAAAGGATGGAGGCGGCGCTGCCGGGCATCGCCTCCCATACATCGGCGCGCGAGCGCAAGGCCATGGAGGCCGAGCGCGAGGTGGTGGACCTGAAGAAGGCGCAGTTCATGAAGGACAAGGTCGGGGAGACCTTCGAGGGGTTCATCTCCGGGGTCACCAGCTTCGGGCTCTTTGTTGAGATGAAGGAGTACTTCGTCGAAGGGCTCGTGCATATCTCCAACATCCCGGACGACTACTATACCTTCGACGAGAAGAAGCACTCGCTCGTGGGGGAACGCACGAAGAGGGTCTTCCGGCTCGGGGACGAGGCGGTGGTTACGATAACGAGGGTCGACCTCCAGCGCAGGCGCATAGACCTCGCGCTGGCCGGCCAGGCCGGCCAGGCGGCCGGGCGGGGGCGGGGCCGCATGGGAACCGCCAGGCCCGCCGGGAAGGCCGAGAAGGCCGCCAAGGGCGCGAAGACAGCAAAGACGGGCAGGCCCGGAAGGGCGAAGAGGGGCAGGAGATGAGGTCTCTGAAGTTTCAGCTCGCCTTCAAGAACATTAAAAGGCTCCGCGACATCGTCAAGGTGATGACGCGCCACGGTTTCCGTCCGTTGATGGATGTGCTCCGTCTGACGAAGGTCATGTCCGTGCGCGACCGCATCTTGCGCCGCCTGCCCGTGCCCGGAAAAGAGGAGCTTACCGTGCCTGTGCGGGCGCGCCAGGCGCTCGAGGAGCTCGGCCCCACCTTCATAAAGTTCGGCCAGATACTCTCCACGCGCCCCGACATAGTACCGCACGAGTTCGTCACGGAGTTCCTCAAGCTGCAGGACTCGGTCCCGCCGTTCCCCTTCAAGGAGACCGTAAAGGTCATAGAGGACGAGTTCAAGCGCCCGGTATCCGAGCTCTTCGAGAGCATAGACAAGCGGCCAGTGGCCGCGGCCTCCATCGCCCAGGTGCACCGCGCGGTGACGAAGGACGGCAAGGAGGTCGTCATAAAGGTGCAGAGGCCGGGCATAGAGCAGACGATAGACAAAGACGTCTCCATACTCGGCTACATCGCCAGGCTCGCCGTGCGCTACATCCCGGACAGCAGGAACTACGACCCCGTGGGCATGGTAGACGAGTTCTCGAGGGTCATAAAGCGGGAGATGGACTTTACGCTCGAGGCGAGCTATACCGCGCGCTTCAAGGAGAACTTCGAGGGCGACGACAGGGTTGTGGTGCCGGGGGTGCTCTGGGGGCTCACGAGCAGGCGCGTGCTTACGATGGAGCGGGTAGAGGGCATCAAGGTGGACAGCGTGGAGCAGCTGCGCGAGGCCGGCATCGACACGAAGAAGGTGGCGCACCTCGTGGCCGACGTCTTCTTCAAGCAGGTCTTCGAGTTCGGCCTCTTCCACGGCGACCTCCACTCCGGCAACATCTTCGTGCTCGGGCCCGACAAGATAGCCCTCGTCGACTTCGGCATCGTCGGCAGGATAGACGCCAACATGAAGCAGCACCTCGCGGACATCCTCATAAACTTCGTCTCGGAGGACTTCGAGGGGCTCACGCAGGTCTACCAGAGGATGGGTATCCTGCCGGAGAACATAGACAAGACGTCTTTCGAGAGGGAGTATTATGATATAATGCTCCACTACTTCGGCCGCCCGTTCAAGCACGTGAAGATGGGAGAGCTGATGCTCGACTACATACGTCTTGCGGCCAAGCACAACATAATGCTGCCCCGGGAGCTCCTGCTCTTCGACAAGTGCATCATGGAGCTCGAGGGGCTTTCGCGCCTGCTCTTCCCGGAGGCCAACATACTGAAGGAGAGCGAGCCTTACGCGGCCCGCCTGTATGCGGAGAGGGTAAGCCCCGTACGCATGGCGAAGGAGACGGCCGCGGCCGTCTCGGAGTACGCGGACTTCATCCGCCGGTTCCCGGGGCAGGCCGACGAGTTGATGAAAAAGGTGATAGAGGACAGGCTGAGCATAGAGTTCGTGCACAAGGGGCTCGAGGACTTCATGGGCGAGATGGACAGAAGCTCCAACAGGCTGACCTTCGGTATCATCATGGCCGCGCTTGTCATAGGCTCGTCCATGGTCATCGTCTCCGGGGAGGCGGCGCCCTCCGTATTCGGCTACCCGCTGCTCGGCGTCTTGGGGTTCGTGGTCGCGTCCCTGCTCGGCTTATGGCTCGCGATACAGATAATAAGGTCGGGTAAGTTCTGACGGCCGTATCAAGGAGTTCCGGCACAAACGCATGAAGGTATTGAAAAACGGCAGAGGGGCGCGGGCGATAAAAAGCTGCGTTCTCACGCTCGGCAACTTCGACGGCCTGCACCTGGGCCACGGCAGGATAATAAAGAAGGTCGTCAAGAGGGCCGAGGCGCTCGGCTGCCCCTCGGTGGTCTATACCTTCGAGCCGCACCCGCTCAAGGTCGTATCCCCGCATAAAAGCCCGCCCCTGCTGCTCGACCTCGAGGACAAGATAAGGCTCATCGAAGGCTTCGGCGTGGACTATCTCGTGCTCGCCAGGTTCACGAGGGAGTTCGCCGAGAGGCACCCCGCGGAGTTCGTCGAGGAGGTGCTCGTAAAGACCCTCTCGGTGTCGGAGGTCTGGGTCGGCCACGATTTTTCCTTCGGCAGGGGCAGGACAGGCACCGTGGAGCTCCTTAAAAGCCTCGGCGGCGCCTTCGGCTTTTCTGCCTCGGCCATACCCGCGTTCGTGAAGCTCGGCGGCGTGGTCAGCAGTTCACGCATACGGGCGCTCGTGAAAGAGGGCGGCGTCAAAGAGGCCGCGGCCCTGCTCGGGCGCGGCTACTCCATAAAGGGGAAGGTCGTAAAGGGCGAGAACCTCGGGCGCGAGATAGGCTTCCCCACGGCGAACCTCCGGACGACGAGCGAGCTTCTCCCCGCCGACGGCGTCTACGCCGCCTACGCCACCTTCTCCGGCCAGAGGCGCGGCGCTGTCGTGAACATCGGCACCGCGCCGACCTTCGGCGGCAGGGAAAGGTGCGTCGAGGTGCACATCTTCGGCTTCGAGGGCTCCATATACGGCAGGAAGATGGAGGTCTCTTTCGTGCGCAGGCTACGCTCCGAGACGGCCTTCGGCTCGAAGGAGGCGCTCGTAAGACAGATAGAAAAGGACTCGAAGAGGGCGCGCAGGATTCTGAAGCTCTGAGCCGGCGGGCCCAAAAAACGGGATTGCTTAGCCACGCTCGCAACGCCCCGCCGGAAAATTTTTTATCTTTAAATATACAGGGTGATTAGAGCGAGCGTCGCTTTGGGTAGAGCGGGGAAGAGGAAGTCCAGCTGAGCGAGCCTGATCATCGAAGCGCCCCGCGTGCAGGGGCGCAAACGGCGTCGGGGCGGCCCCCCGCGG
>JBHHYT010000072.1:0-13058 GCA_046757705.1 Thermodesulfobacteriota bacterium
GGTGCGGGGGGCAGGGAGGATGGGTATGGGGGCGGGGTGACGGGGTGACGGGGTGAACGGGAGGGGGCAGGTATGAGGGCGGTCGTGTTGGCGGTGCGGTCTAAGGGGGGTGGATGATGGTTTCAGGCGGTTCGGAAAAAAAGGCAAGGGTGCTTCTCGTCTATCCCGGCAGCAAGTCCATGGGCTTTACCTTTCCCATGGGCGTGCTCTACGTGGCGCAGGCCCTGCGCAAGATAGGCGTGGAGGTGCGCATATTCCACATGGGTGTCGAGAAGATAAAGGACCTCGTTCTCGACGACTACCTCTTCGTCGGCCTCAGCCTCCTTACCGGGGAGATAATATCCAACGGCCTGAAGGTGGCGCGCATGGTCAAGGAGTACGACCCCGGGATACCCATCGTGCTCGGCGGCGTCCACCCGTCCCTGCTGCCCGAGGAGTCTCTTGAAAACGAGCTTGTGGACGTCGTTGTCATCGGGGAGGGCGAGAAGACGGCGCAGGAGCTTGTACGCTGCTTCCTCGAAGGGGGAGACCTCTCCGGGATAAAGGGGATCGGGTACAAGGATAGCGGCGGCAGGATAAGGATAAACCCGAGGCGCGAGCTGCTTGACATGGACTCGCTCGAGATGGACGTCCCGTACGAGCTGCTCGGAAAGGCGTTCTTCAACTCCGTGACCATGCCCGTGCATACGTCGAGGGGATGCCCGTACAGGTGCGGCTTCTGCTATAACCCGGTGCTCAACAAACGCAGGTACAGGTACAAGAGCGCGGAGCGGGTCGTCGAGGAGATAGAGTATCTGCACCGCAAGTACAAGGTCTACAACTTCAACTTCGACTACGAGGACGAGTTCTTCGTGGACCCGAAGAGGGCGTACACGATATTCAAGGCGGTAATCGAGAAAGGGCTCAAGATTCAGTGGAGCGCGTTCTGCAGGTTCAATACGTTCGACAAGGCGATAGAGCGCTTCGGCCTCGATTTTATCGACGTGCTGAAAAAGTCCGGCTGCTATTACCTGAGCTTCGGCGCCGAGTCCGGCTCTCAGAGGCTCCTCGATTCGGTGATACTCAAGGACATCAAGGTCGACCAGATAATACGCACGATAGACCGCATGAAGGACGCTGGCATCATGCACAGGGTCAGCTTCATAAACTGCTTCCCCACCGAGACGGACGCCGACCTCGATGAGTCCTTCAAGGTCATAGAGAGGATATCGAAAGACAATTCGAAGATAGTCCTCGGCATGTTCAAGCTCGTCCCTCTTCCGGGCACGCGCATCTTCGAGAGCCTCGTCAAAGACCACGGCTTCAAGGCCCCGGCCTCGCTCGAAGAGTGGGGGCACTACAAGATACCGAGCAGGCGGTACAATGACGTGACCTGGCTGCCGAGGCAGTACGCGAAGACGTGCTACAACATCGCGCTCCTTTCGAACTACCCGTTCCACAAGGGGTTCAGCTCATTCAGGGCGTACAAGGACTACGTGTACAACATCGACTCCAGCTATGGCACCGGCCTCTCAGATTACCTGATGGCGCGGACGCAGAGGTGGAGGTTCAGGACCCGGCGCTTCGGCTTCATGGTGGAGCCGCTCGTCTTCAACAGGTATATCGAGCTCAGGATGTTCCTCAAGCTCTACGTCCTGAGAAAGTACCTGCCAAAGGGCGTCTACAACCTGTTGAGGAGGTGGTTCGGGAAGAACTCATGGACTCTCCCGGCGCAGGGCACGGAGAAGGCGGCGCCGTGAAGAACTCGAAAGGCAGAAGATGAAGGCAGGAAAATACATACTGCTCTCCACGTTGAAGGATACCTTCCTGAACGACCTCGGCAACGGCTACATAAGGGAGTTCGAGAAGAACGGTGCAACCTTCATCGACTACGAGGAGGCGTACCTCGAGTACGGCAATCGGGGCGTGGAGGAGCACGTGTTGAAGACGGCCAGGGACAAGGGCGCCCAGGTGCTGGTATACCAGTCGAGCCCCTCCGACTTCCACTTCAGTATCGAGTTCTTCAGGGAGCTCCAGAAAAGGCTCTTCACCGTCATGACGCTCGGAGACAGCGACCATTACTTCGACCTGCGTGACGTCTACTACGGCCAGTGCATGGACCTTGTCGTGGTCTACGACTGCCTATCGCGCTACAGGTTCAACCAGTACGGCATGGACGCCATCTCTTTTTACAGCTCGTTCGACGGCCAGAGATACGCAAAAGACGAGGCGGCTGAGAAAGATATCGACGTATCCTTCGTTGGCGACGTCGCCCACAAGCTCGAACGCATGGAGTACATAGACTTCGCAGAGGGCAACGGTGTGCCTGTCGACGTCTTCGGCACGGGAAGCAAGGGCGGGCAGGTCAGCCTTGAGCGTATGGTGGAGATATTCAACAGGACGAAGGTGAACCTGAATTTTACGCGGATATCGCTGAAGAACGCCATAAGGAAGGAGCCGCAGATAAACCTGCGCCTGCGCCAGATAAAGGGGAGGATAGCGGAGATTGCGCTCTGCGGCGGTTTCGTCCTCACCGAGTACGTGCCGGGCATCGAGGAGGTCTTCGAGCCCGGGACAGAGGTCGTGACCTTCGATTCCAGGAAAGAGTTCATCGAAAGGCTCAAGTACTACCTTGCGCACGACGCGCAGCGCGAGGAGATAGCGCGCAGGGGCCATGAGAGGGCGCTGCGTGATTACGACGTGGGACGGGCGATACCCGGACTCGTCAAAAGGATCGACGCCGCGAGGGCCGCGAAGGTGAAGAGGCCCGCGCAGGAGATATACATCGACCCGCACTTCGTGCGCAACTACGCCACGTTCAGGATGGTGATGATCTCGAGGCTTATAAGGCAGGGCAGGTGGGCGCACGTCCCGGAAGAGCTCTCCACCATACTCAGGTCCAGGAACATAAGCCTTAAAAAGGCGTCGGGGATATTCCTCTTCAACCTCTTCCCGTTCCTCAAGAAGATGTACGTAGCGCTCGGAAGGTAGGCCATGACACTGAATATAAAAAAAGACACGAAGTTCAAATCGAGCGTAAACCTGATAGCGGTGCAGTTCGGGCTCTACTTCATACCGCTGGTCACGATACCGTATATCGTAAAGACCGTGGGCATCGAGAACTATGGCAAGTACGTCTTCTTCCAGGCGGTCATCGGTTTTCTGGCGGTCATCATCAACTACGGTTTCATACAGACCGGTGTGCGCGACATCTCGGTCTGCAAGACTCTGCGCGAAATAAACAGCGAGTACTCGAGCATCCTCTACTCGAAGCTGCTCGGCACGACCGTGGCCGCCGCCATCGGCGCGCTCCTGTTCCTGCACCCGAAGTTCAGGGGAGAGTACCTCCTCTACTCGCTCTCGTTCTTCTCGCTCCTCGTCTTCTTTCTCGACACCACCTTCGTCTATCAGGGCATCGAGAAGCTCAAGGACTACGTCAACATAAGCATGGTCGGGAACGTGGCCGTCCTCGTGCTGCTCTTTGCGGTTGTAAGGAGGCCGGAGGACTACATATACCTGCCTCTCGTCTTCGCCGGCCCGCGGATAGCCGCGTACCTCGCAGCCGTCTACCTGCTCTTCCGCAGGTTCCGCATCCTGCCGGACACATTCTCCATCAGGGCGATAGGCGGCAAGCTCAGGAGCAACTTCAACATCTTCGCCACCAATATCTCCGCCATACTCTACACGAGGGCTACCCAGATAATGCTCGGCCTCATGGCGGGCAACGAGTACGTCGGGTACTACGCCATAGCCGACCAGCTCGTCTTCGCGTACTCGAACATACAGGGGAAGATATCGACCGTATACCAGCCTCAGATAGCGCAGGGTTTCAAGGACGACTTTAAGGCAGGCGTGGTCAAGGCGCGGGAGAACATATACATCATCTCTCTGGTCGCCATAGCGGGCTTCCTGTTCACACAGTTCTTTGCCTACGACCTGCTCTTCGTGCTCTTCGGCGAGAACGCGTCCCATTCAGCTACCATACTCCGCCTGCTCTCCCTGAACTTCATCACCATGCACCTGTCCTACGTGCTGGCGATGCAGGTCCTTCTTTCGCTCTACAAGGACCGGGACATCCTGAAGCCCTCCATCTACGCGGCCGTTATGAACCTTACGCTCGGCAGCGTGCTCATCTACTACTTCAGGCACACGGGCGCGGCGGTCTCCGTGACGTTTATAGAGGTGCTGGTCTTCTTTTACTTTTACGCGAAGGTCAAGTCCATCGGCATAAGGCTCTTCGACAGGGAGCTTGTCCAGAGGCTCGTCGAGTACACGCTCTCCCTCGTCCTCGCGCTCGTCATCCTCAGGTTCGCGTACTCGGGCCTGCCGTACGGCATCTACGCCAGGCTCCCGGCCGTCATCGTCCTTTACGGCGTCTCCGTGCTCCTGAGCCTGAGGATATTCAGGATGGTGGACTTCAAGAACAGGAAGATAACCCTCGGGCATGCGGTCATAAATGAATAAGGGGAAGGAGAACATACTCGTGCTCAACGTCCATGAAAAGGACCCGGAGCTGATGAACGACTTCGCGGACTTCAACGCGGAGCAGCTCATCAAGTGCTTCGGCTCGGGCTCGGTCTTCTACTTCTCGGACTCCGTAACTGAGCACGGCATAAAAAAGACCGAGACGATGATAAAGAAGGCGATACTCGAGGGAGGCGTCTCGGTCGTTTTCTTCGCTCCCAATGGAGACAACTACGAGCTCTCCGTCGGCTTCTTCAGGGAGCTCTCGGAGGCATTCGGGGTAAAGACGGTGCTCCTCGTGCTCGACGACGACCTTATCTTCGACGTGCATACCAAGTATTACTCGCAGGTCTTCGACGCGGTCATCACCGCCGATTACTACGCCACCTTCGCATACAGGAAGCTCGGGGTCCCGGCGCTCTATTATTTTTCCAGCTACCGCAAGGCGGACTTCTACCCGGTGCAGGTGGCAAAGGACATAGACGTCAGCTTCGTCGGGGACTGCACGAAGTGCGACAGGATGGAGTACGTCGAGTACCTCAGGAGGCACGGCGTCAGGGTCATGCTCTTCGGGGACGGCAGCCCCGGCGGCTTCGTCCGCAAGCAGGACATGCCGGTGATATTCTCGAGGTCGCGGATAAACCTCAACTTCACCAGGCTTGACAGGGCCTCCTCGAAGGCATGGTTCCTCGAGGAGAACTCGCTTACGAACCTGATGCGGCAGAACAAGGGCAGGCCGATGGAGATTTCCCTTACGAGGTCCTTCTGCCTTACGGAGTACTCGCCGTCGCTGGAGGCGTCCTTCGAGATAGAAAAGGAGATAGACGTCTTCAGGGACCGCGAGGAGCTTCTCTCCAAGGTGTGCTACTACCTCGCCAACGACGACATCAGAGAGCAGATGGCCGAGAACGCCTACAGGAAGGCCGTGAACTTCTACGAGGCGGACGTCTTTATGCCCAGGCTCGTCGAGGACCTGAGGAAGATACTCGAAGGCGCGTCGTACCCGCAGAGGTCGCGCGAGATATACACGGACACCGCCTTCAAGATGAACCATACGATAAGGCTCTTCATAATCTCCTTCTACCAGCTCTCGCGACTGCGTGTTCGCAACGCGCTCGAGGCGGCACGGCGCGCCATGCAGTACGGGGGGCTCATAACCCTGGGCGCGTTCTTCAAGGCGGCAAGGATATCGCTGGCGAGGAAGGTGTCGAAGGTAAAGACGTGGCGGGCCCGCAGGGCCCGCGCCTGTGAATCGACATGAGACGAAAGGGCAGGAAACTGAGGATACTCTATATCATCTCCATCATGCCTCCTTACGCCGGAGGGGCGGCCGTGGACTACGGCATCTTCGTGCGGGGCTTCAACGGCCGGAGGTTCTCCTCCAGTGTGGAGAAGATAACGGTGCTTACGGAGAGGGGCTGCCGCAAGGACTACGGCCCGTCTGTAGAGGTGCGCGACATCCTCTTCAACTACGACTCGGCGCAGAGCAAGAGCTTCTTAAAGCAGGCCGCCAACTATCTGATGATACTCGCGTACATACTCTGCGGCCGCCACGACGTCGTCCACATACACGCCAGGTACGTCTACGCCAGACGCATCGGGAGGGTGCTGTGGGCGGCGCTCATGCTCTCGCGCTCGCGTGCGGTGGTGGACATAAGGGACAGGTTCTACGACAACTTCGGATGGGGGCCGAGCTTCCTCGTCTGCTCCGATTCGCTCAAGGAATATTACTCGTGGATAAAGGGGGCCGCGTACATCCCCGTGCCGCTCGCACTGCCCGAGGTCGAGAGGCGCAAGCCCGCCGGAAGGCACATGGCGTACTTCGGCACGATAGCCGCGAACAAGGGCGTGATCGAGCTTATCGAAGGGTTCAAAAGGTACTCCGATGGGAACGACAACGGCGTGGAGCTGCACATCTACGGCGCCAACTCCATGGGCGAGAGGTTTACGAGGGAGGTCGATGCGCACCCGAGGATCAGGTACTTCGGCGCGATACCGAACCCGGAGGTGCTCCATAAGATCCCCGGGTACCACGCCGTCGTGCTCCCGTCGAGGTCCGAGGGCATGCCCCGGGTCTGTCTCGAGACGATATACTGCGGGCGCATAATAGTCTGCCACAGGAACATAAAAAGGATCATCCCCTGCATACCCGAGGAGTTCGTCATCGAGGAGATAACCCCGGCGGAGTTCGAGAGGGTCTTTGCCTCCATAGAGGGTGTCACCTCCGTCTCGTACGACTATGACTTTACGATACACCGTCCCGAGAGCGTCTGCGTCAAGCTGCTTGCGCATTACATGGAGACCGGGGCGCGGGCTTAACGGCGCGCGGGCGCATTGCGCGGCCCGCTAAAAAAGGAGAAGCAGTCATGTTGATCTCGATAATCCTCTCTTTCAGGAACGAGCAGGAGAACATACCGGAGCTCGTCAGGAGGCTCCACGGCGCACTCCGGCCGCTGGGCGCCGATTATGAGCTTATCTTCGTGGACGACGATTCCACCGACGCCTCCGGAAGGATACTATCGGATATGCAGAAGACGGACAGGACGATAAAGGTGATACGCATGTCGCGCAGGTTCGGCACGGCCCCGTGCGTGCTCGCGGGCATGGAGCGCTCGAAGGGTGACGCAGTCGTGTACATGGACGCCGACCTGCAGGACCCGCCTGAGCTGATACCGAGGCTCATCGAGGAGTGGAAGAAAGGGGCGGACGTCGTGTATACCACTCGCACGAAGCGGGCAGGGGAGAACGCCGCCAAGATGCTGATTACGAAGGCGGCGTACAGGGTCCTGAAGGTCTTTTGCGACATAGACCTCCCGGTCGACTCCGGGGACTTCAAGCTCCTCGACAGGCGCGTGGTAGACGAGATCGTAAAGCTCAGGGAGAAAGACCCGTTCATCCGGGGGCTCGTCACATGGGTCGGCTTCAAGCAGGTCCCTGTCCACTACGACCGTGAGCAGAGGTTCGCCGGGCGCACGCATTACCCGCTCTTCGGCCTCGGGCCGTTGAGGGCGTTCACCTCCGGGCTTACGTCGTTCTCCACCGCCCCGCTTACGCTTTCGCTTGTCGTGGGGTTCATCGTCTCCTTCGGCGCGTTCGCATACCTCGTCGACGTCATAATCATGAAGTTCCTCGGCAGGAACCTCCCGGGCTGGTCGGCGCTGATGGTGACGATGCTCTTCCTCGGCGGCACGCAGCTCTTCACCATAGGTATCGTCGGCATATATCTCGGCAGGATATACAACGAGAACAAGCGCAGGCCGAACTACATAATAGAGAGCACGAGCGGCTTCGAGGACGAGGCGGCCCGCAGAAGGGCACGGGCGGGGGTGTAGGGAGATGAGGAGCTTGAGGGGAGATTCGCGCTATCAGGCGCTTTTTCTGGCGGCTTTCGCAGGCTACGTCATACTCGTCCTGCCATTTACGCGCGAGATGCCGATGCACGAGGAGGTCATACACCTGAGGGACACGGCGAGCTGGTCGAGCGCGCTCGCTTACTTCTGCCACCCGCCGCTCTACGCGCTCATGGCAAGGTCCTCGAGGAGCGTCTTCGGGGAGGGCTTCCGCTCCCTGTACCTCATCGGTATCCTCTCGGCGCTCGTGAACATCTATCTCGTAGGCAGGATCGTCGACGCCGTAGCTTCCGGCCTCCCTCAGAGGCGCAGGAGGCTGGCGGTGCTTTCAGGGATGTGGGCCGTCGTGCTGATGCCGGTCTTCGTGCACGGCTCCCTGCTCCTCGAGATGGAGCCGACGGTGCTTACACCGCTGTGCCTCCTTGCGCTCTGGTACTACATAAGGCACGGCGGCGGCCCAACCCCGATGCCCGCGCGCTTCTACGTGACGACCGGCATCCTCTTCGGCCTTGCCATGTGGGCGAAGTACTTCATAACGCCCTTCCTCCTTATCGGCGCGATCTTTGTCTACGAGGCGACGACGGGCGGCAGGTTCGCGCGCGCGGCGCGCAATACCCTTATCATCCTGGCAAGCGCCCTCGCGCTCTTCGTTCCGACGTACCTCCTGTACTCGCACCTGTTCATCAAGGGCATGAACTCGTTCACATTCCTCTTCTTCAACAAGCCGCAGGAGGGCGTGCCCATCCTCCTTTCGAGCCGCATCCTGTTCTCGATGGGGACGAAGCTCGCGGCGTTCACGTTCTGGTTCAGCCCGTTCTTCATTGCGCTCTTCCTCTACCTCTCGGCCGGCCTTGTCGCAAGGTGGAAGGACGCCGGCAGGGAACGTCTGCTCCTGATCAGTATTGGCGCCATCTTTTTCTTCTACCTCTTCATGCACCCGTACCCGTTCGGAGAGTCGAAGTACTTCTACCCGATCTTCCCGCTTCTCGCGGTAGTTACCGTGAAGCTCTTCATCGACAGGGGGATAACGCTTCCGCCGCTCCGGTACGTGGTCCTCGTGCCGGTCTGCGCGGTGGTCATCTACTTCGTGCTCGGGGACCCGCTCTACCGCACGCTCGAGCTATACAGGAACCGCATGGCGCCGAGGGTCCTGCTCTACATCGGCCTGTATGCGGCTGTCAACCTCGTCCTCTTCGGCTCGCTCGCCGCCGTGCTCCTGCGCGCTGTCGGCAGGAGGAGGGACGCGCTGTGTTCCGCGCTCGTCTACCTTGCCGTAGGCGCGAGCCTCTCCCTCTTCGCGCATCAGGCCGCCGGAGGCTACCAGACGAAGATCCAATACGGGGAGAGCGGCGCTGGCGAGACGGTGGACTTCGTAAGGTCGGCTATACCCGCGCAAAGCTCGGTGATACTGCCCGGCGACATAGGGTTCTACTCCGGCGTCCATTTCTCAAGGACAGGCGCTACTATGGCCGAGTTCCCCGGGCCGGGATGGGACTGGATAGTGCAGAGGAAGGTCAACATACTGAGGCTGGCGCCCGGGGAGCTTGCGGCGCTCGGTAACGGGTACGCACTCGTAAGGGAGATAGGCTCGTACGAGATATACAGGAAGAAGGGGAGGTTGTCATACAACAGATGAACGGGATGGGGAGATTTTCTGTACATGCGGCAGCGGCCGCGGGGTTCAGGGACGGGTGCGCGCCCTCCGGCGGCCTCAGGGCCGGGCTCGTGCTCGTCTTCGTTCTCTCGGTCTTCCTCATGACCAACGACAACACTCTCAAGCTCTCGTCGGTGCACCTCTCATCGCTCGTCTCGCTTCTGATGCTCGGTTTCTTCATCGTCGAGGGGCTTGTACGGCGCGAGCTTACGCTTGTGCGCCATCCGCTGCAGGCGCCTCTGTTCCTGCTCCTGCTCTGGGCGCTCGCCACGCTGCTGATATCATGGCTCAGCCCCTCCAAGGCGGCACCGGAGGGGGTCTACGGCTACGTATGGACGCGGGGGCTCAATGCGCCGGGCCTGCGCGGAATCGCGTTCCTCATACGCATGCTGCTCTCGATATTCGCCATCGAGTTCGTCGTCTCCGGCCTCGATACCCGTGACAGGTTCTTCAGGGCCGTCAACGCATTTATCGTCGTCTACGCGTTCGTCTGCCTCTTCGGGACCCTGCAGGTGCTCCTCCACTTCCTGGTCCACATCGACATCGGCAACATCATAACCTACCCGAACTTCAGGATAGGCGGCTACGTCGGGGAGCCACAGACCTACGGCATACTCCTGGTAAGCGGCCTCTTCCTCGTCATAGCCGCCGTCAAGTCGAAGAGCGAGAGGATACGCGTACCCGGGCGCGTCCTGAAGGCGGTGCTTCTCATGGCGATATTCGACTTGATCTTCACCTTCTCCGTCTCGATGCTCGTCTCCGTACTCGCCGCGCTGCTGGTCTTTGGCAAGGAGATGAGGAGGCGGACGATGCTGATATGGGGCGTGGCCGCCTCTGTGCTCGTCGTCATCTTCCACAACGCCGTAAACTCCATCATTTTAAATAAGCTCATGAGCGAGGCCCTCACCGTCAACAGCAGGACGCTCACGTGGAAGGTCGGGCTCAGGATGTTCCGTGACAACCTTCTCACCGGTGTCGGCGTCGGGCACTCGCCGCTCTTCTCCGAGAAGGTCTCGAACTCGCTCAACTTCAGGTTCGCCTCTCTCGACTTCTACACCTTCAGGGTGAACATCCTGAACACATACATCGAATGGGCGGCGGAGACCGGCCTCATCGGGCTTGCGATACTCGTATGGCTCGTCTACTCCGCATGGAGGCTCGGACGCGCGCGCGGCAACTCCACGCAAGAGTACAGGTTCGTAAGGCTCGCCTTCGGGGGGGGGCTCATCGCGATAAGCGTATCCGCCAACTCCTACGGCGGGGCCTTCTACATCGGGGCCATGAACCTCGTATTGGCCATGTACGTCGCAGGCATGAGGCTCTTCAACCGCAATAAACCTACGGTTTATTGACGAATTTTATTTCGATGGTGTTACAAGATTTTTATTGATTTCACGACAGTGGCTGTGATATGTTTCTGTTAATAGATAGTTACCATATTGGGCTGCTTGGACAGCGGGACGGGGCAGACCCCGTCTTTGCTCCAAAGGCGCGGCCCGGAGCTCATCATCGTTTTCTCCTCGTCTTTCATCTTCGGCACACACTCCAACACAACATCATAGACCATCCAGAACAGGCACCTCTGTACTTCTCGGCGGCGTTTTTGCGCGTTCGCGCCTCTAATGGGTCTAACCCGGAGGGTCCGTTTTGCAGAGATACCTTTCGTTCCTGATAAGGTCGGCGGGGCTTTCCTTCGCCTCTTATCTTCAGGCCTCCGTCTACTCCATCTACGAGAGGCTGGTCAGCGGAGACGCCGGCCGGCGCAACGGGAGGGATGCAGGAGGCCTCAGGGTGCTCATCGTCCAGCTCGGCCAGATCGGGGACTTCGTGCTGACGGTCCCGCTCCTCGCCGCCCTGAAGGAGGCGTACGGCGGCGGCGTAAGCCTGGTGGTGCTTACGGACCGCATAAACGAGCCTCTCGCGAGCGGCAACCCTGATATCGACGGACTCATCTTCTACAACTCGCCCAAGTACACGCGCAAGGGGGCCTCGAAGGGGCTTCCCGCGGCTCTGGCCGAAGGTGAGGGTTTTGACAGGGTGCTGTGGCTGCGCGGCGACACGAAGGTCTTCTACTGGATGGCCTCGAGAAGGATACCGATGTCGAGCGTTACAGGGTACCCGAACCCGCTCAGGTGGTCGTGGCTCCCGCTGATAACTGGGAGCCCCGTGACGAGGAGCTTCCCGCACTTCGTCGAGTGCCTCGACAGGCTCGATAGGAAGGCGAGGCCGAGCCTGGTCGCGAAGAGGCCTAAAGGCGGTACACGCGTGGCCTCGTCCCCGGTGGTCTACATGCACATAGGCTCCGGCTCGGAGCTGAGGAGGTGGCCGCGCGAGAACTTCACCGGCGTATGCGCGAGGCTTCTCGAATGGGACCCGGCGCTCACCATAAACCTGCTCGGCGGGCCGGACGACAGGGAAAGGGGCGAGCTCGTGCGCAACGGGCTCTACGTGCAGGGTCTCAGGGGGAGGGTGGCGAATCAGTGCGGCAGCCTCTCTCTGGCGAAGCTGGCCGGGGCACTGGCTCATGGCGACCTCTACATAGGTTTTGACAGCGGCCCCATGCACATCGCCGCATCTTCGGGCATACCGATAGTGGCGCTCATGGGCCCGCAGTCCCCGCAGCTCTTCAGGCCGTGGTCGGACCAGGAGGTAAGGGTCATATACAAGCATTACTACTGCTCGCCCTGCTGGCAGTTCTCCTGTCTCTATACGGAGAGCGGCCCCGGAGCGTGCGTGCTCGCGATAAATCCGCAGGAGGTCTTCGATGAGGCAAGGGAGCTGCTCGAACACAGACGCGTGTGTGAATAGAGGGGTCGAGGCCGCCACGCAAGAGGGCGACCCGAGGTTGAGCTTCCTCGCCAGAAGGCTGGAGGAGCTCGGGCGCAGGCGCTTTTCCTCACAGAGGCTCCGCGTGCTCGACGTCGGGTGCGCCGACGGTAGCTTCATGCGCATCGCGGCCGCCCGCCTTTCCGGGATGGTCGAGTGCGTGGACGGGGCGGACGTGCCCTCGAAGTGGCTCGATAGAGGCGCGGCGCAAGGGGCGGGCAGCCTCTACGTGCAGGACCTGCAGAAGGGCAACGACGGGCTGCCGGCAGGCAGGTACCATGTTGCCACGCTCTGGGAGGTCATCGAGCATGTAGAGAACGTCTACGCGTTCCTTCGCAACCTCAAGGAGACGCTCGTGCCGGGCGGTGCGGTGCTGCTCTCCACGCCGAACCTCCTGAGCCTGAGCCGCCTCTTGAAGGGACGGGGCTGGGTGGGTGTCGCGGAGACCGACCACAAGTATCTCTTCGACGCGCAGACGCTCGAGATGGTGCTTACGAGGGCGGGTCTCTCGAACGCGCGCGCAAGGGCGTACTTCTTCCCGTCGCTCGGGCCCGGCATGGACAGGTTCAACGGCCTCCTCTCCGCCCTGCCCGGCGGGGGCATGCTCTACGCGGAGGCGTTCAAGGGGGCCGTTTAGGGACAGGTTGGGGGCAGTGTGGGTGCAGGTTAGGTGCAGTGTGGGGGGTGTGTGGGGACAGTGTGGGGGTGTGACGCCGTCGGGGTGGACCTTTTTTATAAAATCGGCCAGAAAACCTCGAGCTTTTAAGCTCGGGGATGAATGGCCG
>JBHHYT010000073.1:0-12905 GCA_046757705.1 Thermodesulfobacteriota bacterium
TACGGTGGGGGATAGGACAGGCCTGTCTGCCACCGCAGACACGGTGGGGGCCTATCCACCCGGTTGCCGGTGGTCGTGCGATCTGGCAGGGAGTTGTCATTCTGAGGAGCCGGAGGGGACGAAGAATCTCGCCCGTTCCGGTTATCCATCAAGGATGAGATTCTTCACTTTGCTCGGAATGACGGTCTTTATGTGCGTTAGCGGCTCCCCCCTTGCGCCCGGTGAATTTCCCGTAATTCTTCTTTCTCCCCCGAAATTCCCCTCAAGTTCTTCTCCGTTTCTGCCGATTGTATACATAGAACAGGGCTTATATAACCGGAGGCAGCCATGATAAAGATCAACTCTGCCATAGGACAGGATCTCTTGACTTCAGACAGGAAGCAGTCCGCGCCTTCAGGCACGACGGAGGAAAGCACCCGCGCGCCAGGCTCGGAGGTGGTCGCCATCTCGGATGAAGGCAAGAGGAAGCACATCATGGGCCAGCTCATGGCCAGCCTGTCCGGGGTCGAAGGGGCAAAGAAAGACTTCAACAGATAGCGGCGTACGCGCTCTGCGCATGCCGCTTCGACCTGTTTGTTACCGTATTTTGAGGAGCCGGGTTTGCAGATGAGAGCGGACAACATAAAGATACTCATAACCGATGACGACCGTGACCTGCGGGAGCTCCTGACCGAGGCGGTCAGGAACTGGGGTTACACGGTGAGCGTGGCGAAGGACGGCGACGAGGCCTTGAGAAGGCTCCGCATGGACAGCTACGATATAGTGATAACCGACCTCATGATGCCGGGCATGGACGGGCTCGCCCTTTTGAATAAGATTAAGGGGCTCGACCGGGATATACTCGTCATCATCATCACCGGGTACGCGACGATAGAGACGGCCGTAAAGGCCATAGAGGCGGGCGCCTACGACTACATAGCAAAGCCCTTCAGGCTCGATGAGCTGATGATAGTCATAAAGAACGCCTGCGAGCGCCTGAGGCTCTTTATGCAGAACAAGGCCCTGCTCGACGAGCTGAGGAACGCCTACGGTGAGATATCCGTATTGAAGGGCGCGCTTGCGCGCTCCGGCGTCTCCGTAAGGGATGAGCCCGGCGAGCCCGCGGCCGTCGAGAAGCGAAAGGAGCCGTCGAGCCGGCTCAAGCAGCAAGAGTACCTGAAAGAGGCGGACAGGTTCCTTTTGAACAAGCCATCTTTAAAGGCCTAACCTGATATTCCCGGAGACACCCTTGCAGGCAGCCGCGCGGACCATAGAGCAGATAAAGGTGATGTTCATCGACGACGACGATTACGTCCGCGATGCCATCTCCGAGTTGCTCGGCCTCAAGGGCTGGGTGGTCGACGCCTATGGCGACGCCGAAGAGGCGCTCGTTGCCCTAAAGGGCGGGGGGTACGACGTTGTGCTCGCGGACATCAACATGCCGGGCTTGAACGGCATGAACTTCCTGCTCTTGGCCAGGGAGCAGGCCCCGCAAGTGCCCGTGGTCATGGTCACCGGATATCCGTCGATAGACCTTGCCGTGGAGGCCATGAAGATAGGCGCGGTGGACTTTATCGCCAAGCCCTTCAAGATGGAGGAGCTCGAGATAGTCGTAAGGAAGGCCGTAAGCGGGGCAAGGGTATCCGGGCAGAAGAGCCCGGGCCCGGAGGGCAGGCTCCGCGTGATAGGCAAGCTCCCGGAGGTGGCGCGGCGCAGGCTCGAGGACAAGATAAAGGAGCTCTCGATACTACACACCATAAGCGAGACCCTCGACGACGTCAACGAGAAGCAGGAGATATTCAGAAAGACCATGGATCTCGCCCAGATTATAACGGACGCGGACAGGGCCTTTATATTGATGGTCAACAAAGATGACGAGCGCCTCGTGGTGCGCGCATCCTCCGGGTACAAAAGTGACATAACCGGCAAGAGCTTTTCCATCCACGCCGAGCCGTTCAAGGGCGTCATAAAGAACAGGAGCTATTCGTACATCATGGCACAAGGCCCGGAGCTGGCGCCGCTCATGTGCTGCAACAGCGGCCCTGCCGGGAGGGTCCAGATGATGCTGGCCCCCATGCTGATAAACAAGGAGGTCGTGGTGATGCTTGGCCTGACCTGCATGGAGAACTCGAAGGATATATCGAGCGACATGCTCTCGCTGGTACTGAACCTCACGGCGAAGGCGTCGCTCAAGCTCGAGAACATCGCCCTGTCCGAGAACATCTTCTCGAGCATCATAGGCACCCTCAATTCGCTCATAAACGCGCTGGACGCGAGGGACACGTACACGAAGGACCATTCGCACAGGGTCACGCAATACGCGCTGACCATCGCCCGCCAGCTCGGGTGCAGCCAGGAGGTCATCGACAGCATCAGCTTCGCCGGCCCCCTGCACGACATAGGCAAGATAGGCGTGCGTGACGAGATACTCCTTAAAAAGGGTGTCTTCACCACCGACGAGAGGGAGATAATGAAGTCCCACGTGGTCAGGGGCGAGGAGATATTGAGGCCTCTCAACCTTCTAAGCTCCGAGAAGGCGGTCGTCCTCTACCACCACGAGAAGTGGGACGGCAGCGGGTACCCGAACGGGCTCGCCAAACAGAAGATACCTGTGGTGGCGCGCATATTCAGCGTGGCGGACACCTTCGACGCCATGACATCCACGCGCCCGTACCGCAAGGCCTTGAGCCCGGACGTGGCGAGGGACGAGATAATCCGGTGCGTCGGCACCCAGTTCGACCCGGAGGTGGTCGATGCATTCCTTGAAAGCGAAATCCTGAAGGGGAAACAGCCATGACGACAGAGCAGGCAAAGATACACGGAGACAGCGAGCAGGAAGGTTCCGAGGAGCGCAGGTACGTGCGCACCAACGATAACATACCCGTCTACTACGAGCTTGTCGACCGGGATAACCCGGACAAGGAGGTCCCCGCCGTGGACTGGGAGCTGCTCTTCGACGACCTCGAACCTTCTCCCGAGGAGAACCCCAAGCTCTACGAGCTGCTCTTCGACATAAACCAGAAGATAAACATGCTCATCAACCACATGCAGGAGAAGACCGGTTTCAACGTGCCGGAGGCCAGAGAGGTCAACATAAGCGGCGGCGGGCTGCGTTTCTACTGCTCCGACAGCTTCAAGGTGGGCGACCAGCTGATACTCAAGACCTTCCTGCCCACGCACGCCCACGTCATAAGGATAAGGTGCGATATAGTGAGGTCCCAGGAGCTCTCCGACGGCAGGAACGAGATAGCGGTCAAGTACGTCGAGATGGACGAGTCCACGAGGGACAAGATAATCAGGTACATATTCGCCAAGCAGAGAAGGCTTCTGCGCAGCGAGAAGTCCACCGACCAGGAGCAGCAATAGCCGCCCCTGGTTTTTTTTCGCCCCCGACCCCCCAAAAGACTTGTAAACCCCCTCCACGATTGAGTATAATCAAATGATATAGCATGCCTTTTCCGTCATGGCCCTGTACGCTGGACAGGCCCCGGGGGAGAGGTTTTTTATTTTTTAATGGGTCCTTCTATGCCAGAGGTCGATGATATACTGAAGACGGTCACAGAGACGGTCAGGGCGCACGCGATGCTCAAGAGGGGGGACGTAGTGCTCGCGGCCGTCTCCGGCGGGGCCGACTCCGTGGTGATGCTCCGCATGCTCTGCGCCTTGATGGCGTCCCTCGACCTCAGGGTCGTCGTATTCCACCTGAACCACAACCTCCGGGGCCCGGAGGCCGCAAGGGACGCCGCCTTCGTAAGGAGGCAGGCAAAGAGGCTCGGCCTCGCGTACGAGGGTAGGAAGTTGAGGGCAGGGGAGCTTGGGGACGGCTCCCCACAGGAGGCGGCGCGCGAGGCCCGGTACAGACACCTGCTCGACGCCGCCGCGAAGCACGGCGCTGCCAGGATAGCCCTCGGCCACACACTCGACGACCAGGCCGAGACGGTGCTCCTGCGTCTCATAAAGGGCACCGGCGGGGGCATCTCGGGCATACCGCCCAAGAGGGGGCCCTTCATCAGGCCGCTTATCGAGGTGAGCCGTGCCGATATAGAGGCATACGCCGCAGCGAACAGGCTCTCCTACGTCACCGACTCCACCAACCTGACCACGAAGTACCTCCGCAACGACATCAGGCTCAACCTCATCCCGTACCTGAAGGAGAGGTACAACCCCAACATCGCCGCCTCCCTTGCCCGGCTCTCCTCCATACTCAGGGCCGATTCCGAGTTCCTCGACGCCGGGGCCGAGGCCGCCTTCGCCGATGTGGCCGTCTCGAAGGGGAGGTGCTCGGTCGTCCTCGACAGGGCCAGGCTCGCCCGTCTCCACGCGGCCATCAAGGCAAGGGTCATCATGAAGTCGGTGTGGTTTTTAACTGGAGAATCGGATATTTACAGCGCACATATAATGGCGTCCATCAAGGCAGTTGAGTCCAGGAGGCCGAACGTCTCCGTGGATCTGCCGGGCGGTGTCAGGCTGGTAAGGGAGTATGACAGGGTGGTCATTACCACAGCGCCCGCGTCCACGCCGCGGGCGTACGACGTCGCGCTGAAGGCCCCTGGCACCACGGTCATCAAGGAGGCCGGGTATACCTTCAAGGCGGGCGTTTTAAGGAAGCGCCCCGCCACTCTGGCGCCCGGCGCGCGCGCCGCGTACTTCGACGCAGACGCCTTTGCCGGGGGCGGGATCTACCACTTCCGCCCGATGGAGCCAGGGGACAGGATGGTCCCGCTCGGCATGAAGGGGAGCAAGAAGCTAAAGGAGATCTTCATCGAGAGGAAGGTGCCGCGCTCCGAGAGGTCCACCATTCCGCTCCTGTGTTCCGGGGACACGGTCGTATGGGCGGTGGGCGTGAGGCAGTCCGAGACGCTCAAGGTCGGCCCGCGCACGAAGAGGATACTCAGGATAGAGTTTAAAAGGCCCTTGCCGCCGTCGGATTTTGTTTGAGATTCAATCGATACTTTGATATTATTAAAGAATTTAGTAAGGGATATTCCAACTCTCCGTACCTGAGCAGGGGGTGCTCTTTCCATGTTGATGTCTTACAGGGGCATGCGGCCTGAGATCCATGAGACGGTCTTCATGGTCGACAGCGCCATCGTAATCGGCGACGTAAAGATAGGCGAGCTCTCCAGCCTCTGGTTCCACGCGGTCGTGCGCGGGGACGTCCATTACATACGCATCGGCGCGCGGACCAACGTGCAGGATAACTCGACCCTCCATGTGACCAACGACACCTTCCCCTTGAACATCGGCGACGACGTCACCATAGGCCACAACGCGACACTCCACGGGTGCACCATAAGGGACAGGTGCCTGATAGGAATGGGAGCAATACTCCTTGACGGCTCCGAGATAGGCGAGGACTCGATAGTGGGCGCCGGAACGCTCGTCAAGGAGGGCATGAAGGTGCCTCCACGGAGCCTCGTTGTGGGCCTCCCCGGCAGGGTGGCGAGGCGGTTGAGCGACGCCGAGGTCGCCAGTCTGAAGAAGTCCGCCCTGAACTACATAGGCTACTCGAAGGAATACATGCAGGAGAAGTAGGAAATCTTGGGAAGGTCTGATCTATTCGGACCTGTCGCGGTACATGGACGTGCCGCCATTTTAATGGCGGTAAGCCATTGAAAATGTGAGAATAAGAAAAGTCGCATTCTTCTTTTTCGTCCCTGAATGGTTCAATGATGGATTGTTCAGGGGTTCCCTTTTAAAGAAGCGGCGTATCGGCGCCGCGCAAGAGGTCACCCGTAATAAATGTTTGAAAACCTTTCACTGTTCGGGCTTATCCAGAAGGGTGGCGTCACCGTCATCGTCCTCGGGGCCCTGTCCGTCATCTCCATCACAATAATATTAGAGCGCGCGTGGGCGTTCCGCAGGTTCGGCCGCGAGCTCGAGGCCTTCTTCGGCCTGCTCGACCGCACGGTCAGGGACAAGGGGCTCTCGGTAGCCGCCTCCCTGAGCGAGTCCCATCCGTCCCCGCTCGCCCCGGTCTTCCTCTCCGGCTACAGGAAGAAGGGTAGAGGAAAGGACGAGGTCTCCGGGGCCATGGAGCTTGCGGCAAGGGGCGAGATGGCGCGCCTCGAACGTTTCCTCGGCATACTCGGCACCATCGGCTCGACGGCCCCGTTCATAGGGCTTTTCGGCACCGTAGTGGGCATCATACGCGCCTTCAGCGACCTTGCCCTTACGCAGGGGGCGAGCCCGGCCGCGGTCGCGGACGGCATAGCGGAGGCGCTCGTCGCCACCGCCGCGGGGCTTTTCGTGGCAGTGCCCGCCGTCATGGCCTACAACTACTTCGTAAGGACGACATCGAGGCACGCCCTGAAGCTCGAGACAGCGGCCACCGAGTTCACGGACGCCATATCGAGCGCCGAATGAAGCCCCCGCCTTAAGAGGGCGTCTTTTCATATCTTCCCCTCCCTCGATGGGAGGGGAATGAGGGGAGGGTGAGTGTTTTTCACCCCCTCCCGGCCTCCCCCATCGAGGGGGAGGAGTCAAAGACAAGCGCCGCAAGCGTGGGCAATTCGATACTGAAAAGATTGACGGAGGTATCCGGTTGGGCTGGAAGATTACAGGCAACAGGGAACGGATGATGTCGGAGATAAACATCACGCCGCTTACGGACGTGATGCTCGTCCTGCTCGTCATATTCATGGTGACGACCCCCCTCATCATGACCGAGTCCTTCAAGATAAAGCTCCCGCGCGCGGTAACCTCGGACGCCGAACCCGGCAAGGGAGTGGTCGTCTCCGTAAGCGAGGGGGGCGACCTGAGCCTCAACGGCAGGGACGTAAGCGAGGGCGCTCTTTTGAACGAGCTAAGGAAGGGCTTCCGGGACGGCTCCGACAGGACCGTGGTCATAAAGGCCGACGGGAACGCGCGCCACAGCGTGGTCGTGAAGGTGCTCGATACCGCGAAGCTCGCCGGGGCCGTGAAGCTCTCCATCGCTACAGAGAGGGAGAAGGATTGAGGCGGCAGGGGAGCCGGGGGGTCGGCTGTCCGGGGGGTCTCACCTCATGAGGTACGCTTCCATCGACGTGGGCACGAACACCCTTCGGCTGCTCATAGCCGAGGCGGACGGCGGGGGCGGCGGCGCGGGGGGCGGCATCAGGCCCATCTTGTACAGGCGCGCGATAACGCGCCTCGGCGGCGCGTATACCGAGTCGGAAGGCATCGACGCCTCTTCTGCGCAGAGGGCTTTCGCGGCTCTCGAAGGCTTCGCCACCGTGATAGCGGGGGCCGGTGTCGATGAGGTGCACGCCACGGCCACGAGCGTCGTGCGTAGGGCCGTAAACCGTGACTGGTTCGTCGAGGAGGCGGCCCGCAGGACCGGCATAAGGCTCCGTGTGATAACCGGGGATACGGAGGCGCGGCTCTCCCTTCTGGGGGTGCTCTCCGTTGTGGACCCCGGGAATGGCTCGCGCCTCGTCATCGACATAGGCGGCGGCAGCACGGAGTACATAGCCGCCGACGGCACGGAACCGGCCGGGGCGTGGAGCATGGAGATGGGGGTCGTCCACCTCACCGAGGCCCGCCTTGCGAGCGACCCGCCGAGGGACGCCGAGCTTGCCTCCATGGAGGCGGATATAAAGGCCGTCCTCGAAGAGCTCAAGGGCAGGATGCGCCTCGACGGGGTGCCGCCCGAAGGGTTTTCCGCCCCGGCAGGGGCCTCCTTCGTGGGCACCGCGGGTACGATAACGACGCTCGCCGCCATCGACATGGACTTGCCGGTCTACGACAGGGAGCGGATAAACAACCACACCCTTACGAAAAAGAGGGTCTCGGGGCTTTACCGGTACCTGGCGAAGTTGACTTTAAAGGAGCGCAAGGGTATCCTGTCGCTTGAGAAGGGCAGGGAGGACCTGATTATCGCCGGGACGGCGATAACGCTCCTGTCCATGGACGCCTTCGGTTTCGAAGAGATAACGGTCAGCGATGCCGGTCTGCTCGAGGGCATAATCATAGACCGCGTGGCTGATATCAACAGGAAGGCCTGATTTATATGATCGGCCAGAAAACCCCGAGCTTTTAAGCTCGGGGTTGAATGGCCGCCCGGAGCGGCGGTATTTTTCATCCTCCCCCTTGATGGGGGAGGACGGAGGAGGGGGTGAAAAAGAATCCTTCACCCTCCCCTCAATCCCCTCCCATCGAGGGAGGGGAAGCACGGAAACTCCGGGTTTTAGCCCGGTGTAGTCATTCAGACCTTCCGCGGCACACGGTTGTGCCGCTATTTTCAATGGCTGCAAGCCATTGAAAATATGAGAAAAAGAAAAATCGCATTCTTCTTTTTCGTCCCTGAACTATTCAGAGTTTGAATGACCATGTAAAACTGGAGGTTTTAACATATGGACCTGAACAGGATCAAGAACGCCCTGACCTTCGACGACGTCCTGCTTGAGCCGGCCTTCTCGAAGGTACTGCCCAGGGACGTGGACGTATCCACGAGGCTTACGAACGAGATACGGCTGAACGTGCCGCTGATAAGCGCGGCCATGGACACGGTCACCGAGCACCGGCTGGCCATAGCGATAGCGCAGGAGGGCGGCATAGGCATCGTCCACAAGAACCTCACCATAGACGAGCAGGCCGCCATGGTCGACAAGGTCAAGAAGTTCGAGTCGGTCATGATAATGAAGCCCATGACGCTGCACCCGGAGCAGAAGGTCGCCGACGCGTACGAGGTGATGAAGAAGGAGCAGATATCCGGCTTCCCCATAGTCAAGGACGGGGTGCTCGTCGGGATGCTCACGAACAGGGACCTCCGGTTCGAGAACAACCCGAACAGGAGGATCTCCGAGATAATGACCAAGGAGCTGGTCACCGCGCGCGAGGGCATCTCCATAGAGAAGGCCAAGCAGCTCCTGCACAAGCACAGGATAGAGAAGCTGCCGGTGGTCGACAGGAAGGGGCACCTCAAGGGCCTTATAACGGTGACAGACATCGTAAAGCGCGAGAAGTTCCCCAACTCCTGCAAGGACGAGCTCGGCAGGCTGAGGGTGGGGGCCGCCGTGGGCATCTCCTTCGACAGGGAGGCGCGCATAGAGGCGCTCATAAAGGCCGGGGCCGACTGCATCGTGATAGACACGGCCCACGGACACAGCTCGGGGGTCATAGACGCGGTAAAGTCCACGAAGAAGAGCTTCAACTGCCAGCTCATAGCCGGCAACATCGCCACCTCTGCGGCCGCCGAGGCGCTCATCAAGGCAGGTGTCGACGCCATAAAGGTCGGCGTGGGGCCGGGCTCCATCTGCACCACGAGGATGGTCTCCGGCATAGGCGTGCCGCAGATCACGGCGGTCAGCGAGTGCGTGAAGGTCGCCCGCAAAAAGGGCATACCGGTGATATCCGACGGGGGCATCAAGTTCTCGGGGGACATCACCAAGGCGCTCGCCTGCGGGGCGGACTCCATCATGATAGGCGGCCTCTTTGCCGGCACCGACGAGAGCCCCGGGGAGACCATACTCTATCAGGGCAGGACGTTCAAGGACTACCGCGGGATGGGCTCCATAGAGGCGATGAAAAAAGGCAGTAAGGACAGGTACTTCCAGGATGATGTTGAGAGCGAGCTTAAGCTCGTCCCCGAGGGAATAGAGGGACGTGTGCCGCACAAGGGCCCCATCTCCTCGACCATCTTCCAGCTCATCGGGGGGCTCAGGGCCGGCATGGGGTACTGCGGCACGCGCACCATAACCGAGCTTCACGAGAAGGCGCGTTTCCTGAAGATATCCTCCTCAGGGCTTCGCGAGAGCCACGTGCACGACGTGACCATAACCAAAGAGGCGCCGAACTACAAGTCGGACATCTGACGGGGATGGCCCCCCTTCGGCAACAGGCGATACACACGGCAGTCTAATCTCTAAAGAGCAAGGTATGATGGCAAGGAAAACCACGGCCGCGCCGCGCAAGGCGCCGGCGTCAAGGGCCAGAAAGCCCGACATCCATTCCGAGAAGGTACTTATACTCGACTTCGGCTCGCAGTACACGCAGCTCATAGCCAGAAGGGTCAGGGAGGCGAAGGTCTACTGCGAGATCCACCCGTGCACCTCCGGCATCGACTTCGTAAGGGCGTTCAAACCAAAGGGCATAATACTCTCCGGCGGCCCCAAGAGCGTCTATGACAGGGGCGCGCCGTCGATAGACGAGGAGATCTTCGACCTCGGCATCCCGGTGCTCGGTATCTGCTACGGCATGCAGCTTACGGCCAGGCTCCTCGGCGGCCGCGTAGAGAGGTCGGCCCTGAGGGAGTACGGCGGTGCGGAATTGAAGCCCGCGGACCCGGAGGGGCTCTTCGCCGGGCTCGGCGGTAAGCCCATAAAGGTCTGGATGAGCCACGGCGACAGGGTGGAGGGGCTTCCCCGCGGCTTCAGGACCATAGGGAAGAGCCTCAACTCGGATATATGCGCGATGGTAGACAAGAACAGGCGCATCTACGGGGTGCAGTTCCACCCGGAGGTCGTGCACACCCCCGGCGGCAAGCGCATATTGAAGAACTTCGTCCTGCGCATCTGCGGCTGCAAGCCGGTATGGACGATGAAGTCGTTCATAGAGACGGCGGTGGGGGAGATACGCGCTCACGTCGGCTCCGACAGGGTCGTCTGCGGCATCTCCGGCGGTGTGGACTCCGCCGTGGCCGCGCTTCTGGTCCACAAGGCCATCGGGAGCAACCTCACCTGCATCTTCGTGGACAACGGGGTGCTGAGGAAGGGGGAGGCCGTAAAGGTCGAGTCTACCCTTAAGAGGAGCTTCAACATGAACATACGCCGGGTGAACGCCTCGGCGCGGTTCCTTAAAAAACTGAAGGGCGTCATAGACCCCGAGAAGAAAAGAAAGCTCATAGGCAACGAGTTCATACGGGTATTCGAGGAGGAGGCGAAGAAGATAAAGAACGTAAAATTCCTCGCGCAGGGCACACTCTACCCGGATGTCATCGAGAGCGTATCGTTCAAGGGGCCTTCGGCCACGATAAAGAGCCACCACAACGTCGGCGGGCTCCTCAAGAAGATGAAGCTCAAGCTGGTGGAGCCGTTGAGGGAGCTCTTCAAGGACGAGGTAAGGAGGCTCGGGCGCGAGATGGGCATGCCGGATGAGGTGGTCGACAGGCAGCCGTTCCCCGGCCCCGGCCTTGCCATACGCATCATAGGCGAGGTCACCGCCCGGAGGTGCGACATCCTGAGGGAGGCCGATTCCATAGTCCTCGAGGAGATAAAGAGGGCAGGGCTGTACACGAAGATATGGCAGTCCTTCGCCGTGCTGCTCCCGATAAAGACGGTGGGCGTCATGGGCGACGAGAGGACGTATGAGAACACCGTGGCTCTGCGCGCCGTGGAGTCGGTCGACGGGATGACCGCCGACTGGATAAGGCTGCCTTACGGCCTGCTCGAGACCATATCGAGGAGGGTCATAAACGAGGTCAGGGGCGTGAACAGGGTCGTCTACGACATAAGCTCCAAGCCGCCGAGCACCATAGAATGGGAGTAAACGCAGATGGTTGAGGATCTTAAAGGCAAGGAGACGTGGCGGCTGTTCAGGATCATGAGCGAGTTCATCGAGGGCTTCGACGAGCTCTCCGACATAGGGCCTGCCGTCTCCATATTCGGCTCTTCCCGCCTTGACAAGAACAACCCCTGCTACCGGCAGACCCTGGATGTGTCCAACCTGCTCTCGAAGAACGGCTACGCCATCATAACCGGCGGCGGCCCCGGCATAATGGAGGCCGCGAACCGGGGAGCGAAGAAGAACGGCGGGGCCTCCATCGGCCTGAACATCACCCTGCCAAAGGAGCAGAAGCCGAACAGGTACCAGACCAAGAGCCTGCACTTCAGGTACTTCTTCGCGCGCAAGGTCATGTTCGTAAAGTACGCGATAGGGTACGTCTGCATGCCCGGAGGCTTCGGCACCATGGACGAGTTCTTCGAGGCGCTCACGCTCATACAGACGCACAAGATATACCCGTTCCCGCTCATACTCTTCGGAAAGGACTACTGGAGGCCGCTGCTTGACTTCATGAAGAACAAGATGGTGAAGTACGGGACCATCACCAATGACGACCTCGCGTTCATTGACCTGACCGACGAGCCGGAGGAGGTACTCGATATCATAAACCGCCACATGGAGAGGAAGAAGAAGCTCATAGAGTCCCGCGCCGGGGGCTCCGTGGAACGCGAGCTGCCGGGAGGCTGAGCAAGGCCCGGTCTATTCGGGGACGGACCGTTCAGAGGTTGCCAGACGAAAGGAAAGGGATATCAGTGATGGGCCATGAAGAGGAGCCTTTGCAGAAGGTGAGCATAATGCTCGAAGAGGAGCAGGTGGAAAAGCTCAGGGAACTGGCCGTTGAGTACAGGGAGAAGCTCGGCCAGAGGTGGACGATGAGCGCCATGGTAAGGGTGGCCGTCGGGGACTTCCTTACGAGGATGGGCAAGATTACATGACGCGCATGCGGCGTGGAGGTCCCTTCTCCCCGCCCGCCAGTCCGCCTGAAAAGCCCGGATGACAGTCCGTCAGCCAGTCCGCCTTACAAATCCGGATGGCAACGGTATAATCTCCTGCCCCTGAGCCTCTCTGGCAACAGCCGCCGGGGCTCGCCCCGGGCCGCCCCTGCAAGGTTTTACCCCTGTACCCGGATGCTTGTGGCCGGCAATCCCGGAGTAATCGCACAAGGAGCACTTCATCATGCTTTCAAACTTCATTACGGATGCAAAGGGCAGGGTCGATTCCCACAAGGACATCACTCTCGAGGAGAAGGACGCGCTTGTGAGCCTTGCCAGGGCGAAGCTCGCCTCGGACTTCGAGACCTACCACTGGAACGCCAACATACACGGTATCATCGTAAGGCTCAATACCAACTCCGCGCACCTCTATGACTTCTGGGTGGAGAACTGGTTCCCGAGCGTGAGGACGCAGACGGTCCTTCCGCACGGAATCATCTACGCCGTCTGCGG
>JBHHYT010000074.1:0-12895 GCA_046757705.1 Thermodesulfobacteriota bacterium
CATGGCTCTATGCTTATAGCCGTGTCTTAATAGAGCGGCGGTTTCACATGGGTACAGGGTTCACGCGGTTTTTGTTCAAGGTTTTGTGGCCTATCGTCTTTGTTTTCAAATCCTTGCAGGTCAACAGAGGATTGCCGGGGGGTTTTTCATCAGCGGATATAAAATCCTATTTGAGTGCGAAAGATATGAAAGATTTTAAATGAAGATAGCCTTCGACTGCAGCCTGGTGCCGGGCCAGAGGGGCGGGATAGGGCAGTACTCCTACAACCTCGCCCGCGCCCTCTCAAGGATAGACAGGCGCAATGAGTACACGCTCTACATCCTGATGACGGCGCGGCGCGCGAAGGCAGCCGCCGGACAGGAGACCGGGCTGCCGGACGGAGGGAACTTCAGGGTGGTCTGGAAGACGATACCCTTCCCGTTCCAGCTCTTCAGGTACGCGAAGCTGCCCGGCACGGGCTTCAGGGAGTACATGCTCGGCGACCTCGACGTGGACGTCGTGCACAGCAACACCTTCTGCGTACCCCGGTTCAGGGACAAAAAGAAGAAGGTCGTTGTTACCGTATACGACGCAAGCGTTGCCACGCACCCGGAGTGCCACAGGAGGGGGAATATAGCCCACTGCCTCGGCGGGATAAAGGACGCGGTAAAGTACGCCGATGCCATCATAGCGATATCCGAGCACACGAAGGCGGACCTCGTGCGCCTCTTCGACGCGCCGCCGGAGCTTATCACCGTAACGCAGCTCGCCGCCGGGAGCGAGTACCACCCGGTACGAGACGCCGGGCTATTGAAGGCCGCGCGGGATAAGTACGACCTGCCGGAGAGCTACATACTCTTCGTCGGCTCGCTCGAACCGCGCAAGAACGTAAAGACTCTGCTCAAGGCGTACGCGATGATGCGCAAGGCGTTCAGGGAGGAGTTCCCGCTCGTGATAGCCGGGGGCAAGGGCTGGATGAACAGCGAGATACCCGGCATGGTAGAGGAGCTCGGCATCGAAGGCAGCGTAACCTTCGCGGGATACATAGACTCCGCGGATATCGCCGCCGTCTACTCCGGGGCCTCGGTCTTTGTCTATCCGTCGCTATACGAGGGCTTCGGGCTGCCGATACTCGAGGCGATGAGCTGCGGGACGCCGGTCATAACCTCCAACGTCTCATCGATGCCGGAGGTCGCCGGGGACGCGGCCGAGCTCGTTACGCCAACCGACGCGCAGGGGCTTGCCTCCGCTCTCGAGGGGATGCTCGGCGACCCGGGCAGAAGGGCGGAGATGGGGCGCAGGGGGATGGAGAGGGCGGCGGCCTTCTCATGGGAACGCTGCGCCAGAGAGACCCTTGAGGTTTACCGGAAAGTGGTTGAGAATAGATAGAGGCGCGTTTGCGCCCGTTGGGAACAGGCATAATAAATACATCTTTGAAAGGGAGGGGCGATGAAGATACTCGTAACCGGAGGGGCGGGGTTCATAGGCTCGAACGTCGTGGACGCCTACGTGGATGCGGGCCACGAGGTGACGGTGCTCGACAATCTCCGTTCAGGAAAGACCCGCAATCTGAACCCGAAGGCACGGTTCCACCTGATGGACGTGCGCAGCGCGGAGGTGAGAAGGCTATTCGAGATCGAGAGGTTCGACGTGGTCAATCACCACGCGGCGCAGATGTCGGTGCCCGCCTCCGTCGAGGACCCGCTCTACGACGCGGACGTGAACGTGAAGGGCTTCGTGAACATCCTCGAGGCCGCCCGGACCAACGGCACGAAGAAGGTCATATTCATCTCCTCGGGCGGGGCCATCTACGGGGAGGCCGAGGAGTACCCGGCCTCCGAGGGGTGTTCCACGAAGCCGCTCTCGCCGTACGCGATAACAAAGCTCGTAAGCGAGAACTACCTCGCGTTCTACAACCACCACTACGGCCTCGACTACACGACCCTGCGGTACGCCAACATCTACGGCCCGCGCCAGATACCCCACGGAGAGGCGGGGGTGGTCGCCATCTTCATGGACAGGCTCCTCGGAGCGAAGCCGTGCACCCTCTACTACTTCGACGAGGAGCCCAGGGGCATGACGCGGGACTACTGTTACGTGGGCGACGCCGCCCGTGCGAACCTGCTTGCGCTCGAGAAGGGGAGCCGCGGCGCCTTCAACATCGGCACGGGGGTCGCCACGCACACCGAGGACCTCTTCAACGCCATACACAAGGCGGTGGCGCGGAAGGTGGACCTGCCGTCAGGTCTCGACGTCCCGGACAGGGGCAAGGCCCGGGCCGGGGACCTGAAGAGGAGCTGCCTGAACGCCGCCCTGGCGAAGGACGGCCTCGGCTGGCAGCCGCAGGTCGGGCTTGCAGAGGGCATAGAGGGAACGCTCGAGTGGCGGCTCGGGGCCGGATAGCTTTTTTGTACGCACACCGCGGCTTGCCGCGAAGTCATCTGTAAACGCCTCCCCCTTGATGGGGGAGGGGCGGGGATGGTTGCGGAGATAATCATGCGGCTTGCCGTGTAAATAACGTAAAGGAGCATAAGGGAATGGCTAAGAAGAAGGCGTTGATAACGGGCATAACCGGGCAGGACGGCTCATACCTCGCGGAGCTTCTGCTCGATAAGGGCTACGAGGTCTACGGCATGGTAAGGCGCGCGAGCGTAGAAAGGTACGAGCGCATCTGGCAGATAAAGGACAGGGTCAACCTCGTGCAGGGCGACCTTACCGACCAGTCGTCGCTCGACGAGGCGATAAAGACGATAGGGCCCGACGAGGTCTACAACCTGGCGGCGCAGTCCTTCGTGCCGACCTCCTGGAACCAGCCGACGCTTACCGGAGAGGTCACGGGCATGGGCACGACGCGCATCCTCGAAGCGATAAGGAAGATAAAGCCGGACGCCCGTTTCTATCAGGCGTCATCGAGCGAGATGTTCGGCAAGGTGAGAGAGGTCCCGCAGACGGAGCTTACGCCCTTCCACCCGAGGAGCCCCTATGGCGTGGCCAAGGTATACGGCCACTTCATCACGGTAAACTACCGGGAGAGCTATGACATGTTCGCCTGCTCCGGGATACTCTTCAACCACGAGTCCCCGAGGCGCGGGCTCGAGTTCGTAACCCGAAAGATTACCAACACCGTTGCGAGGATAAAGCTCGGCCTTGCCGACGAGCTCAGGCTCGGCAACCTCGACGCCAAGCGCGACTGGGGTTACGCCGGGGACTACGTGGAGGCGATGTGGCTGATGCTCCAGCAGGACGAGCCCGAGGACTACGTGATAGCCACGGGTGAAACGCACAAGGTGCGCGAATTCGTGGAGATAGCCTTCAACACCGTGGGGCTCGACTGGGAGAAGTACGTTGTGATAGACGAGAGGTTCTTCAGGCCCGCCGAGGTGGAGCTGCTCGTCGGTGACCCTACGAAGGCGAGGGAGAAGTTCGGGTGGGTGCCGAAGGTGGACTTCAAGAGCCTCGTGACCATGATGGTCGAGGCGGACGTAAAGGCGCTCGAGAAGGCGGCAAAGGCCGGGGGATAGAAGGGGTGGCATGCACAGGGTATTGATAACGGGCATAGCCGGTTTCGTCGGCTCGCACCTTGCCGAGAGCCTCTGCAAAAAGGCGGAAGTCTGGGGCACGTACATCGGGGACGACCTCTCGAACCTCGAAGGCGTCGAGGGGCTCAATCTCGTCGAGTGCGACCTGCTCGACAACGACAAGGTGCGCTCGCTCGTAAGCGAAGTAAGGCCAGAGCGGGTCTTCCACCTCGCGGCGCAGTCCATACCGTCGGTCTCTTTCTCGAACCCGGCGCGTACGCTCCAGGTGAACATCTTCGCAACGCTCAACCTCTTCGAGGCCATAGTCGACCTGGCGCCCGGCGCGACGGTGCTGAACATAGGCTCCGGGGACGAGTACGGGGAGGTAGACCCCGCGCTCCTGCCCGTAAAGGAGACCGCGGAGCTCAAGCCCATAAACCCGTACGCCGTGAGCAAGGTGACGCAGGACCTCCTCGCGTTCCAGTACAACAAGAGCAAGGGGCTCAAGGCCGTGCGCTGCCGCCCGTTCAACCACTACGGCCCCCGGCAGTCGGAGATATTCGTCTGCTCCGCCTTCGCCAGACAGGTGGCCGAGATAGAGGCGGGCATACAGAAGGAGAGGCTGATAAAGGTCGGCAACCTCGACGCCGCCAAGGACTTCCTCTACGTGGGGGACGTGGTAAGGGCATACGAGCTGCTCATGGACAGGGGCGAGTACGGCAGCGTCTACAACGTCTGCTCCGGCCACGCCGTAAAGATACGGAGCATCGTTGAGGCGCTCATCTCTTTTTCCGGGGAGAAGATAGACTTCGCGCAGGACTCGGACAGGAAACGCCCCACCGACACGGTGGCCCTCTACGGGGACCCGTCGCGCCTCTCCTCCCTCGGATGGTCGCCGGCCTGGGGACTCGAAGACGGGCTGAGGGAGCTGCTCGACTACTGGAGGAAGAGGGTGGGCACGGAGAAGGAGAAGGGGTAATTGAAAAGCGGACGGGGCGTAACTTGAGAATAGGCATAAACGCGCTCTACCTGCTGCCGGGCAAGGTCGGCGGCAGCGAGATATACATAAGGAACCTCGTCAGATGGCTCCCCCGCGTGGGCAGGGACGACACCTTCGTCATATTCGTGAACAGGGAGAGTGCCGGGGTCTTCGAGGCGATAAGCCCCGGCGTGGAGGTCGTCAACTGCGCGGTGAACGCCGCAAGCAGACCCGCGCGCATACTCTACGAGCAGTTCGTGCTGCCCTTCAGGGCAAGGCGCAGCGGCGTGGACATACTCCTGTCGGCCGGCATGACCGCGCCGTTCTTCTCTCCCGCGCGCTCGTACGTGATGGTCTACGACCTCCAGCACGTAAACCAGCCGCAGAACTTCGGCCGCCTCCAGCTCCTGTTCCTCAAGGCCATCATCTACATGAGCGCGCGCTCGTCGCACGGGGTCCTGACGCTCTCGGAAAAGTCGAAGTCCGACATCGTGCGCCACTACAATATAGCCCCCGGCAGGGTCCATGTAACGCACCTCGCATCCGACGAGAGCTCGTTCCACAGGCAGGACGCGCGCGACGTGGCGGAGATAAGGAAGAAGCATGACCTTCCGAAGAGGTTCATACTATATATCGCCTCTTCCCTGCCGCACAAGAATTACGAGAGGCTGCTTGCGGCCTTCAAGGTCGTAAAGGCGAAGGACAGGCCGGTGAAGCTCGTGCTCATCGGAGCGCGCTCATACGGCCACGACGCCATCTCGAAGAAGATAGCGGAGCTCGGGCTGGAAAAGGAGGTCGTCTTTCTCGGCTGGCTCCCGTTCGAGGACATACCGCTCATCTACGCGGCCTCCGAGCTCTTCGTCTTCCCCTCCCTGCACGAGGGTTTCGGGATACCGGTTTTAGAGGCCATGGCAACGGGCGTGCCCGTCGTCTGCTCGCGGATAGAGCCGCTTGGCGAGGTCGCCGGGGACGCCGCCCTCTACGTCGACCCGCTCAATGCGGGGGCCATGGCCGAGGGCATGCTCAAGGTACTTAAGGACAAGAGCCTGCGCGAGGGACTCATCGAAAAAGGGCTTGCGCGCGCCGCGCTCTTCAGCTGGGAGAAGACGGCGAAAGCGACGTTAAGGGCCTTAAAGGACAAGGAATAGATGGGCAGACCGCCGAGGATATCGATAATAACGCCGTCGTTCAATCAGGCGGGGTTTATCGAACGGACGATAGAGAGCGTGCTTGGACAGGGGTACCCGGACCTCGAGTACATCGTCGTGGACGGCGGCTCCACCGACGGGACGGTGGAGATACTCAAGGGGTACGGTGGTAGGCTGCGCTGGGTCTCCGAGAAGGACAAGGGGCAGTCGGACGCCATAAACAAGGGGATCAGGATGTCCACCGGCGAGATAGTGGCGTACCTCAACTCCGACGACGTCTACATGCCGGGCGCCCTGCACAAGGTCGCGGACTACTTCGGAGCGCACCCGGGCGTCATGTGGGCCACCGGCAAGTGCCGCATAATAGACCTGCGGGACAGGGAGATGCGCGGGTGGATAACGGCGTACAAAAACTTCTTTCTTGCCAGATACAGTTATAATATACTTCTTATTACGAACTTCATCTCGCAGCCCGCGACGTTCCTGAGAAGAGGGCTCTTCGACGAGTTCGGCCTCTTCGACATCCACCACCACAAGGTGATGGACTACGACCTCTGGCTGAGGGTTGGCGGCAGATACCGCCCCGGCTTTATCGACGATTATCTGGCGGGTTTCAGGGTCTACCCCCAGTCCAAGACATCGAGCTCCTTCGAGGACACCTTCCGCCAGGAGCTGGAGGTCAGCAGGAAGTACTCGCATTCACGCATCATAAACGCGCTTCATTACCTTAACTACGCGGGGATCTGCGCGGCGTACACGGTGCTCGACCGGCTCGCGCGCAAGAAAAGACCCGTTGAATGAACTCTCCCCCCCCGCAGGCAGGGGGGGTATCGAAAAAACTATGTCGATATTCGCGCCGCAAGCGGCGGGGATTCGACCCTGAAAAAATTAAAGGGAGGTACCTTCCATCATCATGGCCATCGCACCGAAAAAGAAGGGCCCCGCGAAGAAGACGGCGGGCAAAGGGGGCAAGGGGGTAAAGCTCTACGCCGCGATACTCGCCGGGGGAATAGGCAGCCGTTTCTGGCCCCTTAGCCGGGAGACGACGCCGAAGCAGCTTCTGAAGGTCGTGGGCGACGAGAGCCTGCTCAAATCGACCATCCGCAGGCTCGGCCCGCTCGTGCCGTCCGAGAGGGTGCTCATCGTGACCAACTCCCGGCAGGCGGAGATAATAAGGCTGCACCTCTCCTACGAGGGCAGGTCCTTCTCGCCCGGCTACATCATAGAGCCGATGGGCAGGAACACCGCCCCGGCCATAGCCTTGGCCGCCTTCGAGATAGCCAGGGAAGACCCGGAGGCGATAATGGCCGTCCTCCCGGCGGACCACGTCATAAAGGACGGCAAGCGCTTCATCGAATCGATGAAGGCCGCGGCCGAGGTGGCCTGTGCGGGCCACCTCGTCACCTTCGGCATTATCCCCACCTCCCCGGAGACCGGGTACGGCTACATAAAGGCCAAGCCGAAGGTCTTCAGGAAGATAGGGGCCTTCTCCGTAAGGAAGGTCGACAGGTTCGTGGAAAAGCCGGACATCAGGCGCGCCCGGAGGTACGTAAAGGACGGGGGATACTTCTGGAACAGCGGCATATTCGTCTGGAAGGCCTCCCGGATACTCGAAGAGATAAAGGCCCACCTGCCCGGCGTCTACAGGAGGCTTGCCGATGTGGACGGGGCCGAGGCGCTTGCCGAGGCCTACTCCGGCATAGAGGACATATCCATAGACCACGGCATACTCGAGAAGAGCGACGACGTGGTGGTCATACCTGCGAACTTCCCGTGGTCGGACATGGGCAGCTGGTCCTCTTTCGGCGAGATACTCAAGAAGGACGGGCAGGGGAACATCATAAAGGGCAGGGTCGTCGACATCGGCTCCGAGAACTCCGTCATCATCGGGTGCGACCGCGTGGTGGCCACCATCGGCCTCAAGGACTTCATCCTCGTCGACACCCCGGACGCGACCCTCGTGTGCCCCAAGGAGAGGTCTCAGGAGGTAAAGGAGGTAGTAGCCACGCTCAAGAAAAAGGGCTACATAGAGCACGAGATACACAGGACCGTGGAGAGGCCCTGGGGGTATTACACGCTCCTCGAGCACGGCAACGGCTACAAGATAAAGAAGATAAGGGTGGAGCCCGGCCGCCGCCTGAGCCTCCAGAAGCACCGCCACCGGAGCGAGCACTGGGTCGTTATAACCGGCACGGCGCGCGTCCAGCGGGGCGAGGAGATAGTGGACGTCACGGTCAACCAGTCCACGTACATACCCCGCGGCGTAAAGCACAGGCTCGAGAACCCCGGGGACGTGCCCCTCGAGATAATAGAGGTGCAGAGCGGGGAGTACGTGGAGGAAGAGGACATAGTGCGCTACGACGACGACTTCAAGAGGAAGTAAGGGGCAGGGGGGCATGGGGAGCGCGAGGCGCGAGCTGGGTGTTCTGGTGCGCCGGGGCAGGGGGGCGTCCGGCCAAGAGGTATTATTTAGAGTCGTACGGCAGTTATTGAAAAAAAGGGAGGGCCTACCTCCCTTTTTTTTGCGCCTTCTTGCGGCGAGGCGGCAATAAAGATTTGACATTCCACAGGGTATTTTCTATAAATAGAAGCGTTTGCAGGATAAAGGAATCTCTGATTAATTCAGGGACGAATTGTTCCGGGTTTACTGAAGGAAACGCAAGAGAGGCGAGGGTACCAGGATGAGACAGAGGGAGCAGTGGGGCTCGAGGATGGGCCTGATCCTGGCCATGGCGGGCAACGCCATCGGGCTCGGCAACTTCCTCCGGTTCCCGGTGCAGGCCGCGGGCAACGGCGGCGGCGCGTTCATGATACCCTACTTCATCTCCCTCGTCGTCCTCGGCATACCGCTCATGTGGGTGGAATGGGGCATCGGCAGGTACGGCGGCACGCTTGGCCACGGCACGGCCCCGGGCATGTTCGACGCCCTCTGGAAGAACAGGGCCGCCAAGTATGTCGGCATCCTCGGCGTCTTCCTCCCGCTCGTCGTAGTCATCTACTACACGTACATCTGCTCGTGGACGCTCGCCTTCAGCCTCTTTTCCATCATCGGCGCCTACCCCACCCCGGAGGTCTCCGTCGGCGCGGTCTCGGCGGCGGACTACCTGCTGCCGTACCAGACGTACCTGTACGACTACATCGGCGCGGGCTCGGGCGGCACCCTCCTTACGCCGACCCCCGTGGCCTACGGCTTTTTCGTCATCACGCTCGGGCTCGGCCTCTGGATACTCGGCAAGGGGGTGGCGGGCGGCATAGAGGTGCTGAACAAGATAGCCATACCTGCGCTCTTCGCGATGGCGCTCCTCCTCTTCATAAAGGTGCTTACGATAGCCTCTCCCACGGACCCGAGCGTCACGGCTTCCAGCGGGCTCGCCTTCCTCTGGGAGCCGGACTTCAGCGGCCTTATGAGCGCGAAGGTCTGGCTGGCGGCCGCCGGGCAGATATTCTTCACCCTCTCGCTCGGGCTCGGCGCGATACTTACCTATGCGAGCTACGTGAAGAAGGACGAGGACATCGCGCTCGACGGCCTCTCCACCGCCAGCCTCAACGAGTTCGCCGAGGTGGTCTTCGGCTCGACCATAGCCATAGCCTCGGCGGTCATCTTCTTCGGCGCCGAGGGCGCCGGCGAGGTCGCCAGGGGCGGGGCCTTCAAGCTCGGCTTCATCAGCATGCCCGCGATATTCACGCACATGGCGGGCGGCCAGTTCTTCGGCTTCCTCTGGTTCCTGCTCCTCTTCTTCGCCGGGCTTACCTCGATAGTGGCGCTTTCGCAGCCCGTGGTCGCCTTCTTCGAGGACGAGTTCGGCTGGGTGCGGAAAAAATCGGTCGTCGTCCTCGGCGTGCTCCTCTTCGCCTCCGCGCACCTGCCGATGTTCGTCAACGGAAGCCTCGACGAGATGGACTTCTGGGCCGGGACTTTCGGCCTCGTCATACTCGCGCTCATGGAGATGATAATATTCTTCTGGGTCTTCGGGGCGGAGAAGGCGTGGGAGGAGATAACGCGCGGGGCGCACATAAGGATACCGAGGGTCTTTTTCTACCTCATGAAGTACGTCACGCCGACGTTCCTGATAATAATACTCGCCGCTTGGAGCTACGAGCAGCTCCCCGCCGTGCTCGCCAAGGGCGACGGCGCGGTCTGGGCCACCAGGGCCTTCCTCTTCGCACTCCTCGGCCTCAACGTCATCGCGGTGAGGGCCGCGTGGAAGAGGAGGCGCTCATGAGCACCGGCGGCTGGATATTTCTCGGGTGCTCATGGGGGATATCGACCATCTTCGTCGTCTACTGCTTCTCAAAGATATTGGGCAGGGGGTAGCCCCTCCCTATCTCGCCCTGCGCCTTTCGGCCTTGTGCTTCCTGTGCCTTATAACCGCGGCCTTTATGAAGAAGTACGCCGCCGTGGTGAGCGTGCCCGTCACTATCACGTTCCCTGCCATGAATACGATGTAGGCCCACTCCGCTCCCTTCAGGATGCCCTCCTGCCTTATCAGTCCCATTATCGCGGCGGAGTCCTGCCCGGTTATGAAGCTGCCCAGGACGATGCTCAACGTCCAGAAGAAGGGGGAGGTCAGCGGGTTCATTATGAAGCTGCCCAATACGGCGGCGGCCTTGTTCGCCCTGAAGACGAAGGCGAGGAGGAAGGCGAGGACGATGCCGGCGCCGAAGGTCGGCAGTATGCCCATGCAGACACCGATGGCCGCGCCGCGCGCTATCCTCTCCGGAGGGTCGTCTATCCTCATCATCCTGAGGTAGATGAGCTTCACCCTCCTGCGGGCCTTGACGTGCAGCCTTTTTTTATCGTTGTTTCCGGTACTTTTAGCGGGCATCGAGGGTTCCAGTGGCCAAGGCCGCTTAGGGTGGGTTCCAGTAAAAACGCCACATTTTTTAAGAATTTATCACAGATACTCCGCACGAGTCAATCGGCCTGGGTCCGCCGCCAGCGGGGTGCGTACCGTCGGCCTGACCTCCCTCGATGGCGGGGAGAGGTCCGCCTCCCGTGAAAGATCGCCGGAGATTTGCCAGATCCCGATTTTACGATATAATAGAATCTACCAATTCGATATCAGGAGGTTTACAGATGCAGCAGGCAAATGTTACGGAAAAGAAAGAGTTCAAGGAAGACGTCGTAAACAAGGTCACATACATCAAGACCGAACAGGTCGCCCAGGACACCTACTACTTCAAGCCCGGGCAGGTGCTCGCCTACCACAGGCACCCGAACGGGGACCAGGTATTCTTCGTGCACGAGGGTGAGGGCACGTACTATACGGATGAGGGGAACGAGGAGTCCACGGAATTGAAGCCCGGCGTGGTTGTGCTCGCTCCCAAGGGGGTCTGGCACAAGATAGTGGCCAGGACCGAGCTCGTCGTCTCTCAGGCCACGCACCAGCCCGCGGGCATGGAGGCGAGAAACGCCTGAGATTAGAGACCCGTACTTTGAAAAAGGCAGGGGCCGCAAGGCCCCTGCCTTTTTTTATCCTTCCGGGCCGGGGAGGCCGCCCTGTTACGAGCCGAAAGAGCCATGGTCGTACCCGTTCGTAATCGGCATCCGCCTGTCCTTGCCGAAGGCCCTGCGGGTAATCTTTATCCCCGGCGGGGCCTGCCTCCTCTTGTACTCGCTGCGGTCCACCATGCGGGTGACCTTTCTGACCAGGGACCTCTTGAACCCCATGGCCACTATCTCGTCAAGGCCCCGGTCCTCCTCGACGTAGGCCTTGAGTATGGGGTCGAGCACCTCGTAAGGCGGCAGCGTGTCCTGGTCGGTCTGGCCGGGTTTCAGCTCCGCAGTGGGGGCCTTGGTGAGTACACGCGCCGGTATTACGTCCGTCCCCTCCAGCGAGTTTATCCTTCTCGAGAGCGCGTAGACGAGCGTCTTGGGCACGTCCTTTATGACAGCGAACCCCCCGGCCATGTCGCCGTAGAGCGTTGCGTAGCCCACGCTCATCTCGCTCTTGTTGCCGGTCGTAAGCACCAGCCAACCGAACTTGTTCGAGAGCGCCATGAGGATGTTCCCCCTTGTGCGCGCTTGAAGGTTCTCCTCGGCTATACCCGGCTCCCTGCCGGCGAAAGGCCCCTTGAGCATCCTGAGATAACCCTTGAAGGCGGGCGTTATCGGCACGCTCATCACCTCGATGCCGAGGTTCTTCGCCAGAAGAAGGGCGTCCTCGGTGCTCTCCTTCGAGGTATACTCCGAGGGCATGAGCACGCCCGTTATGTTGCCGGGGCCGAGCGCGCGCGGCCACGGCCGCCACGAGCGAGGAGTCTATGCCGCCGCTCAGGCCTATGAGCACGTGGCCGAAGCCGTTCTTGCGCACGTAGTCGCGGGTGCCCATGACGAGGCCCTTCAAGACCTCCTCCTCGATGTCTATCGTCTCCTCCCGCCTTACGGGCAGAGGGGGCGCTTTGCTCGGCCTTGAGGCCGGCCCCAGGACCACCTCCCTCACGTCCTTGCTCTTCCTCTGCCTCCGGGGCGCGGCCTTCAGATCTACATCGGCGACTATGAGCTCCTCCTCGAAGCCCCTGCCCCTTGCGATTATCTCCCCCCCGGGGCCGATTATCATGCCGTGTCCGTCGAAGACCAGCTCGTCCTGCCCGCCCACGGTGTTGTTGTATGCGACGAAGACCCGGTTATCCCGCGCCCTGGCCATCAGCATCTCTTCTCTCTGCCATGCCTTGCCCTTGTGGTATGGGGTGGCGTTTATTTCCACTAACACCGCGCCCCCGGCGCGCCTCTGGGCGCCCCCCGGCCCGTCCGGCTGCCAGATGTCCTCGCATATCTCGAGGCCGGCCCTTACCCCGTTGAGCACGAAGTTGAGGGCGGTCTGTCCGGCGCGGAAGTACCTCTTCTCGTCGAAGACCCCGTAGTTGGGCAGGTGCATCTTGTGGTAGACGGCGGCTATCCTGCCGCCGTGCGCGATGGCGGCCGCGTTGTATATGTCCGCGCCCTGCCTGTCCACGAAGCCTATGACGGCGGTAATCCCGCGCACCTTCGCGGCCAGGGCCTCCATGGCGGCACGGTTGTCGTCTATGAAACGGGGCTTCAAGAGAAGGTCTTCCGGGGGGTACCCCGTGAGCGCGAGCTCCGGGAAGAGCACGAGGTCGCACCCGAGCCTCTTCGCCTTCTCCGTCCAGCGGGCGATGCTGCGTGCGTTCGCCCTGATATCCCCCACGGTAGGGTTCATCTGCGCCATCGCTATCCTCAGTCTACGCATGACATAGAGGTTATCAAAAGGCCCGGCGGGTGTAAAGCGCATAAGCGCGCAGCCCGCCC
>JBHHYT010000075.1:0-12792 GCA_046757705.1 Thermodesulfobacteriota bacterium
GCCCCCCCCCCCCCCCCCCCACGGCCGGGAGAATGAAAAAATTCCTTCACATGGCCTTGGTCCTCTCCTGCCTCGCGCTCGCCTCGTGCGCCGCGGGCGTAAGGCATTACTACCCGCCGTCCATCGGCAACATGTCCCGCAACGAGCTCGTAAGGCTCAACAGCGGGAGCTACCCCCTGATAGAGGCGATAGACGGCAACGCCATAGGCTCGTACAACAGCCCCCTTTACATACTGCCCGGAGGCCACCGCATAACCCTGAGGCCGGGGCGCCCCGACGTGGAGGCCGACCCCTTGACGATATTCTTCAACGCCAGGGCGGGCGACATATACCGGCTGTCGTATGACGCCGACTGGTCGGGGCAGGGGGGCAGGTCCGGGACGTGGTCGGCCCGGGTGCAGTGGGAGGGTACCTCCCCGCCTCCGCCGCACCCGGTACTCCTGCGATTCAACGGCCTTGTCTATCTGTACAGGGAGGATAAGGTCTTCGGCCCCGGCACCGACCTGGTCCTGCCGATCTTCCTCAACGGCAAGATACTCCAGTACCTCTACCCCGGCAGCCTCTGCCCTCTCATGATCAAGCCCGGCCCGGCCGCGTTCTCCGTGGCGGTGGGCGGCCGCGCAACGCTGGTCGACGTGGCGGCCGGAGGGGTCTACTACGTAAAGGGCGGTATCTCCATGAGCCACGGGGCGGGGTTTACCGTCGTGGACGAGGAGCAGGGCGAAAAAGAGATAAGGCGGACATGGGTCAACGCGCTCTGCCACGAGGTGCCGCGCGGTTACTACCCTCTTGTCGAGGAGCCGCGTTAGAGACCCCGGCGGGTCTTCCTCCCCCCTCGTCAGGCCTCCTGCCTCTCGATGGGCCCCTTGCCGCGGCGGGCGGCCCGAGGCTGCGCGAAGGGGCGCCGGCCGAGCCCCGGGATACGCCATTATCCTTGCTTTTTTCCCGTGTTGCGGATAGAATATATGGTACTTGGGCGCTTCGGGCTTCCGGTTGTAATCTCTTCGGCAGTTCCTATGAAACCTCGGCGGCACACCATGTTTCAGCCCTTTGACAAAAACCCCTGACACCACATCTTGAGAGACCTCCATCCACCGACGACGGACACAGGGCTTAGAACCCTTAAAGCTCGGGCATGCGATGAAGGTTGTCAGCACTTCAATACTTAAAAAGGCGCTCTTTGCCGCCTCGTTGATACTCCTGCCGGTGATAGTCGTCTTCGCCATTACCTACGTGAAGAGCAGGCAGTACCTGAAGGCCAATATCATGGAGGACCTTACCATCATGGTGGAGGCATACGAGGGGCAGGTCTACCAGTTTCTCGAGATGTTGCGGCGCAGGGCCGCCGACTTCGCGGCCGACCTGTTCATCAGGCAGGAGGCCGAGCGCCTCGCCTCCGGCGGCAAGGACACCGCCGCGCTCTCCGAATATCTCACCAGGAACAAGCTCCCCCTCGACAGGAGGCTGAGCCGCATCGGCGTCTACTCCATGGAAGGCCGGGTGATGGCGTCTACCGACAGGGCGCACACAGGGGAGGACGTCTCCGGGGAGCAGTTCTTCAAGAGGGCCGCCTCGGGGATAGACACCACGGAGTGGGACGCCGATGACGCGGGCCCCGAGATAGTGGTGCTCACGAAGGTCCTCTCCACGGAGACCGGCGTCCAGGTGGCGTGGCTCGCCAACTTCATACACCTCTCGGGCATAGGCGACGTGCTGAGCGGCCAGTACAGCAAAGAGCTCGGGGCCATCTCGTGGCACAAGGTCAAGAGGAATACCATGGAGGTCTATCTCGTTAACAGGGACAGGCGGATGATAACGGGTTCCAGGTTTGTCAATGACGCCGTTCTCAGGCAGAAGGTGGACACCCTGCCCGTCGGAGAGTGCATCGAGCATGGCAGGGAGGTCTCCGACTTCTACACAGATTACCGCGGGGTCGAGGTGGCCGGCGCGTCGATGTGTCTGCCGAAGATGCAGTGGACGCTTCTGGCGGAGGTCGACGCCTCCGAGATACTCGCCCCCTTGATGGAGATGAGGAGGGACGCCTTTATGGGGGGCGTCGTGGTCGTGGGGTTCATAGGGGCGCTGCTGGCGGTATTCTACAGGACGGTGCTTGTGCGCCTGCGCCTTCTATCCGGCGCTGCGGCCTCCATGGCGGCGGGGGACTACGACGTATCCGTGCCGCCCGGGCCGAGCGACGAGATAGGGGTGCTCTCCGAGTCCTTCAACGCCATGGCGGCGGAGATAAAGGACAGGACGGCGAAGCTCAGAGAGAGCGAGGAGAGGCTCAGGGCCGTCATAGACAATTCCACCGCCATAATATACCTGAAGGACGCCGAGGGGAGGTATATCCTCGTAAACCGGAGGTACAGGGATATCTTCGGCCTGAGCGAAGAGGAGATCATCGGCCACGACGACTCGGAGATATTCCCGCCCGACGTGGCCGGGGCGTTCATGGACAACGACTTGAAGGTCATGGAGGCGGGCAGGCCCATGGAGTTCGAGGAGCCGATAGTCTACGGCGGCGAGCTCTATTACTACCTCTCCATAAAGGTCCCTCTCGTCGACGCCTCGGGGGCCCCGTTCGCCACCTGCTGCATCTCCAGCGACATAACAGGGCGCAAGGCCGCCGAGGAGAGGGTCTCGCGCCTGAACAGGCTCTACTCCGTGCTGAGCAAGATAAACGAGGCCATCGTCCGCATACGCGACGTGGACGCCCTCCAGAAGGAGGCCTGCCGCATAGGGGTCGAGGAGGGCGGTTTCGTCATGTGCTGGATCGGCGCGCTCGACGACCCGGGCGACGCCGTGACGCCCGTTGCGTGGTGGGGGTACGGGGTCGAGTACCTCGAGGGGTTGTCCGTAACGGTAAAGGACGTGCCGGAGGGACGAGGGCCCACCGGCACCGCCGTGCGGGAGGGCAGGCTGGTGGTGTCGAACGACATAGAGAGAGACGGGCGGATGGCCCCGTGGAGGGCCCGTGCGCTGGGGCTCGGTTTCCGTTCCTCGGCGGCGCTGCCCCTTTTTCAGGCCGGGCGTGCCGCCGGCGTCATAAACCTTTACGCATCCGAGCCGTACTTCTTCAACGAAGAGGAGACAAAGCTCCTCGAGTCCATGGCCGCCGACATATCCTTTGCCATGGACTCCATCGAGAAGGAGAGGCACGCAAGGGAGGCCGACAGGGAGCTGCATCTGCTCCAGAGCTTGAGCCTCGCCGTACGCGAGGCGAAGGACTTCCACTCCGCCCTCGACGTGGTGCTGACAGGGCTTTGCAGGGCCACGGGCTGGAGCCTCGGGGAGGCGTGGCTCCCGCGGAAGGGGGGGCGCACACTCGAGTACGCGCTGTCGTGCGGATGCGGCGGGCGGTTTTCGGAATTCACCGAGGAGAGCAGGAAGATAACCTTCGAGCCGGGCGCGGGGGTGCAGGGCAGGGTCTGGGCCACCAGGAGGCCGCTCTGGATACCGGATATCACACTCCATGGCTACGAGTTCCGCAGGGCCGCTATAGCCCGCAAGGCGGGGCTCAAGGCCCAGTTCGGCATACCTATACTCGATGGGGGCGAGCCGCTCGCCGTCGTCATATTCTTCATGACAGAGGCGCGGGAAGAGGACAGACGGCTCATCGACTTCGTCACGGTCGCCTCCGCGCAGCTCGGCCCCGTCCTGAGGAGCAAGCTCGCGGAGGAGGCGCGGGCCGAGATACAGCAGAGGTACGAGGGGCTGGTAAACAACCTTACCATCGGCGTGTACAGGGACACGCAGGGCGGGGACGGGCACATAGTCGAGGCGAACCCGGCGGCCGTGGAGATCCTCGAAGCGCCGTCGAGGGACGAGCTCCTGAAACATCGGATGAGCGACTTTTACGCCGACCCCGGCACGCACGGCAGGCTTACCTCGAAGATGCTCGATCAGGGGTTCATCAGGAACGAGGAGGTAGAGCTGGTCACCTTCAGCGGCCGCAGGCTCTGGGCCTCGATCACCGCGGTGATGAAGAAGGACGCCGCCGGACAGAGGTACTTCGATGGCATCATAGAGGACATAACCGGGCGCAAGAGGCTCGAGGACCAGCTCAGGCAGGCCCAGAAGATGGAGGCCGTGGGCCAGCTCGCCGGGGGCATTGCACACGACTTCAACAACATACTGACCGCGCTCATCGGCTACGGTAACCTGCTTATCATGAAAAGGGGCGATGACGCTGTGGTAAGGGGATACGCCAAGAACATGCTGGGCCTCTCGGAGAAGGCTTCAAGCCTTACGCGCGGGCTGCTCGCGTTCAGCAGAAAGCAGGTGATAAGCCTGCAGCCCGTCGGCCTCAACGCCCTTGTGAGAAGGGTAGAGAGTACATTCCTGCACCTTATAGGTGAGGACGTGGAGCTCAAGTCGTCCCTGCCCGTGGACGAGGTTACGATAAAGGCCGACCCGGCCCAGATAGAGCACGTGTTCATGAACCTCGCCACCAACGCGAGGGACGCGATGCCGCACGGCGGCTCCATAGCCATCAGCGTCGATATCGTGGGCCTCGACGACGCGTTCATAGGGTCGCACGGATACGGGGAGCCTGGCAGGTACGCCCTCTTAAGGTTCGCGGATACCGGCTCGGGCATCGATGAGGAGGTCAAGAAGAGGATGTTCGAGCCGTTCTTCACGACCAAGGAGGTGGGCAAGGGCACGGGCCTCGGCCTGTCCATGGTATACGGGATAATAAAACAGCACAGAGGCTTCATAGATGTGGAGAGCGAGCCGGGCAAGGGCACCGTCTTCAGCATATACCTGCCGCTGATGGCCGCGGCCTCCGGGAGCGACGAGCCGCATGGCGAAAAGCAGGCAAGCAGGGGCACGGAGACCATCCTTCTGGCCGAGGACCAGAAAGAGGTGAGGGACATGACACGCTCCATGCTCGAGGAGTACGGCTACAGGGTCGTCACCGCCTCCGACGGCGAAGAGGCCGTCGGGAAGTTCATGGAGCACAGGGACGCGATATCGCTCGTTGTCCTCGATATCATCATGCCGAAGAAGAACGGCAAGGAGGTATGGCGGGAGATAAGGAAGGTGGCCCCGAATGTCAGGGCGCTGTTCATAAGCGGGTACTCCGCCGACGCCATGAAGGGCAGGGACATGGCGGCCGCGGCGGAGGTCGACTTTATATCCAAGCCGGTCTCGCCTGTGGATTTTCTCGCAAAGGTAAGGGAGGTGATAGAGAGATGATGAACAGGAGCCCGGGCAGCATAATGCTCGTGGACGATAACAGCTTCGTGCTCGACAGCACCTCCATCCTGCTTGCCGGCTTCGGCTACAGGGTGGAGGCGTGCGATAACGCGGATAAGGCGATAGAGATTTTCAGGAATAAGCCGTGCGACATCGTGCTGACGGACATCAAGATGCCGGGGGTAACGGGCATGGAGCTCTTGAAGAAGGTGCACGCGCTCGACAGTGACACCCCCGTTATTCTCATGACGGCGTACGCGGAGCTGGACATAGCGGTAAACGCCGTACAGGAGGGGGCGTTCGACTTCATAATAAAACCGTACAAGCCCGAGTACCTCGTCCACTCCGTTGACAAGGCCGTGAAGTACGCAAGGCTCGTAAAGAACGAGAAGGACTACATGGCAAGGCTCGAGGAGGACGTCAGCAGAAGGACGCGCGAGCTTGCGGACGCCCTGAGGATGGTGAAAAACATGAGCAGTGAGCTGGTCCACAGGATGACGGCCATAGCCGAGTACAGGGACACGGACACCGGGGAGCATATCAAAAGGATAGGCCTGTACTCGGGCAGGCTCGCGGCGGCGCTCAAGGAGTCATGGGAGTTCATGGATAACGTCTCCTTTGCCAGCCCGATGCACGACATCGGGAAGGTCGGCATACCGGACAGCATACTGCTTAAGCCCGGCCGGCTTACGGCCGCGGAGTTCGAGGTCATGAAGAGGCACACCATCATAGGCGAAAGGGTGCTGGCGGACTCCCCCTACGAGAACATACAGGCCGCCTCCCTGATAGCCCTGTGCCACCACGAGAGGTGGGACGGCAGCGGGTACCCGAGGGGCCTGCGGGGCGAGGAGATACCTCTGGGGGGCAGGATAGTGATGCTCGTTGACCAGTACGACGCCCTGAGAAGCAGGAGGCCGTACAAGGAACCCCTTACGCACGAGGAGGCGTACAGGATAATCACCGAGGGGGACGGCAGGACCATGCCGGAGCACTTCGACCCGCGCCTGCTCGAAGCCTTCAAGGAGATAGACAAGGACCTCGACGAGATATACGAATCGAACAAGGACTGATAGCGAGGCCGCCCGGGGCGCGCCTCCGGGCTAAAGCTTATACCCTATCTTCCTTAGAAAGCCCTTCCTCTCCCGCACGTCCTCCTCGGTCTCCACACCCTTCGGGCTTGCCCCGTCCACCACGCCGAGCACTGCCCTTCCCCCGGCCGTCTCGGCCACTATGAGCTCCACGGCGTTTGCCGTGGCGCAGTATATGGTGCAGACCTCGGCGCAGGACTTGAGCGCGTTCAGGCAGTGTATCGGGAAGGCCCCCTTCATCACGACGACGAAGCAGTGTCCCGCGCCTATGGCGGCGGCGTTGCCGGAGGCGCACCTTTTGAGCCCCTCGTCGGTGCCTTCCACCCGCACGAGGCACGGCCCGGAGGCCTCGCAGAACGCGGCGCCGAAGCGCGCATCCGGCACCGAGGTGGCCACAGCCTCATAGATGTCCTCTATGGCCTTTATGAAGTGCGCCGTACCGATTATGATGTTGGCGTCTTCGGGTACTTCGAGCCTTACGGTCTTGAGCTCCATTGCATTTCCTTTACATCATCATGGCAGGCCCTCTGCCGCGGTCGAACGGGACGGCCGCCGCTCAGGGCTTTTTCGCCGCGAGCTCCTCCATGATCTTCCCGGCGGAGCTTGTGCCGACCCGCGCGGCCCCGGCCTCTATCATCGCCAGCGTCTGCCCGAGCGTCCTTATCCCCCCTGCGGCCTTTACCTTAACCCGCCCGCGGGCGGCCCCGTGGAGCAGCCTTACGTCCTGCACGCTCGCGCCGCCGGGGCCGAAGCCGGTGGAGGTCTTTACGAAGTGCGCCCCGGCCGAGACGGCCATCTCGCAGGCATCGGCCTTCTCCGCGTCGGTAAGCAGGGCCGCCTCTATTATCACCTTTACCACCGCATCCGGGATGGCCTCCACGACCGACCGTATCTCGTCTGCGGCCAGAGAACGCATGCCGGACTTGAACAGAGAGACGTTCATCACCATGTCTATCTCCGTTGCCCCCTCGCCGAACGCCTTGAGCGCCTCGATGAGCTTTACGCCCGGCGCCTGGTACCCGAGCGGGAAACCGGCCACCGTCGCCACCCGGACGCCGGTGCCTTCGAGGAGCCGGAGGCAGAGGCCGATGTGGGAGGGAGGCACGCAGACCGCGGCGAAGCCCCACTTTGCCGCCTCAACGGCGAGGCGCTCCATATCCTCTACGGTCGCGTCGGCGCGCAAGAGCGTGGAGTCGATGGCCCTGGCCAACTTTCTGGTGTCCATGCCGGACTTTTAACAGATAAAGGGCGCCGAGGCAAGCACAAACGACCCCGGGCACGGGCCCCGGCGGGGCTCTAATCTTTCTTTAATCCGGGGCATATTATGATGTCATTGTAAAATCAAGGCGTTTAATGTCCGCGGTGCGGATGCTCGAACGGACGGGGCAACCGGACCAGGTCCCTTGCAATCGTTCTTGCGGTATCCTGCGCACCGGCGGCGGAAGAGGGGTTGAGGTAGTGCTGGTTTATGTGTAACAGCCCGGATTACTTGGATAAATCCATAGTGTCGGTTGCGCTGCCTATAAAAGCGTGATAAGATTTTTTTGAAAGTGAAGGGGGTTGTGAATGGGCTACGAAGGAGTTGAAGAACAAAGGGTTATGGTGGATGTGTGGGACTGGCAGACCCGCGTCCTGCACTGGGTCAACGCCCTGCTCATCATATCGCTCGTCCTGTTGATGCTCGGCAACGAGGTGCTTGGCGACCTCGGCGTGGCCAAGGCCTTGAGGAGGCCCATAAAGGAGACGCACGTCTACCTCGGCTACATATTCCTCTTCACCTTCTCTCTGCGCATCTTCTGGGCGTTCGCGGGGAACAGGTACGCGAGATGGGGCGACATCATACCTTACATGAAGGAGAAGAGGGAGGCCATAGCGCGGAACATACGCTGGTACCTGGGCGGCCTGCGGGGCAGACCGGCCAGAGTCGCCGGCCACGACCCGCTCGCCTCCCTCTTCTACATCGCGGTCTTCCTTGTTCTCGCGAGCCAGATAGTAACGGGGCTGGTGCTTGCCGGGGCCGAGTTCAGGATGTTCCCCGGCACGATATTCACCTCCGGGCTCTCCGAGTACACGCTCGAGCCGCTCAAGCATTCGCTCGAAGAGTTTCATGAGTTCGGTTTCTGGGTCGTCCTGATATTCCTCGGGGCGCACCTGGCGGGGCTCGTCGTGCACGAGGTCAAGGAAAAGACCGGCCTTCTCTCGTCGATGGTGCACGGCAGAAAGTATTTTCCTGAAGACGAAGGATAAAGGGGGAAAATGAGGATACTTCTTGTAGAGGACGAAAAAGACCTCGCGATGATAATCAAGCAGGGGCTCGAGGAAGAGGGCTACGTGGTGGACGTGGCCCATGACGGGGAGGAGGGGCTCTACATGGCGGAGAACTACCCGGTCGACGTGGTGGTGCTCGACATCATGCTCCCCCTGCTCGACGGCCTCTCCGTGCTTAAGAGCATGAGGAAGAAGGGCATAGCCACCCCGGTGATCATGCTCACCGCCAGGGACGCCCTGATAGACAAGATAAAGGGGCTGGATACCGGCGCCGACGATTACCTGACCAAGCCGTTCGTCTTCGGGGAGCTGCTCGCGCGCGTGCGCTCGCTATTAAGGAGGAAGGGCACCGTAAAGGAGGCGGTCGTCCGTATCGCCGACCTCGAGATAGACACCGCGAGCCACGATGTGAAAAGGGGCGGAAAACCCATCCAGCTCTCGGCCAGGGAGTACGCCCTGCTCGAGTACCTCGCGTACAAGAAGAACAACGTCGTGAGCCGCACCGACATAGTAGAGCACATATACCACGAAGACTCGGACATGGACTCCAACGTCGTGGACGTGTACATAAGCTATCTGCGCAACAAGATAGACAAGGGTTTTGACAAGAAGCTCATACAGACCGTCCGCGGCGCAGGGTACATGCTCAAGGAATAGGATCAGGCGGGCGAAATGTTCAACTCCATAAAATTCAAGCTCGTCGTTCTCTTCCTCGTCGTCTTCTCTCTCTTCTTCGCGGGCGCGGAGATATTCCTGTACTACAAGCTCGAAGAGGTCACGGTACGTCTCGCCGACGAGCACCTCGAGACCGAGGTGGACACGTTGGCGAACCTGATGGCCATCGAGGAGGCGCAGGGCCAGCTCGAGAGCGAGCTGGCGGAGCTTGCCGCCGCCGTTACCGGCGTATACTCCGAGAAGCTCTCCGGACATTACTACCAGATAGTCTCCGCCGACGGAAAGATACTCGTGCGCTCCCCGTCGCTATGGCTCGCTGAGGAGAGTCTGCCCATCCTGCCGGCGTTCGACGAGCCGGACTTCAGAACCGTGGCCGGGCCCAACGGGGCCCAGCTGAGGCTCATCTCGCAGTCCTTCGACTTCTCCATCGGCAGGCTTACCTTCCAGGCCGGCGATACCCTCGAGGACATCCACAACCTGCTCGGCTCTTTCAGGAACGTGGTGCTCTTCATATTCCCCGTGGTCTTCGTAGTCTGCGGCATAGGCGTATTCTTCATGACCGGCTGGGCTTTGAGGGCGCTGCGCACATTTACCGACAAGGTCGGGCAGATAACCGAGGAGAACCTCAGCGAGAGGGTCGAGGAGAGGGGGGTCGTAACGGAGCTCAAGCCGCTGGCCGCGAGCTTTAACACCATGCTCGGACGTCTTGAGCAGTCCTTCGGACGCCAGAAGCAGTTCCTCTCGGACGCATCCCACGAGCTGCGCACGCCAACCTCCATCATAAAGAGCTTCTGCGAGGTCACCCTTGGCAGGGAAAGGACGGCGGCGGACTACAGGGAGGCCATACGCAAGATAGGCGACACCGTAAACCGCATGTGCGATATCATAAACCGCATACTCGTCATCTCCCGGCTCGATACCAAGACCATACAGTTCAAGCCCGTCAGGGTAGACCTGATGGACATGATGAAGGACGTGGTCAAGCTCATAGAGCCCGCCGCCCAGAGCAAGGGCGTGGAGACGAAGCTCTCCGGGCACAGCGTTACGCTCAAAGGCGACCGCGAGGGGCTCATGGAGGTCTTCACGAACATCGTGGAGAACGCGATAAAGTACAACAGGCCCAACGGCAGGATCGAGATAGATGTAAGCGAGAGCGGGGCCGGGGCGGTGGTCGTCGTTAAGGACACCGGCATAGGCATCCCGCCCGAGGAAAAAGAGAAGATATTCGACCGGTTCTACCGGGTGGACGCGAGCCGCGGGCTTACCGTGGGCAGCGGTCTCGGGCTCTCCATCGTTCGCACCATCGTTGAGGCGCACGGCGGCGAGGTCCATGTCACGAGCGAGGTGGGCGTGGGCAGCGTCTTCCGTATATACCTGCCCAGGAACCCTGTGGCCGGGAACGGCTCACGCTGAGCCAGGCATCCGTGGGGGCGGCCCGGAAGGGCCGCCCCTTTTTTTGCCCCGGTGCCGCTGCGGACATATCGTTTTTAAAGCCTTTTTATCTCCCGTCCCGCACCTTTTAATCTTTCCTTAACGGTGCCGCCGTTATAATGGTCTACAGGGCTTGATGTCAGCGTTCTTCTTTGGAAGAACGTCATCCTTTGAAGCAGGAGAGGCGGCAATGCGCATAATCTTCGACCTTATGGGGACGGTACTCGGGGCGCTCGATCACTCGCCCAGGCCGGGCATAAGGGAGACCATCACGGCTTTGCGAGACGGCGGGAACCGGGTGTGCTTCTGGACGAGCGGAAATGTCGAGAATTACAGGGCTTTTCTGAGAGTCGCCGGCATAGAGGGCGACGTCTACTCGAAGGCAGAGCCTCTTCCCTTCAAGCCAGACGTCTGTGTGGACGACGAGCCGCAGCCGTGGATGCCGGGAAACGCCTACAAGGTCGGCCCCCATATCTCCGAGGAGCTTCCGGGGGAGCATATACTGGTGGCCGAGCTCATGTGCAGCGCCGATTGTGAAACGTTTTTCTGGGATTAGCCCTCTTGCCGCCGCCCTTCCCCCAAAAAAGCATAGACTCGGGGTGAATTATTGGTATAATCACCCCTATGGAAAAACTGAAGATAGAGAACCCGATACCGAAGAGAAGGCTCGGCAGGACCGGCGCGGAGGTGACGATACTGGGGCTCGGGGGCGAAGGCGTGCTCAGGAGCCAGGGCAGGGACAAGGAGGCAGCGAACCTGATAAGCGCTGCGCTCGACCTCGGCATAAACTACATGGAGAGCGCGCGGGCGTACGGAGACAGCGAGGCCTACCTCGGCGCATCTCTCAAGGGCAGGAGGGACAAGGTCTTTCTCGCCACCAAGTCGCACGCGAGGGACAAGAAGGGCGCGCTGGCCCACCTCGAGGAGTCGCTTGCCAACCTCAAGACCGATTACCTCGACCTCTGGTACCTCCACGACATGAGGACCGAGGCCGACATAGAGGCCGTAACCGCGCCCGGCGGCGCCCTCGACGCCTTCAAGGAGGCGAAGGACAGGGGGCTGGTCAAGTTCATAGGCGTTACCGGGCACGAGGAGCCGCAGGTCATAAAAAAATGCATCGAGGCCTTCGACTTCGACGTCACCCTCGTGCCGGTGAACCCGGCGGAGCCGCAGTACAAGTGCTTCCTCGAGGAGATAGTGCCCGCCGCGGGGGGCAAGGACGTCGGTATAGTGGGGATGAAGGTCTATCTGAGGGGGCGTATAGAGGCCCCGAAGAAGCTCCTCTTCAACTATGCGCTCACCCAGCCCATAGCCACGGCCGCCATCGGGTGCGACAACGTGGAGCAGCTCAACGAGAACGCCGAGATCGCCTCCACCTTCTTCACGCTCAAGTACCGCGAGGTGCAGAGGCTCAATGAGATTATCTCCCCGTACGCGAGGGAGCTTATGTACTACAAGCCCTGAGGGGCCGGGGGCGCGGGGGGTATCGGGGGTATCGGGGGCGCCGGCGGGGATGAAAACAGCAAAAAACCGGGCCTCAGCCCGGTTTTCTTTATTTCCAGCCCTCTTGCCCGCGGCTCACGCGGTCTTGCGGGATAGCAGCGCTTTGGCCTCTTCGAGCGCCTTCTCGAATTTGACGTGCCCCGTTACCTCGGGGACTATCTCCATGTACACGATGCGGTCGTCCCTGTCTATCACGAACACGGAGCGCGCGAGCAGCCGGAACTCCTTTATGAGCACGCCGTAGGCCTTGCCGAAAGAGGCGTCCCTGTGGTCCGAGCAGGTGAGCACGCGGTTTATGCCCGCTGTCGCGCAGAACCTGCCGATGGCGAACGGCAGGTCCATGCTTATGTTGAGCACCGCGACGTCGCGCGCAAGGCTCGAGGCCTCCTCGTTGAACTTCCTCAACTGGCTGTCGCATACGCTCGTATCCAGCGAGGTGACGACGCTTATGAGCTTGACCTTGCCCTTGAAGTCCTTGAGCGTTACCTCCTTGAGGTCCTTGTCCGTTACACGGAAGTCGGGGGCGCGGTCGCCTCTTTTCAGGGCCGTGCCCACGAGCGTTACCCTGTTGCCTTTGAAGGTTACGATATCAGTCCTTTCCATGGCCCCCTCCTTTTATCTTTTGAAT
>JBHHYT010000076.1:0-12514 GCA_046757705.1 Thermodesulfobacteriota bacterium
CACGAATCGAAGACCGCCATATTCATCAACACCGAGTACTACGGCCAGTGCAAGAGCTGGGCGCTCGGCATCTCCGCCGACATTCTCGAGACACAGCACAACGTCCACTCCATACACGGCTCCTGCGCGGTGATGGACGGCAAGGGTGTCGTGATCATCGCCCCAACCGGGACAGGCAAATCCACCCATACATGGGGCCTTATGCAGTTGCCCCACGGCAAGATACACTCGGACGACTGGATATTCGTCAAGTACAAGAAGGGGCTCGCCATGGCCGACATCTCCGAGAGGAAGTTCTACCTCAGGACCGACATGGCGAAGAGCTTCCCGGAGCTGGTGCCGATGCTGCACAGGTCAAAGTGCGAGAACGTGGAGAACGGCGACTTCTGCGCCTTCCTCAACTCCCGCGCGCTGCTCGACCCCGAGTGGATAGGCGGGCCCGACAAGTTCGTGGAGAGGGCGGTCGTAAAGTCCGTCATCCTGCTGAGGAGGGACGACGAGTCTCCAGCTGAGGTGAAGCTCGGCCCCGAGGAGGCCGTAGCCGTGCTCGAGGAGGGCAGGTATCAGGTCCTTCCGGGCGCCGGCGAGTCCATAGGAAGCTTCAAGTGCGAGGCGTTCTACAACCCGTACCTCCTCGTAAAGAGGATCGACCAGCAGAAGGAGTTCTTCATGCAGCTCTTCGAGTCCGCGAGCTGCCATATAATGAATACCGGTGTCGAGACCGTGACGCAGACCCAGAAGAGGATAAGGAGGATTGTGAGGGAGGCATAGACAGCCGGGCGCAAAATCTCAGGTGGTATATGAAGAATATGCCAAAACTATCCGTACTTCTTCCATTTATCTCGACAGGATGTGTCCGTAATATCTCACGGTCCCCTTAGCCGGGCGGTCCTGGCACGGGGGCGCAGTGGTTGTGCCGGGGCGCGTACCCCGCATCTCTTTTTCAACAGGAAGTCTTCAAGTGTTCAGTATGGTAGATATCTATAAGGCTGGTTTCGTGCTCGGCGGGCTGAGCATCCTGCTCTTTTTCCTCGGCCATCTGGGGCTCATCTCCCCGTTGTACATCACCATAGCCTGTCTTCTCGCGCTCGTCTTCTTTGTCTTCTCGGTCAGCGGGCGCAGGGCCGCCGGGCTCGGCTCCGGGTACATCGCCCCGCGCCTTTCCCCGCTCGATCTCACGCTCATAGCCATAACCGTCGTACTCGTGCTCGCCATTCTCCCTCTGGCGCTCACGCCGCCCGCGGTCAGGGACGAGCTCATCCAGCACCTGGCCGTGCCAGAGCTGTACCTGGCAAGGGGGCGCATCTACGAGTTGCCGTTCATGGGGTTTTCGTACCTGCCCCAGAACATCGACCTGCTGTATATGATACCGCTCGCCTTCGGCAGCGATATGCTCCCGAGGCTCATGCACATGGGCTTTGCCGTGCTTACGGGACTGCTCGTCTATTTTTTCCTGCTGCCGGGCTCCGGGCGGGCCTACGCCCTGCTCGGGCTGATACTCTACCTCGCCACCCCGCTTGTGGCGAACCTCTCGCGTATGGCGTACATCGACCACGGGAGTGCGTTCTTCTCGACGCTCGCCCTTTTCGCGGCTCTCAAGTGGCGCAGGGAGCGCTTCGACCCCAAGTGGCTCGTCTACGCCTCCGTATCCATGGGCCTGGCGCTCGGCTCCAAGTACAACGCGGCCATAAGCTACCTGCTCATAGCCATGTTCATGCTCTACGCATACTCGAAGGACAGGAGGAACCTGCCGGGCGCGATAAAGTCCGTCGCCATATTTTCTCTGGTCGCCTTCGCCGTCCTCTCGCCGTGGCTCGTACGGAACTATATCTGGAAGGGCAGCCCGTTCTTCCCGTTGTGGGAGAGCGCCATGCACGCCGGGGCCAGGGGAGAGGGCTTTCACGTCACCAGCGAGATGGCGCCGGTGGGCAAGAGGTACCTGCTCTACAACGAGGGCACGCTCGACCTGATACTCCTGCCGCTGCGCCTCTTCTGGGAGGGCGCGGACAACTCCATACGCAGGTTCGACGGCGTGCTGAACCCGGTCTACCTCGCGTTCATACCGCTCGCGTTCCTCAGGAGGAGGCGCGGGGACGGGAACATAAAGTTCCTCGCCATATTCTCGCTCCTCTTCATCATCCTCGCCTTCCTTACCGTCGACCTCGTCACCAGATACCTCATGCCGGTCGTCCCGCTCCTTATCATCCTCGTTGTCATGGGCTTTCGGAACCTCCTTGCCACCAGAAGGCTCGCTCCGGTCGCAGTTCTCCTCATGGCCGCGCTCCTCGTCTTCGACGGCGCCTACATCGCCGGACTCTACCGGGCGCATTCCCCCTTCGCCTACCTTACTGGCGCCGAGAGCCGGGCCCAGTACCTCGCCAGGACGCTGCCGGACTACGACGCCGTAAGCTACGCCAACAGGACCCTGTCCGGGGACGCGAAGGTGATGCTCCTCTTCACCGGGGACAGGGGGTACTACTGGGAGAGGGAATATCTATACGGGGACAGGACGGGCGTATTCCTCAAACGTTTCGTCAAGTCGTCGTCGAGCGGCGCGGAGCTGGAGAAGAGGTTTACCACGGGCCCCGGCGCCACGCACCTGTTCATAAACGAGGCCCTGATGGAGAAGTTCCTCAACGACAACTTCACCGGAGACGAGCTCAAGGTCGTGGCCGACTTCTTCAACAACCGCACCACCCGCCTCTACTCCGCCAACGGTTTCGCGCTCTACGCCATGAAGTAGCCCGCGGGCTCCGTCTATCGGCCCCGGGCCGGGTGGCCCGGATAAAGAAAAACCTCTCCCCTTGAGGGGAGAGGTTTTTCTTGTTCAAGGCAGGGGAGGGTTACTTCTCCTTGTAGCCGTTGGGCCCGACGATGGAGATGGTGTACGCATCGAGCGTCAGGTACTTCTTCGCCGCTATCAGGACGTCCTCGGCGGTTATGGCGTTTATCTTCTCCGGGAATTCCTTGTAAAAGTCGTAGCCGAGCCCGTACAGCTCGTTTGTAGCCGCGTCGGACGCCTGGCTCGTTACCTCCTGAAGGCCTATCTCGTAGCTCCCGATAAGCGACTTCTTGGCGCGGTTAAGCTCGGCACCCGTCACCATCTCCGTCCTCATCCGCTCGAGCTCCTTGAATATCTCCTCTATCGCGCGCTCTTTCTTCTCGGGCGCGGAGCCTATGTAGACGCCGACGAAGCCGGGGTCCACACCGACCCTTGAAAAGGCGCTCAGTGAGTAGGCGAGGCTCTGCCTGTCGCGCAGCTCTAAAAAGAGCCTGCCGCCCTGTCCGGAGAGGATCTCTGTCATCACCATGAGAGGGTACCTGTCCTCGCTGTTTATCGTCGTGCCGAGAAAGCCGATGCCTATGTGAGTCTGCTCCTTGTCCTTTACGGCCCCGGTCCTCCTGATCTTCCTCTGGTGAGGCTCGGCCGGGGGTTCCGGGAGCTCTGCCTCCGGCGTGTCGAACCCGCCGAAGAGCTCCTTTACCCTCTCCACGGCGTGCCCGGTGCGTACGTCGCCTACGATGACGAGCACCATGCGCGAAGGGGTGAAGAAGGTGTCGTGGTGCCTTACCATGTCCTCTCTCTTTATCGAGCTTATGGTCTGCGCTTCGCCGAGGCTGGTCATGCCGTAGGGGTGGACGGTGAAAAGAGACTTCTTCAGGAGTTTGAACGTGTAGCCAGGCAGGTTGTCCTCCTGCCTCTTTACCGCGGCCAGAAGGTCCTTGCGCAGCTTTTCGATCTCCTTGTCCGGGAAGGTGGGGTTCAAGACCACGTCGGCGAATATGCCGAGCCCCCTGTCGAAGTAGTCCGATAGGAACTTGCCTGTCACCCCGGTGGAGTTCCAGCCGGAGAACCCGCCGACCGAACCCGCCATATCCTCTACCTCTCTTGCAAGCTCTTCCCTCGTTCGGTTCTTCGTGCCCCTGGTGAGCATCGCCGCGGTGAAGTTGCCAATGCCGTTGTTCTTTTTGTCCTCGTACTTGAGCCCGCCGGGGAAGGTGGCGTAGAAGGCGACCGTGGGGTTTGCGTGCGTCTCCTTGACGATGAGCGTAATGCCGTTGGCGAGCGTCACTTTCTTCGTCCCCTCCTCGCGCTCCGCCTTTGCCGCGAACTTGACCTGCGCCTCCCTCTCCGCCGTCTTTACGGTGGAGGCCAGGGTCGCCTGCGTGACCTCTCCCTTGTCAGCCTCGGGCACAAGCGCGGCCACGGTCATGTTTCCGCCGGTAAAGTATCTTTTGAGGACCCGCTTGATGTCGCCCGCGGTGACCTTCCTTATCTCATCTACGTACCGCCTCTCGTAGATGGGGTCTCCGAGGAGCGTCTCGTAATAGCCGAGCTTGCTGGCTATGCCGTCCATGGTCTCACGCGAGTAGACGAAGTCGCTCTCGATGTTGAACTTCGCCTTCTCCAGCTCATCGAACATGGGGCCCTCGGCCTTCAGCCTCTCTATCTCCTCGAGCGTCTCCTCTATCGTCTTGTCGATGTTCTTTGTCTCAAGCGTGGCGGTGACGAAGAACAGGCCCGGGTCCTTGAGCGACATGGGGTAGGCGGAGATGCCGTGGACGAGCTGTTCGTCTATCTTTATCCTCTTTACGAGCCTCGAGGTCTGTCCCCCGGAGAGCACCACCTGGAGCACGTCGAGGGCGAAGGTGTCCTGCTCCTTTATCGAAGGTATGTGAAAGGCCATGCCGAGGTTGCCTTCCTTCACGTCCATCGTTATCACGCTGGTTTTGAGGCCCTTCTGCGCGGGCTCAACCGGGCGCTTCCCGTGCGGCTCAGGCGCTCTCTTGAAGCCCTTGAACGCCTGCTTCACCTCGGCGAGCGCCTTTTGCGCATCGACGTCGCCGGCTATGACGAGCGTCATGTTGTTGGGTACGTACCACTTTTTGAAGGTCCTCAGTATGTCTTCGCGCGTTATCGCCTTTACCGTCTCTACCGAGCCGATGACCGGCCTCTTGTAAGGGTGTACGGAGAAGGCGTTGCCGAGCAGCGACCTGTACAGGTTTCTCGCGGGCCTGTCCTCGTTCATCCTTATCTCCTCGAGCACCACGTCGAGCTCCTTCTTGAGCTCCGCCGGGTCGAAGGACGAGTGCTGCACGGCGTCGCTTATCACATCGAGGCCGGTTGAGAAGTACCTGCTCGGCACGGTAGTGTAGTAGACGGTGTTGTCGAAGGAGGTGTACGCGTTTATGTCCCCGCCGACCGACTCTATCATATTCGCTATCTCGCCTACCTTCTTCGTATCCGTGCCCTTGAAGAGCATGTGCTCGAATACGTGCGAGATGCCGGCGTACCTGTCCTGCTCGTCTGCGCTTCCGACCTTGACCCACATCTGCACGGAGACGACCGGGGCGGAGTGCTCAGCCTCGATTATGACCGTAAGGCCGTTGGCGAGCCGCGTCTTTACCGGCTCCGATGGCGCGGCCAGCGCCTGTGCGGCTGCGAGAATGATCCATATCAGCACAAAGGCGAATAAGTTACGGTGCTGCCTCATCATACCTCCTGGTAGTTTGAATTTTTTCAGCGGGTACAACCCTCAATCTCCGGGGCGCTACCCGTCTGATATGGTCTCGATAACACGTCGCCTGCGGCCGAGTGGTCTCACCGTTCCGGCGCATCTCCACGCGCGGGCGCGTACGCTCGTAACTGCCGGAGACGTTTTGATAGGATAAAACAATCCAGGGGTTATTTCAACGCTGTTTTTATTTAAAAACGGGAATGTTTTCAAGGGGGTGCGCCCCCGGGCAGCCTTGACACGGGTCTAAAACCTGCTATCCTGAAGTCAGGAACGGAGGTTCGTGATGAGCAGATCTGCTCTTGTCATAGTGGATGTGCAGAACGACTTCTGCCCCGGCGGGGCCCTTCCCGTAAGGGACGGCGACGAGGTGGTTCCTGTGCTCAACAGGTACATCGACCTCTTCAGCGCCTCGGGCCTGCCCATCTACGCCACGCGTGACTGGCACCCGACCAAGACCGTCCACTTCGCGGAGTTCGGCGGAAAGTGGCCTCCCCACTGCTTGCGCGGCACCGATGGCGCAAGCTTCCACCCGGCGCTCGGGCTGCCGGACGGCGCGGTCGTAGTCTCAAAGGGAGAGGGCCCCGACGAAGACAGCTACTCTGGCTTTGAGGGAAAGGACCCCGGGGGCAGGCCGCTCGCGGATGCGTTGCGTGATGAGGGTGTGGGGCACATATACGTCGGGGGGCTCGCCACCGACTACTGCGTGCGCCAGACGGTGCTCGACGGTATGAGGGAGGGTTTCGCCGTCACGCTCCTACTCGACGCCATAAGGGGCGTGGACGTCAACGAGGGCGACTCCGAGAAGGCCATCGAGGAGATGATAGCGGCGGGCGCGAGGACGGCCATCATCGACGAGGTCGAGTTGATGTGACCGGAAAAGGAGGAGGCTTATCATGGCAAAGGCCCCGAGGATGACGCAGGAGGAGTTCAAGGGCAGGTTCGACGCGGGAGAGGACATCGTGGTACTCGACGTAAGGAACCCGTCCGACTACGCGGCGAGCGGCGAGAGGATACCCGGCGCGATAAGGATACCGGTCGAAGAGCTCGAGGCCCGTACGGGCGAGCTCGACCCCGATAGGGAGGTCGTCGCGTACTGCACATGAACCGACGAGCACTCGAGCGCCCGTGCGGCGTTCATTCTCATCAATAAAGGGTTCAGGAAGGCGAGCGCCCTGCTCGGCGGCTACGACGAATGGGTCAGCCGGGGCGGGCCGCTCGATAGGAAGTAGGCGCTCTACTCGTAGAGCCGCACCGTCAGCACCACCACCATATCCCTTGTGTTGGATGCGTCCCCGTCCGGGTGGTACGCTATCTGGAGCGTCCTCCAGTCTATCTCAAACTCCGAGAGGTAGGCCGTGTAGTGGGCGTTCCCGGACTCGCCCGTATCGAAGTTGTTCTGCCCCGTAAGCCCCGCCGCAGACCTCTCGTCCGTCTCCGTGTCGAGGAGCCATACGCTGTATACGGCGCCGTGCTCGAGGCGTGTCACGTAAATTTCGAGAAGCCTGTCGAAGGGTACGAATCCGGTATGACTGATCTCGACCGTGCCGTATGCCTTGACCTCCGGGCTTGCGGGCTTCAGGTTGAACTCGCTGTTCCGGGCCTGCGCGCTCCCCGCCAGAAGGACGAATATGACGACAAAGACCGTGTGAAAGAACCTTATCCGCGCCATGGCTCCATCTCCTTTCTCTCTGTACCATGATACTCATTGAAAGGATGCACCATGAGAGGCCTTTTGTCAAACCGGCAGGGGGGCGGGGGGGAGGCAGGAGGGCAGGGTGGGGCACGTCCGCGCCGGGGCGGCCTACTTCTTCCGTATCCGTCTCAGGTCGACCGCCTCGGTTATGACCTCCGGGGTGAGCAGGCGCGCCCAGTCGTCGGCGCCGAGCAGGCCCCGCTCGATGGTAATCTCCCTGACCGTCCTGCCTGTGCGTTCGGATTCCTTGGCGACCTCGGTCGCCTTCTCATAGCCGATGAAGCGGTTGAGTACGGTGGCGAGCCCCACGGAGCTTTCGAGGTACCGGGCCGCGCGCCTCTTGTCCGCCTTTATCCCGGTAACGCACCTTTGCGTAAACACGGAGACGGCGTTCGTCAGTATCTCGATGGACTCGAGGAGGTTGTAGTTTATCACCGGGAGCATCACGTTCAGTTCGAGCTGGCCCGCCTGAGAGGCGAGGGTGACGGTAAGGTCGTTGCCGATGACCTGAAAGCAGACCATGTCGAGCATCTCCGCCATCACCGGGTTCACCTTGCCTGGCATTATCGAGGAGCCGGGCTGAACGGCCGGCAGCGTAATCTCCGCAAGCCCCGTCCTCGGCCCCGAGCAGAGCAGGCGCAGGTCGTTGGCTATGCGGATGAGCTCTGTGGCCGCCTCGCGCAGCGCACCGGAGAAGGCCGCGAAGTCCCCCATGCTGTTGAGTGCCTCGAAGTTGTCCTGCGCCCGGCGAAGCCCCCTGATGCCCGTGGCCTTTCGCAGGGCCGCCAGCACCGTGGCCCTGTAGCGCGGGTGCGTGTTGAGCCCGGTGCCCGTGGCCGTGCCCCCGAGGCCTATCCTCTTGAGCCTCTTCTCGGCGGCCGTTATGAGCTCTATGGAAGAACCTACGGCCGAGGCCCACGAGCCGAACTCCGAGCCGAGGCGCACGGGCACGGCGTCCTGCAGGTGCGTCCTTCCGGATTTGAGTATCCTGTCGAATGAGCGGGCCTTGCGGCGCAGGGCCGCTTCGAGCCCCTTCAATGATCTGAGGAGCCGGGGGGTACAGAGCAGGGCGGAGACGCGAAGCGCCGTGGGCATGGTGTCGTTGGTCGACTGGCTCATGTTGACGTGGTCGTTGGGGTGCACCAGCGCGTACTCCCCCTTGCGCCCGCCGAGCAGCTCTATGGCGCGGTTGGCTATCACCTCGTTGGCGTTCATGTTGTGAGAGGTGCCCGCCCCGGCCTGGTAGACGTCGACGACGAACTCGGGGTCGAGCCTGCCGGAGGCGGCCTCGTTGGCGGCCCTGACGATGGCTCGGCCCCGCCTTTTGTCGAGCAGGCCGAGGGCCATGTTCGCCTCTGCACAGGCGGCCTTTACCATGGCGGTGGCGCTTATGAAGACTGGCCTGGGGGTGATGCCGCTTACGGGGAAGTTCTCGCGCGCTCGCAGCGTCTGGATGCCCCAGTACGCGCCGCAGGGCACCTTCCTCTGCCCGAGGGAGTCTCTCTCAACCCTGAATTTTCCTGGACCAGGCATGGCGGCCCCCGGCTATAGGTGTCATTTGCTGATTATGTCGGTGTCCGGGCCGAGCGGCAGGCTGATGTCGATGTGGCCCGCGAGGGTCTTCTTCGTCTTGCCTTCCACGAGTATCCGGACGTCCTTGACCTCGGGGAAGTTGAGCAGGATGGTGTCAACGATGGAGTATATGGTCTGCGTCTCCCCGGACGAGCCGCCGGGGTGGTTCTTTACGATCTCGGAGCTGAAGTCCACGATGGCCGTTGCCTGCCTTACGCGCACTCCCAGGACCCTGGTGCCGGCCGGTATGGTGCCGGCGGGGTCCTCAACGAGCGCCACGACCGTATCGAGCAGTTCCTTTTCGATGGGCGCCTTCTTTATCCGGTGCTTTATGGGCTTGAGCCCCAGGCCGTCCGCGTCGGTCAGATAAAGGCTTACCACCTTCGTCTCTCCGGCCCCCTTCATATACGTGGGGTGCGGGCGTGGGTGCGATACCTTGCCTGTGTACTTGTAGACGACAAACGCGCCAACGATGAAGGTGATGAGCGCCGCTATGATGACGGTCTTGACGCCGGAGCCGCCGTTGCTCTTCTTCTTTTTTCTTTTTTTCCTTGCCATTGGACCTTAGTCTGTCAGTTGGGTGAGTACCGGCTCGCCGAGCCCCTGCCCGAAGAACCTCCTGCCCACCATGAGGAACCTCTCCGGGGAGTCGGTCACGAAGAACCTGTGCGACGAGGCACCCTCTGCGGACGGGTTCAGAAGGCCGTTCGCCTCAAGGACCTTAGAGACCTCGACAGCGGTGGTCTCGGCCGAATCTATGAGCGAGACGCCGCCGCCCATGACAGAGGAGATGGTCTCCTTGAGGAGCGGGTAGTGTGTGCATCCGAGCACGAGCGTGTCTATACCCTCGCTGCCAAGCCCTTGCATGTAATGTTCCACGGTGAGGCGCGCCACGTCGTTGGCCGTCCAGCCCTCCTCGGCAAGGGGCACGAAGAGCGGGCAGGCCTTGGTGAATATCGTCATGCCGTCGACCCTGACCTCGAAGTACCTGTCGAAGCGCCTCTCGCCGCGCTCGATCACCTCCCCGCCTTGCGCGCCCCTCAAGGCCTTCATCGCGTCGACGTAGGAGTTGCTCATTATGGTGCCCTGCGTGCCGATGACGCCTATCCTGTGGTTCCCGGTGGCGGCCAGCGCCGCCTTCGCCCCCGGCTCTATGACGCCGATGACGGGTATTGGAAGCTCCTTGCCGAGCTGTTCCACTGCGTACGCGGAGGCGGTGTTGCAGGCCGCGACGAGCATCTTCACGCCGTGGCCTGTCAGGAACGCGGCGACCTCCCTCGAATACCGCAGGACCGTCTCTCTCGACTTCGAGCCGTATGGGACGCGCGCCGTGTCTCCGAGATATATGGTGCTCTCCGCAGGTAGGAGCGCGGCTATCTCGCGGAGCACCGTGAGCCCGCCGATGCCGGAGTCGAATATTCCTATTGGATTATGGTTCATTTTGCATTATCTATGGAGGTGCCGCCTTTTTTTCAAGATAATACGGCTTCTTTGCCGGGGATCGGACTTTTTTAAGTGTAGGTAATACAGGCATTGTTGTCAACGCAAATCTTGGCGCGCCCTTTGCGCGTGAAAACCATGTATATTATATAATATAAGTGGCGTCGTGTCTCATCGCCGCAAAGGAAGGGGCCTGAGGCGATTATGGAGAACTCTGAAATAACAAGGAAGGGGTCTGAAGCGATTGAGGTGAACACTGAAATACCGAGGAAGGGGTCTGAAGCGATTGAGGTGAACACTGAAATACCGAGGAAGGGGTCTGAAGCGATTATGGAGAACAGTGAAATAGCGCGGATATTCGACGAGATAGCCGACATGCTCGAGATAAAGGGCGGTGATCGGTTCAGGATACGTTCATACCGGAACGCGGCGATGGTCGTCGAGGGGCTCTCCGAGAGCCTCCGGGGCCTGTACGGGCAGGGGGAAGGCCGCCTCGAAGGCATACCCGGCATCGGCCAGTCCACGAGGGCGAAGATAATGGAGATGCTCGATACCGGCAGGTGCGCCTATCACGACGAGCTGGCCAGGGAGGTGCCTCCGGGGATGCTTGAGGTCATAAAGATCTCCGGCGTGGGGCCGAAAAAGGCGTCGATGCTCCACAGGGAGCTCGGCATAAAGGACGTGGCCGGGCTCGAGAAGGCGGCTGCGCAGGGGAGGCTGCGCGGCCTGCAGGGCTTCGGCGAGGTCACCGAGAGGAAGATACTCAAAGGCATAGCCGACTTGAGGTCGTTCGCGGGCAGGTTCAAGCTCTCCGAGGCCAGCCACTGGGCGCAGGTGTTCGTTTCGGCGATAAAGGGCCTTCCCGGCGTGGGGGAGGTGGTGCCAGCAGGGAGCCTCAGGAGGTGGAAGGAGACGGTGGGGGACATCGACATCCTCGTCACCTGCGACGAGCCAGGCCCCGTCATGGAGCGGTTCACAACCCACCCTGACGTAAAGGACGTGGTCTCCAGGGGGGGTACCCGCTCCACGGTGAAGCTCGGCAACGGCCTGCAGGCGGACATCCGCGTGGTCGGGGAGAGGTCCTTCGGTGCGGCCCTCCAGTACTTCACCGGGTCGAAGGCGCACAACGTCGCCATACGCGACATGGCGAAGAGAAAGGGGCTGAAGATAAACGAGTACGGGGTCTTCGATGAGAACGAGGGCGACAGGTGGATAGCCGGGCGCAGCGAGGAGGAGGTCTACGCCAGCGTGGGCCTGCCGTGGATATCGCCCGAGCTGAGGGAGAAGCGCGGGGAGCTGGAGGCCGCGGCGGATAACAGGCTGCCGGACCTCGTGGAGGTCAGCGACATAAAGGGCGAGCTCCACCTGCACACAAAGGACAGCGACGGTGGCGCTACGCTCGAGGAGATGGCCCAGGCTGCCATGGACAGGGGGTACGCCTACATGGCCGTAACCGACCACTCGAAGGCCGTGGCCGTGGCGCACGGCCTCGATGAGAAGAGGGCGCTCAGGCAGATAGAGGAGATCGACGAGTTCAACAGTAGGCTGAAGAAGAGGCGCAAGCGGTTCGTCGTGCTCAAGGGTACGGAGGTCGACATAAAGGCGGACGGCACGCTCGACCACCCGGAAGGCCTGCTCAAAAGGCTCGACTGCGTGGTGGCTTCCGTGCACTCCGGCTTCGGCATGCCCATGGAACAGATGACCGAGAGGATCGTAAAGGCGATACGCACGGGCCTTGTCAACATCATAGGGCACCCCACCGGCAGGCTCATAGGGGCCAGGCCGCCGTATCAGGTCGATATGGAGAGGGTGATCGAGGAGGCGGCGAGGTACGGTGTGGCGATGGAGGTGAACGCCTACCCGGAGAGGCTCGACCTGAACGACGTCCACTGCAGGCTCGCAAAGGAGAAGGGCGTGGTCGTCGCCATCTCCACCGACGCGCACGCGCCGTACCACCTCGAGAACATCGTCTACGGCGTGCATACCGCGCGAAGGGGCTGGATAGAGAAGGCCGACGTTCTGAACAGCAGGCCGCTCAAGGGGCTGCTGGAATTTTTGAGGAAGGGGTAGACGTCAGGGGGGTGAAAACCTAAGCCCCCCCTCCCTTTATGGGAGGGGATCGAGGGGAGGGTGCTGAACGAACGGTTATAAATCCCCCTCGCTCCCCCTTTGTAAAAGGGGGATTTTTGTTCCCTCTCTTAGGCGGGGAGGGGGGAGGGGGGAGGGGGATAATCAGTGTTCTTAGAAATACACGGGTGATCAGGGCGAGCGTCGCTCTGGGAGGGGATCG
>JBHHYT010000077.1:0-12229 GCA_046757705.1 Thermodesulfobacteriota bacterium
GGCCCCTTCGGCCCGGGCCTCGTCGAGCTTGGCGCGCTCGGCGGCCATCGTCATCTCGCTCCGGGCGAGTCTCTCCCAGTTTGAGTTTGCGTCCTCGAAGAGCTTGGCGAGCCTGTCGGCCACATGGCGCGGGTTCGTGCCGGCGAGCATCTGAGCCTCCATCTCCGGGAGTATCGAGTTCTGCATCGCCCTGGTGGCGCCCTCCTTGACCATCGTAAAACCATCGGAGACGAGCGAATCGAAGACCTCCTTGTTCTTGATGATGTCGAGTACGGGCCTCTCGGCCCCAATCATGCGGGCCGCCTGAAGGAGGCCCAGGCTGTATGCTTGCCCGTAGTACCACTCGAGCGCCTTCTCGCCTCCTTCCGTCCCCTTCCATGCGCCCACCCAGTCCCTCATGGCCAGATAGACCTCTGAGCGCTGCTCGGCGGTGAAGGTGAACTTCTCCGCGCCCGGCAGGTCCTCCGGGCCCTTGAGAGCCTTGCCGGGCCCCTTGAGGCCGAGGACGGCAAGCACCCTGTCCCTGAGCTCCGCCCACCCGCTCTTGAGCCTCTCCTCGTACTCGCGCTCGACCCTGTCAACCTCAGGCCACGCCACGGGGCGGATTTCTTTCGCGTGATTGTGGCCGCAGGCGCTCTTGGCGCCCTTCTCCGGCTTTTCCTGCGCTGCCGGGTCAGTGGTCTCGGGCTTACCATTCTGGGCGTAGTACATGTCCGCCTGCGCGTTGAGGAAACGGGCCTGCGCCTGCGACACCAGGTCGTGGAGGTTCGGCCGCTCAAACTCAAGCCACCAGTCGTCCCTCTTCCAGGTGCGCCCACGGAGCTTGAGCATGGTGGAGACGAGCCTCTTGGGGCCCGGCATCTTGTTCGTGCCCCTTATCTCGGCCTCCTGGAGCATCATCTCGGCCTCGTACTTCGCCAGCCTCTCGGTCGTGGACCAGTGGAAGCCAAGCATCCACGGCGGCAGGCCCGTCTTAGCGGCAATCTGCTCGAGCACATGGCGTGCCGGCATCTCCACCTCGAGGACCTGCCCGTCGGCGCCGACGATCTTGACCTCCACGTCGGAGTTCTGGTCGACCGCCTGCACGAAGTCGGCGGACTGCCCCTTGCGCTTGGCGGCTATCATGTCGTTAAAGTCGGTGGCCAGCGCCTTACGGCGGGCCTCAAGGGTGCCGGTACCGAGGTCCCTCTTGCCGCACTTGTAGGTAATCTGGTAGCTCGGGTCGCCGAAGCGCTCCCACGAGTTTAAAAGCCCGTTCTCTATCGTCAACAGGATCTTCGCCGCGAACTCCATCGAACGCATGACGCTCGTGCCGTACGGGTTGTGGTTCTCGTTGGCGATGGAGTAGTAGAGGATGTTATTGGGGTTGAGCTTCTCCCACCCCTTTGCCGAGAGCGACGACGCGTTCTGCGTGCCCAGGTTGCCATACAGGATGTCGCCTACCTGCTCGGTCGCGTCCCTCGACCGCCTGGCGTTGCTCCTGCCCCTGTACCAGGCCTCGAGGCCGCTGGAAGCACGGCGAAATCGTATGTCCTTGCTGTCAGCCACATTGAGCCGCGAGATGTCGGAGAGGCCCGGGGCCGTGACGAACTCCGAGATGGAGAAGCCCTGCTCGTAGGTCTCGTTCGTATAGTTGTTGACGAACGCCTGAAAGCCCGTCTGCATGTCGTTTACCTGAACGCCCTCCATCCAGTCCTCTATCTCGTGGACAAGCCCCTTGTTCCTGCCGTCGACGCGAATTATGCCGTCAAGCGTTGTGAGCTTGTGTATGGCCGTGTCTATCACGGGAATGGACTCGCGCATCGCCTCGTAGAGCGAGGGCATGACCTTGCGGGCAAGGTAGTTCTGGAAGAACGAAGTATAAGGCCCCTGTGGGCTCGCCTCGCGCGAGAGCTGCCCTTCGCCCTTGCCTCCGGCGGCCTTCGCCCAGCCTATCTCGTAGCCGAATATCCTCATGCCACCCTTACGCTTACGCCGCTTGAGAAGAAGTCGTCGGCAACCTGGTCCGGCACCACCATCTTGAGCGTGCAGACCCTCTCGGCGTCGATTATATGGTCGTTGCCCTTGGAAAAAACCCTGTGCTTGGGCCCCTCGCGGTAGGTATGCGAGGGGAACTGGTTCAAGTAGTCGTTGTCGAAGGGCAGCTCCCACTCCTGACACTGCATCTTCCGCGTCATGATGTTCGTGGCGAGCTCCTTGGCGTTAAGGCGCCGGGGCTTGTCTGTCTTCTTGTCTATAATCACCCGGCCGCTCTCGTCCATGTCGTCGTAGCCCTCGGCGAACTGGAAGCCGGTGACGCGCTCGGCGTAGTGCCTCTCCGCGTAGCTCTCCGGCTTCTGTAGTATGTGGCAGACCGCGCTCCCGGCGTTGCCGAAGTCGAGCCCTATGCCCTTGGGGCCGTATATGCCATCGAGAATGTCGATGGCGTCTGCCTGCAGGTCGTATGTGATGCCCTTCAATTGCAGGCGGGCGATGGTGCGCCAGACCTTGCCAAGCACCAGGCGGACAATTATCTCCGTCGGGTCGTTCGAGAAGCCGAGGTCGGCGCCCATGTAGATGAGCCCCTGCACCGGGCTGAACGCGCGACTTATCGTCTCTCCGAGGTCGAAGCGGGCGCGGTCGACTGCGCGGTCCTCGAGTATCTCCTCTCTCCCTTCGCGCGTGCCGTCCTTGCCGCGCACATCGCCGTACTTCGCAGAGAAGAGGCTCACGGAGCCGGAGCCCTCGTCGACAAGGACCTTGAGCGCGGTGTAGTCCGGGATGTCCTTCAGGCACCGCGAGAACTGGTGCCACGGGAATACCGCGTTCTCCGGGTCGCCGTCCTCGCCGAGGATGTTGCGCCTGTACCCGGGAGAGTCCTCGCCGCCGTAGAGCTCGATGTAGAACCTGCGCCGGCCCTCGTTCCAGAATGGATCCGGCTGCTGGGTTTTACGCCAGTTGAAGTAGCGGAAGCTCCTCTCCTTCGGGGCGTCGTCTTCTCCCACGGCCAGCTCCGCGCCTTCCTGCACGCCCTTCGCCCTCTGCTTGATACGGTAGAAGACGGTGTCGCGGTCGCCGTCCGGCACGGAGTAGAGCCTGAAGGTGGCCTCGGGCTTCGCCGCTCTCCAGAACTCGCGCCAGATGTCCGGGTTCTTTATCTTGGCCGCCTCGTCCATCAGGCAGAGGTCGTTGACATGCTTGCCCCTGAAGCCGGTGCCGTCAAAGCCGCCGGGCGAAAAGTAGACCTTATACCCGTTGTTGAAGTAGAAGACATGGTGCGGGTGCTTCTTGTGACGCTTGAGGTTTCGCCCCAGCTCCGGCGTGTGCGTGAACATCTGCTCCACGCAGTAGTCGATTATCTCGTCGAGGTGCACCTGTTCGGGCGCGCCGACGAGAGAGGACCTGCCGGGGCGTGTCGAAGCCCTCCAGAGCAGGATGTTGCCTATCTCGCGGGTCTTGCCGACCTCCGCGCCGTCGGAGTGAACAAGGTCGTACCACGCGTCGGCGCTCTCGAGCTGGTAGGGCCAATACTGGTAAGGCTCGCCGGTGTCCGGCTCCTTGAGGAACGCGCCGGCCCAGAGGGAGTGGTGGCGGCAGATGAGGCCGAGCTGGATGTCCTCGAAGCTCACCGGGAGCTCTCCGCGGGCGAGCTGGTGCCACGACCAGCCTCGCTCGTCGAGAAAGCCCTCGAATATCTCCTCGGGGATGACGAGCCTCTTCCTTATGTCCTCTACGAGCGTCATTCGCCTCCGCTCCGCCTTGCGAGGTTGCCGAGGGCGCGGGCCATGATGTCGGCGGCCGTCTCCCGCTCCTCTTCGTCCTTGTTCTTGGCCGTGCGGGCGATCTCGCGCGGCGTGATGTTGAACTCCTGCGGAGTGAGCCCGAGGTCTGAAAGAAGCTTTGTGTAGACGGCAAGGGCCGGGTGCGGCTTGTACTCATAGCCAAGCGAGTTGCCGTCCTTGTCGATCTTCTCGCTCTTCAGCACCACGCCGTCTTCGAGTATGTCCTCCTTGCACCGGCGGAGGACCTGTATCGCCCCGGCCATCTCGAGCACGGCCAGGTGGTTGAAGTCCTCGTGCTCCTTCATCTCCACGGCGCGGATAATCGAGTCGAACGCCTCGGCCACGAACTGCTTATCAAGGCAGGTCTCTCCCGGCGTAATCTCGTTATCCGAGACAAGGCCGCAGGGGAACTTGTCGCAGGTGGTCTTGCAGGGCTTGCCGAGCGTGCCGAGTATAAAGGTGCGGGCATACAGGCCGTGCTTCCAGGAGTTACGCGAGGACGCCTTCTTGCCTTCGTCGGTCTTCGGGCCGGTGGACTTCTGCGCGTTCTGCCTCCGGGCCTCGAGCGCCTCGGGGCTCATGGTATACGGGCGGCGCCGCACCTTGAGCTTCGCCGGTATGCCGTAGTCCTTATCGTCCATGGCGCGACCCCTGAAATAAGAAAACCCCGCCGTGCTGGCGGGGTTCTGGGTTTATGGGGTTATGTGCCGGGGCCAATGGCGGCGGCCACCGGGGCCCGGTGCGGCTAAGCGTCTCTCTCAACGGGGCTCCTTTAAAATAGAAAAAGGGCATGAGCGGTTAAGCTCATGCCCTCAATATATAGCGGGTCGGCTGTGACATTTACAGGCCGAAAATGTCAGAAAGTTTCAAGACCCTGTAATCTGCTTATACCTATCCATTGCCTTGCCGATACTCTGTGCAGGAATTGTGTCAAGATCTGCTAAGAAAGACTCTGCAAATTCAATGGCATCTTTTGCATCTATTTCTGTAACGGTTTCTCCCATGAGATAGTCTGCTTTTTTTCTATTGGCCCTGAAGCTCGCTAAATCCGTACCTAAATTTCTAACGGCTTGTGTTTCTCCCCCATTTTTTAAAGATTTTTGCAAAATATCATGGGTAAAAAAACCCCCGGCATCTCTTCGCGTAATTGCAAGGCATTCCGTCCACGCGATACCAGTAGTCTCTATGAAACATGCGTAATAGGCCCGGCTAATCACGCTTCGGTGTGCAGCCTCATCAACTCCATCACGCAGCAACAAGCGAGCTGTACTGAGAAATTGCCTGCCTTGCATCATTGTGCGGCCTCCGCTGAACAATACCTATAATCTCATAGATATCTTTGTATCCCGCTGTTACCATTGCTTCACATATAGCATGCGTTTTTTTCCTAAACTCCGGGACTGGAAGTGTGTCATATACTGTCAGGGCTAATATATTATCCTCCCCTTCATCTGCTGGAAGGACCTCGATTTCAAAGTCCGCGTTAGGGAAAAAAACTGGTGCATTCGTCTTTATCCATTCTACACCCTTGTCTAAAGAATGTTCCCGTATAAATTCTTCGGTTTCCGCGTTTATTTCGGTCAATGTTAAAGAAGCACCCGGTTCAATATGTTCTGGTGGATTAGGTATGGACCTCAATAATTCCTTAATTGCCGGATCCATTATCTCCATTGGGCTAAATATAGAAGATGCATCCTGGCTTGTAGGATCAATTTTTGGCATGTATGTTAACAAGATAATCTCCGTCGCTTAAAGTTTGGCGCCAACTTCAACAAGACTTGTAGCATATTCACGAAATGAATTCCAATTGCCTATATACTCTACCAACTTCTTCCATCGTTCTGACACATCAACCTCACTAACTTCAAAGTGAAAATTGAATAAAAACGCAATCATATCTTTATTCTCAGGACCTGCTTTGACTGGCTTTATATCCAGCTTTAATCTGGCTTCGCCATAATCCTTAGAAAAATATCTGCCAAACCGTGCATCCTCAACCGAAAACTCCCGGAGTAATTTATAATCACCAGTTCCTAACAACGATTTATTGTACGAAAGAAAGTCTTGCCCCTCTGGTGGTTTTACAAAAACATTAAAATTCAAGCCAAGTGCAAGATAGGGGGTATGAGGAAGTAACTCTACAATACGAAGAGGTATTTTAAGGGAGGTATCAAAGTCACTATCAGTTTTATGTGTAGAAAACGATACCTGCATTTTGGAAGGTTCGATTGCCAGTGCTACTTCCTTAGTTTGAAAAACGGCTGCTTGAGGGGTTGAAACACGAGGACCGTCAAGGCTGTCCACACTAATAATCTTGTGCCTATCCAGCCATGTTTCCGTGAAGATAGATGGATTAAATGATTGTGCTGTAACAATAATTATTGATATTGAATTATCGATAACCATAACACCTCACACTATAAAATATTTTTTACTTATCGGTGCTTTTTTTATAGGCTAAAATAGATATTATACTGATTGTCTTACAAAAAGATAGCTTTTTTATTCATGTTTAAGCTCTTGTGGGGGCGGGCCTCACGGCCCGCCCCCACCAAGACACCTTACACCGCCTTTAGCGCGTCCTGTATTCCCGCGCCCTCGAAGACGGACTTCCTCAGCTTCATCATCTGCTGTATGACGAGGTCCATCCGCTCGACGCTGATGTCGGTATGGAAGACCACCTTCTTGAAGTGCCTTCCGCTCCCCTTCTCGTTGACCGAGACTATGAACCTCTCGATGGAGCGGAAAAGGCTGGAAAACTCGCTTATCGACCGCTCCTCCGAAGGGGTGAGCGACTGGAGCGAGAGCAGGCAGTCCTGCCTCTCGATGGCGATGAGCCCGTCCACGAACGACCGGAGCTTGTTGTAGGTACCGAGCTCGCCGGAGAGGACCTTCCTCAAGATAACCCCCTGCGTCTCGGCCGGCACCCGGCTCATCTCAAACGCCTGAGAGTTCGTTATACTCCCCTTTACGACAAGCTCCTGGTTGACGGGCGTAAGGCTGAGAAGGCTCACCCGCTCGTCTATCCTCCACGCCTGCTTGAAGCCCATCTTTCTGGCGAGTTCCTCCCTGCTCCATCCCCTGTCGAGAAGGGCCTGGTACGCCCGCGCCTCAGTTCATACCTATCCTTCTGAACCTGTAGACGTTCTCGCCGCCCGTCTTCTTGACATGCTCCTTTCTCCAGCCGAGGGCTTCGAGCGCGTCGCGCTCTCTGGCGATGGCCGCGCCGAAGGTATATGTATTGGTGAAGAAGCGGGGCAGGGCGCGCGCCCTGCTTACCGCCTCGAAGGCGGGCATAAAGGCCCTGGTAGCCCCGGTCAGCCCGTCCGCCGTCCGCTCGACGCCCGGCGCGCTCTTCGGCTCCTCCATCAGCTCGTGCAGGTACCTGGCGATGAGAAAGGCCGTCTCGGATGTCTCCGGGTCGGCGGTGAAGACATCCTCCACCAGGTCCTCCACGAGCATGCCGTAGAACTGGCTCAAAGCGCGTGCCGAAAAGCGGCACCCCTTGTTCGCCTGCCTGCAGAGGGAAGGTATGGCCGAGGCCGAGAGGCCGGGGCGGGGAAGGAGGCCCTTTTCCTCATCGCAATAGCCGGGCTTCGGCCTGTACCCCCGGAGCACGTCCCGGAGGATGAGCACCATCTCTTCCTGAAGGTCGTTCACCTTCCGGGCGACATCCGGGTCTTTGCACCGTTTAGGCTGGAGCTTCATGAATACGCCAAGCATGGATTCTTCAAATATACAACGAGTAGAATAATATTTGCCGTCAGTTGCCATCATAACGTTGACAACTGAATGCTTATTAAGCCATTCCGACCTGTCTATCATCTGGAAAATGGCCTGTTTAGGGTACGAAAAGACATCCGCGTAGTCCATAATCGGCACGCAGGGGGCGACCTCGCCCGTCACCGGGTGCTCGGCGAGGGCGACCCTGACCCTGCAGGCCCCTCCAAGGAGCCTGTCTACTACCTTTACCGGGAGTTGTTCTCTCGTGTTTTCCATGGTCTTATCCCTCCTTCGAGTATACGAGTTTAAGGCGGGCGGGCGCCTTGCGCGCGGGCCGTGGGGCCGGAGCCGGGGCCGGTGAGTTGGCGGCGGCCCTGTGGGGCATGGCCATCACCACGCCCTTTAAATAGCCTATGTTATTCGGCGTGCCGTGCGTGAGCACCCGGACGAGCTTGTCCACATACTCCTGAATGTGCGGCGGGTACTGGGTCTTCTTGCGGTTTAACATGGTAGGCCTCCTCTTGGAATTTTGACGGTTTGCGGACGCAAAAAAGCGCCCGAGTGTTGTCAGCGGCTCCAAGAGAGACCGCCCCCATACCTCGCGATATGAGGACACTCGGGCGCGCGTGCGCCCTTAAGCTAAAACGCCCCTTTCCGCGTCTATTGCGGAGGCCGGGGACAGCCCTCTTGGATACTTCTGACGCCCCCAATATAGCAGGGCGCGGGGCCGTTGTCAAGGGTCTATCCACCGTTGACTATCCTCCTTATCTGCCGTTCCGTAAGCCCCCACTCAAGGGCGAGCTCGGCGTGATTGTCTCCCATGAAAGAGAAAGATAACTGCCTGTTGCGCCACGCGCGGTAGATCTCGGTGGCCGAGGGGATGTAGACCCGGCTGCCGTGGTGCCTCTCGCACAGGGCCTTGAGGGCGTGAGAGCCCGCCGGAGCCCCCATCTCCCTGTTTAACAGCTCCTCCAACTCCGCGAGGAAATTAAGGCCGTCCATTATTCATCCTCCCCGCCTTTTCTCTCAAGCTCCCTCCAGCGTTTGTCCGGGATGGCGGTCTTCTTGAGCGCCTTCTCCGAGATGGCGATGTAGAGCTGTGTGGTCTCGACCGACTCGTGCCCCAGGAGGTTCGATATCTCAATAAGCCCGAAGCCCATATCATAGAGGTCGGTGGCGAAGGTGGCGCGCATCTTGTGAGTGAAGACCCTCTCGTTCCTGATGCCGACCAGGGCGGCATACTTCTTTAGCACGGCGTTATACGCCTGCACCGAGAGGCGGCGGCCGCGCGAATTATAGCTCATCGATACGAAGAGGGAGCGGGCGGAGTCCGGGTCTTCCGAGTTTATATACCGCTCGCGCACGACAAGCCAGCGCCTCAATGCCTCGGAAGGGTTCCTGCGGAGCCGCACGACGCGCTCCTTACCCCCTTTGCCGTGATAGTAGAGGTAGATGTCGCCTCCACTGGTTCTCAGGTCCTCGACGGACAGGGAGCGTATCTCGTCGACCCGGGGCCCGGAGGCGTAAAGGACCTTGAGGATGGCCATGTCGCGCACGCCCCTGTCGGTGGAAAGGTCGGGCCCGGAGAATATCTGCTTGAGCTGAAGGGTGGAGAACTTCTGCGGCATCGGGCGCGTGACCTTCGGCGAGGGTATGAGGGTAAGGGGATCCTCCTTGATCACGCCCTTGTAGACCAGGAAGCGCCAGAACGCCTTCAGGGCCGAGAGCTTCGCCGCGCGGGATATGTTCTTGATGTTGCCCTGGTGAAGAAAGAGGTGTTTCATCCACGCCTCTATGTCGTCGCGGGTGATAGAGCGGACATTCGGCTCCGCGTTCCCCCCCGAGCCCCCCCTGGAACCAAACCACTCCGTAAAACTCTCCACGGCGCGGCAATAACGCGTGACCGTGCCCGGCCTCCGGCCAAGCAGGACGCTCAAGTACTCCCTGAATTGCGGTAGATATGACAGTATCTGCATCTTTCCCCCCGGACCCCCCTAAAATTAAAACAGCTTTCAAAAAACCCTTACAAAATATATTGATAAGTGGGGGAGAGAGCACCCTTGAAACCCCTGAACTTTTGGTAGGGGGGGTGGTCTTTTAATCCCTCGGTCATGGTATTACGCCTCTAACCCCTTGATATACCGCTCTTATATTTAGCTTTTTTAGCTCTGTTCCAGACCCCTGCAAACAAACCCGCAAATATACCCTCAAAACAGGTATACAACTTCCCTTTATAAGACATACACTTAGAACGCTTTTGACTGTCTTATTAAGACACTACTAAAACAGTATTTTTAAAACGCGGTTTGGCTCTCTAACACGGCGAGAGGCGGATAATCCGGCTTTCAGGCCGGCATTTTCATAGTTCCCTATTGTCCCTAGTTCCCTCGCCCCATGAAACATCATATAAATTAAGAGGTTACTCCGAGGGAACTTGTCATTTCCACTCTTGATAGTTCCCTCATAGTTCCCCATAGTTCCCTCATAGTTCCCCCCCATAGTTCCCTTTCAATTACTCTTTTTTCTTTAATAAAAATAAATACTTATAAAATATTGATTTTGAAAAGGGAACTATGGAACTATATTTGAAAATTACGCTCGTTTTGATTTCGGCCTCTGCACAAAAAAAAGGTGAAACTGAGGAATAACAACCACTTAGAAACTCTTAAATTCCTTCTTGGAAAAACGCCAGTACCAGTGCCCCTTGGACTTCCTCCTATTCTTATACTCCCAGCCGCCACGCTCCATGACCTCCCTGTCGTTGGATATGCGGGCGCCGAGGGCGTTGGGGTTCTCGAAGGGGTTCCGCTGCCCCTGGTGGAGCTTGTAGTACTTGGAGAAGACCCTCCACAGGTCCGCGGCCGTAAGCTCGAACTCTATCCGCTGGACCATCTCGGTCAGCTCCTCCTCCTCGTCGCTTATCTCCTCCACGGGCTCGGTCAGGTAGAATGTCTGGAGGTACTCCGGGTCGTCGTAGACCTTCACCTTCGTCTCCCCGAAGAGGTACGGGTACTCCCTCCACGGCATCTCCTCCTCGGTCTTTCCCCTCATCTTTATCCAGATCTCGCGGGCGAGCCCGTCCATGAGGGTAAGGAGCGTGTTCGATGTTATCTCCGTCTGCCGGGCCTGCTCCTCCTGGTACGCTATCCACTTCTTGAGGATCTCCGCCGCCTGCGTCTTCACCGGCGCGCCCTCCTTAAACGGGATATGCTCGAGCACCCCTTCGAGGACGAGCATCATCATGCAGATGTGCTCGTTCATCCTCTCCTTGTTGTGCCTGGGGAACTCGGTCGATATGTACCGGCTCCACTCGGCCCGCTCTGAGAGGCGCGGCAGCACCCGCCGTCCGATCATCTTGAAGACCGAAGAGAGGATAAGGGAGCGGCTCTTGAGTATCCGTCCCATCACCTCGTCGTGCATATACCCGTGCTGGCGGAACCTGTCCTCGAGCATCAGCGGAAAGGTGCGGTTCACCAGCTCCGGCAGCCGGCCCGGAAAGGCCTCGATGGAGGTGATTATCGCCAGCGTGTTGAGCCTCTGGTAGAGGACCTCCGTGTCGCTTCCGCCCTTGCTCTTCGGCTTGTGCGCGCTGTTGGCCACGAAAAGGAGAAAGTCGACCGTCCCCTGCGTAAGTTTTCGGTTCTCCAGGTTGTCGAGGAAGAGCATCGGGTTGTTCGCCGCCATCCGGGTCTCGGCCGCGCCCGTGCCCTTGCCGACATAGCTGGCGCCGAAGATGAGCTGGCTGACGCGCTCGGCCACCTTCGATTTTCCGATCTGCGTGTGCGCGAGTATCTGCAGCAAGCCCCTGTCCGACTGGTAGTCTATGAGGAAGGCCGTTATCATCCAGCAGGCGAGGAAGTACCTCTGCGCCTTCTCGCACGGCGTGGTGTCCATTATGAGCTCTTTCAGCGCGCGAAAGCCTTCGGCTTCCACCGCGGCTGGCTGGTATTCCATCGTTCGGATCTGAAAGGAGGACGAGAGAAGCACCGACTGCTCGTTCGTGCCGTTGTCGATGGGCGCGGGCTCCGCGTCCGGAGCTATCGCGAGTATCTTTGAATGGTCGCTATTGAGGTTGATGTATACGGTGTCGCGCTCCCGGTCGGTGTGTATCCACCTGACCAGGTCTATCGGCTCCCCCCGGTCGTTGCAGAGCGTCTGCATGTAGTACCAGACCGTCGTGCCGGGCTTCTCTATGGCCGCAAGGCGCGTGAGGCGGAACATCAGCGTGTTGAAGTCCAGGTTGTTGCCTATCTCGTAGATCTTCCCGTGCCAGAAGAGAGAGACGCGCCCGCCGCCGGTCTTGAAGAACCGGCCCCCCTCGGCGTTGGCGAACCACTTGAATATCCGCTCCGCCAGGTCGAGCGGATCTGTCTTCTTTATCCCGGCCGCCCCGCCGTAGGTATCCGAGAGCTCCTTGTAGAGGTCCACGCAGGTGTTTAACAGGTCGTCGACGGCCTTTATGGACACGCCCACGGCCTTCGAAATGCGCTCGACATAGACCTCGCGATCGGCCTGCGCCTTCAGAGCGTTGACGGCCTGCGGTATCTTCCGTTCCTTGAGGGTTACGAGCCGATCCTTTGCGTCGGGTATGGCCCTGAGAACCTCTATCTCCCATTCGAGAGGCTCGAGAGCTGCCCTTTTGAGCGCGAGCACTGCCGCCCGCGGGCTTACTCCTCCCCCTTTCTTGAGAGTGTCCGCGCATGTGCTTACTCCTCCCCCTTTCTTGAGAGTGTCCGCGCATGTGC
>JBHHYT010000078.1:0-11971 GCA_046757705.1 Thermodesulfobacteriota bacterium
GCGCGCGAACGGGGAAGAGGCGGCCCCAGCTGAGCGAGCCTGATCACCGGAAGCGCCCGGAGGGGCGCAAACGGCGTTGAAAGATCATTGAAAATACATGGCCAACGGCCAGCCACGGAATAACGATTGAAAATCCCCCTCGGTCCCCCTTTAAAAAAGGGGGAGGTTGGTCTATCATTCTGAGCAACGCGAAGGACCTCGTCTTTATTCCGTTCAACAAGCTCGGGGTTCTTCGGTAGCTCCGCTCCCTCGCAATAACAGCCCGAAAGAGAGACCGCCGCGCCGCCTTCGCTCCCAGCGATGCCCCCGGCTTTCCTCGCGCCCCTTCGGGGAGAGGGGGCGCGCAGGCGGCCTCATCCTATCCCGTACTTCTCCAACTTCCTGAAGAGCGCCCTTCTGCTCAGGCCGAGCACTTTGGCGGCCTCGGTCCTGTTGCCGCCGCAGAGCCGGAGGACCGATTCCAGGTGGTCTTTCACCACCTCGTCGAGCGTCCTCGGGGCGTAGACCGCCCTGGGCTGGCTGTTCCGTATGTCTTCGGGGAGGTCTTCGAGCCTTATGAAGCCGTCGGGTACCATTATCGCCATGTTCTCTATAACGCTCTCGAGCTCCCGGACGTTGCCCGGCCAGTCGTAGGACATGAGCGCCGACTGCGCGCGCACGGATATGCCGAGGATCTTCTTGCCGGTGCGCTCAAAGAACCTGTTGAGCATGTAGCGGGAGAGCAGCGGGATGTCGTCCTTGCGGTAGCGAAGCGCCGGCACCTCCACGGTAAGCGGCGTGAGCCTGAAGTAGAGGTCCTCGCGGAACCTCCCCTCCTTCACCTCTTTGGAGAGGTCCCTGTTCGTGGCGCTTATCACCCTGCACCGCGCCTTGAGCGCTCGCGTGCCGCCCACCTTCCTGAAGTCCCCGTTCTGGAGCACCCTCAACAGATGGGGCTGGAACGGAAGGGGGAGGTCGCCTATCTCGTCGAGGAAGACGGTGCCCTGCCCGGCGGCCTCGAAGATGCCCTCCTTGTCGGCTATGGCCCCGGTAAAGGAGCCCTTCTTGTGGCCGAAGAGCTCGGACTCTATCAGCGTCTCGACGAGAGCGCCGCAGTTGCATACGATGAAGGGCTCTTTGGAGACGGGGCTTACGGCGTGCAGGGCCTTGGCGACCTCCTCCTTGCCGCAGCCGGTCTCGCCGACGATGGTCACTGTCCTGTAGTAGGGGGCTATCCTTCTCAGGTAGTTGAATATGTCGAGCATCCGGGGGTTCCTGCCGACCATCCCGGCGAAGGTGTACTTGCTTGCGAGCTGCCTTTCAAGCTCCGCCGTCTCTTTGCGGGTGTTGGCGAGCTCGACGGCGTCCTCCACCGAGCTGCGAAGCCTGCCGAGGTCGACGGGCTCGGGCAGGAAGACCGTCACGCCGAGCCTCACGGCCTCCAGCTCGCCGATGGAGCGAGAGCCTATGAGGAAGACCTCGGCCCTCGGGTCGGCCTCCCTTATGCCGGGGACCAGCTCCGGCCTGTCCTCGAGCATCACGATGTGGTAGTGGTTCTTCGAGACCATCTCAAGGAGCGGCTCCGAACCAGAATAGAACTCGCAGTTATGGCCTTCGAGGAGCTTTGCCGCAGGATGGCCCTGGTTCTTCATCACCATCAGGACATTGAGCATACCGGACCTCCCCCTTGAATCCGTTCCCTTGCGAATACGGCAAACACCTGCCACTGGGATCACCTGCCCCGGCAAACACCTGCCCCGGGAATTACCTGCCCCGGGAATTACCTGCCCCGGTGGCAATGATGTTTTTCAGAGAAGACGGTCCGGGCGGGCTACCCTTCGGAAGGCCTCGAAGACGGCGGGGTTATCGATTGGATTGCGGGTTCAAGGAGTAGTCGAGTGTCGCGTCGCGGCCTTACGGAAGAGTTGCATGATAATACATCCCGCGGGAAAAATCATCCTTTTTTTAAGGGATTCAAGGAGGGAGCAGACGTGGCCGCCTGCGCGGGGCCGAGCCTTGCCACCGTAAGCTCGCCCGACCTCGAACAGAAAAACACCTTTCGTCCATGCACGCCCCCGACATCGCGGCCCGTTACGGGGATGCCCGTCCTTGAAAGCTCACCCTCGGCAAACTCGACGTTCCTCCGGCCTACCATGAAAAGACCCGCGTCCCCCGTAATGTCAGCGCCGCCGCAGATCCATGCCTGCAGGTCCGCGGCCCCGCACCCCAGTGCGGCCATCGTATCGAGCAGCAGGGGTATGGCGACGTTGCCGAAGGCCGGAGTACCCGGAGCGCTGCCGCTCCATACGGGCAACAGGTAATGGTTCATGCCCCCTATCATGCGGGCGCGGTCCCAGAGGCATACCGCCACGCAGGAGCCGAGTATGGTGCTTATCGCTCGCTGGCCGCTCTCTACTATTATCATGCCGGGGGAAAGGTGCGCGGGTCCTGTTTCGATAACGTTCCGCAATTCGTGCAGTACCTCTGAAAAGATGGCCGGGTGGAGTCTTCGGACCCCGGAAAACGGGAGGACGCCCTGAAAGAAGTGTGGCTGGCGGATGAAGAAGTGGGTCGTGTCAATCCTGAGTCACCTGGGCGGATGTTTTGGAATGACAGGGCGTCCTCCGATTCCCGAAGCGTCAAGGTTTGTCGCAGGCCGCTGGGCGCAGCCTGTAATATACTCTTCGGACGGACAGGGTGAAGCTGCATAGTCCCGAAGGTTGAATTGCGGGGTATGCCAAGGGTTGATTTCACAGCCGGGCGAAGGGGGCGCCGGGGGTGTATGAAGGGTGGACGCCTTCGGGAAGGCCGACGGTGACCGGGCGCCGGGAAAAGGCGTACCGCTCCTTGACACCCAAAGACCGCTCTGATACCGTATTTGTAGGAATGGCATGGCCGTCCCGATTGTTTCGGCAACCGGGACGAACAGACACACCCGGCCCCTGCCGCGGCCGCGATGGATGAATGTTCAAGTTATCGCCGGTTAGTGCGAAAGGGTAATAAAGGCCCTTACGGCCGCCCAGACACGATGGAGACCGCAGGTGATGGAACAGTCCGAAAAATCCTTTAAATTCTACGAGTGCTTCGTGCTTACGAAGCTGACCGGGAGGAAGGCCTCCGACATCCTCCAGCTCGTCGAGATACTCCAGCAGATAAGCACCGAGAGCATCTTCCACCACATGCATCAGTACTACCTCAAGCCCCACGTCGTGCCCCCGGAGTTCCCGAACGACTTCGCGGTCTGGGCCGCGGAGTCGCTCGAAGAGCACAGCCTCGCCGAGGCGCTCGCCAACGTCAACCCATTCGAGTTCAACAACATCGAGGGCCTCCGCACGGAGATTATCCGCATAATCATAGAGCACCTCAAGAACTACCCCCAGCCCCGGCCCGTGCTGCCCGGCAGGGAGTTCCTCTTCAACGAGGGAGTGACCCTGGTGCTGCCCACAGGGATAGAGGCGGAGAACACCGCAGACTTTCTGGAGGCGCTCGGCAAGGTGGACTACTCGAGCGTCTACTTCCACTTCTACGAGGCGCGCCTGAGGCTCGGCAAGGAGAGAGACGACTTCAGCGAGTTCCTCGAGACCTGCCTCGGCTGCTCGGACATCGCCCTGAAGATAAAGTCGCTGGACCCGTACATGTACTCCACCGAGACGCTCAGGGAGAAGATAATCAAGATAGTGAAAGAATCGATAATATGAACAGATCGATAGAAGACTACAGGGACATAGCCGACCCCGGAGACATCCGGTCCATAGAGACGCTCGCCGCGAGGCTCCAGGGCAGGAAGATGCTCCACGTCAACTCCACCGCCGAGGGCGGCGGGGTGGCCGAGATACTCCAGCGCCTCATCCCCCTTATAGAGCACCTCGGCATAGACGTGAGGTGGGAGGTGCTCAAGGGCACGCGCCCGTTCTTCGAGGTCACGAAGAACCTTCACAACTCCCTGCAGGGCAAGGGCAAGCACATCAACAAGGCCATGTGGGACGAGTACGAGGCGGTGAACAGGGCCAACGCCGCGAAGATAGACCTGGACGCCGACTGCGTGGTGATACACGACCCGCAGCCCGCCATGTTCATCGACAACAAGAAACGGGGCGCATGGCTCTGGAGGTGCCACATCGACATCTCAAGCCCGGACAGCGTCACGTGGTTCTTCCTGAAGAGCATAGTGGAGAAGTTCGACTGCGCCATATTCTCGGTGGCCAACTTCGCCCAGTCCGTCTCCATACCCCAGTTCATGATGCAGCCCTCCATCGACCCGCTCGCGGAGAAGAACATCGACCTGCCGCAAGAGGAGGTGGCCGCCATATACGAGCGGTTCAACATACCGATGGACAAGCCCGTGCTCCTGCAGGTCTCGCGCTTCGACCCGTTCAAGGACCCGTGCGGCGTCATAGACGCATACAGGCTCGTAAAGAAGTACCACGACTGCAGGCTCGTGCTCGCCGGGGGCACGGCCACCGACGACCCCGAGGGCGAGCACGTCCTCAAGGAGGTTCAGGAGAAGGCCGCCGGGGACCCGGACATCCACATACTCCTTCTGCCGCCGTTCAGCGACCGCGAGATAAACGCCCTGCAAAGGGGCGCGACCATCGTGCTCCAGAAGTCCACGCGCGAGGGCTTCGGCCTCGTCGTGGCCGAGTCCCTGTGGAAGGGCAAGCCCGTCATAGGCGGCGACGTGGGCGGCATCCCGCTTCAGGTCATCGACGGCTACTCGGGCTTTCTCGTCCACTCCATAGAGGGCACGGCCTACAGGACCCGCCAGCTCCTCGAGAACCCGGAGCAGGCCAAGAGGATGGGCCAGGCCGGGAGGGAGCACATCAGGAGGAACTTCCTGATTACGAGGAACCTGCGGAACTACCTCGCCATCTGGACCTCCATGGAGCACAAGGGAGAAAAGGCCATATACATCTGAGCCCGCCCCGGCCCCGTCTGCCCCGCACTGCCCGCCCTGCAAGGGCCATCCCCGCCGTCTTTTTCCGTAAAACCTGAAAACCCTCCCGGGCCCCGGAACGCCTTGCTTCAACCTGCCCTTGAATACGGGCCGCGCCCGCGCCCAGTATTGAAAACGCGAAAACCCGCGCCGATAAAGGACAAACCGGGCACAGCGTAAATTTTCTATTGAAATAACCGCGCACATGCCGTTAAATGAATGGGTAACCTTTCACCGCAACGACCTTTTTTCAATCCGACATGCGCCTCTGTGACCCTGGAGGAGGCCGAAGGCACCGATGGAAAACACCTTCCGCAACACGAAGATAATAGTAGTGTCGAACCGCGAGCCCTACAATATCAAGAAAGGCGGCAAGGCGGAGAAGACCGTCGGCGGCCTCGTGGCCGCGCTCGACCCGGTGATGCAGGCCTCGAATGGGGTCTGGATAGCCTCGGGCACGAGGGAGGACGAGGCGAACGGGACCCTTCGGTGCAGGGTCCCTCCCGGCAAGGAGGCTTACGATCTGCGCAAGGTCCCCCTTGCGCAGGGTGACATCGAGGGGTACTACAACGGATACTCCAACAGGTTCCTCTGGCCGCTTTGCCACTATGCGCTCGACAAGGTCTACCTCACGCGCCAGTACTGGAACAGCTACAAAAAGGTCAACCGCCTCTTCTCCGACGCCGTCATAGAGGAGGCGGGCAAGGAGAAGGCCATCGTCTGGCTGCAGGACTACCATCTCTCGCTCTGCGCCGCCGAGATAAAGGCACGCAGGCCCGCCATCTCGGTCTCGCTCTTCTGGCACATACCCTGGCCCCCTTACGACATATTCAGGGCGTGTCCGCAGAGGAGGGAGATAATGGAGGGACTTCTCGCCAACGACCTGCTCGGCTTCCAGCTCGAGCACTACAAGCTCAACTTCATGCGCTGCGTGGACTGGGAGATCGACGAGGCCGAGGTCGACTACCGGAAAGGGACCGTCTTCTACAAGAACCACGCCACATCGATAAAGTCCTTCCCCATAAGCGTGGACTTCGACTGGTTCGACAGGACGGCGCGCGACCCGTCCACAGACACGTTCTTCAACAAGTTCATAAAAAAAAGGGGGCTCGAAGGGCAGATACTCGGCCTGGGCGTGAACAGGCTCGACTACACCAAGGGGCTCTTGAAGTGCCTCGACGCCATAGAGTACTTCTTCACGCGTTACCCGAAGTACCGGGGCAAGATGACCTTCGTGCAGGTGGCGGTGCCCACGCGCAGGGTGGAGCCGTACATCAGGTACATGGAGCGCGTAAGGAAGAGGGTGGCGGCGGTCAACAACAGGTTCGGCAAGGACGGCTGGAAGCCCGTGGAGTACATACTCGGCAAGCTGCAGCACCGCGAGCTCGCGGGCCTGTACAAGCACGCGTCCATAGCCATCATAAGCTCGGTCTACGACGGCATGAACCTTGTGGCCAAGGAGTACATCGCCTCCCAGGTGAACATGACCGGCTCCATACTCGTAAGCGAGTTCGCGGGCGCGGCCGAGGAGATACCAGGCATCACCATCATAAACCCTTACGACACCAGCAGCTTCGGGGAGGCCATAAAGACGGCGCTCCAGCGCAGGCCTTCCGAGAGGAGGGCGGCCCTCGAGATGGCGCGCGACCACATAAAAAAGAACGACATATACAAGTGGGTCGACGACATAGTATGGGAGTTCGAGAAACTCGGATGAGTAAATACCTTCTTAAAGACCTCGACCGCTTCAAGGGGATGATGAACGGGCGCAGGATATCCCTCTTCCTCGACTACGACGGCACGATAACGCCGATAGTGGCCCGGCCCGAGCAGGCTACGCTCACCTACCAGATGAAGGAGGTGTTAAAGGCGCTCGCTAAGGCGTACCCCACGGCCGTGGTAAGCGGCCGGCAGCTTGCCGACGTCAGGAGGAGGATCGGCATAGACGGGCTCGTCTACGTCGGGAACCACGGAGCGGAGATATGGGCCGAGGACTTCACGATGGTCTTCGACGCCGGAGGGGCCTTCGGGGCCGAGATAAAGAGGCTTTCCGGGGAGCTCGCCTCCATCGTCCGCGCGCACAAGGGGGTCATCCTCGAGGACAAGGGGCACTCCATCACCCTGCACTACAGGCTCCTTGACACCAGGAGACAGCGCGCTTTCACGGAGAGGTACGAGCATACCGTGAAGGAGTCCGTCGACAGGGGCATCGTCAGGCTCGCCCGCAGCAAGAAGGCCTTCGAGATACGCCCGAGCGCCGAATGGAACAAGGGCAGCGCCGTTACATGGCTCCTCGACAGGAAACCTTTCGTGGGCACCTTCCCCGTCTACATAGGCGACGACGAGACGGACAAGGACGCCTTCAGGGCCATAGCGGGCCGGGGGATATCCGTTTACGTGGGCGGGGAGATCGAGGAGGCCGACTACTACCTGCTCGCCCAGAGCGAGGTAAAGACAGTTCTCAAGTGGCTCTGCAAACATCCCGTGCCCAGGAGCACGCTCTTCGGCAACTTCTAGCCGCCCCTTTTGCCGTTGACATAACCTTTTTGGATCTTCGATGATTTGATCCCGGCGCGGCCTCTACATATGAACCACAACCCACAAAAAAGCCCGATCACCCGGTTTCTGCCCTTTGCCGTGCTCTTCCTCGTGGCGTTCCTCATCTACCTGAAGACCACAGGATACGCATTCATCCCCATCTGGGACGACCGCGAGTACGTGCTCAACAACATCTACATCCGCGGCCTTAACCTCGAGAACCTCAGATACATCTTCACGCGGCCCATCCTGGGCAACTACGCCCCGCTCCACATCCTGAGCTACTCGCTCGACTACGCCGTCTGGGGGCTCGACCCACGGGGGTACCACCTCGGCAACGTAATACTCCACGGGCTCAACTCCATGCTCGCCTACGCGCTTATAAGGAAGGTGACGGGCAATGCGAGGTCAAGCTTTCTTGCCGCGCTCATCTTCGCTGTGCATCCGCTCAACGTGGAGAACGTAGCCTGGGTCTCGGAGAGGAAGACACTGCTTACAGCCTTCTTCTCCTTCACGGCGATAATCTTCTACACTAGGTTCTCGGATGGCCGGCGCGCAGCGGATTACCTGCTGTCGGCGGCCTTTTTCCTGCTCGCCATACTCTCGAAACCGCTTACGGTAACGCTGCCGCTGGTCCTGCTCGCCTACGAGTTCTTCGTAAAGGGCCGGCGCGGCAGGGCCCTGCTCTACCCCGTGCCGCTCTTCCTGCTCTCGCTCTTCGGCGCCGCCACCACCCTTGCCTCGCACCTCGGGCACACGGAGACCGAGAGGGGAATAATGACGCTCTCGACGCTCTTCGGCACCATATACCCCACGATGCTGACCATATTCTGGAAGTACCTCAGGCTGATGGTCTGGCCTTTAGGCTTGAGCGGCTTCTACGACACCACGCTCTACCACTCGTTCCTGAGCCCTCCCGCGGCGGCCGCCCTCCTCGGCCTCGCGGCCCTGTTCATCGCCGTCTTATGGAAGGGAGGCGCGCAGACCCGGTTCTGGTTCCTGTGGTTCTGGCTCTGGCTACTGCCCGTATCCAACCTGATACCCATCCCGGTCTACTACGCCGACCGGTACATGTACCTGCCGGCCATCGCGTTCTTCGTCCTCATCGGCTCATTGACCGTCCGGGCCGCGCGCGCCATGGAAGGGGGCTACGGCGTGAGGAGATACCTCCCTTACGCCGTCTTCACCGTAATATTCGCCTTCTACGCCTCCGTGGCCTTCAACAGGACGGCCGTATGGAGGAACGAGCTCGCGTTCTGGAAGGACACGGCCCGAAAGTCCCCCGCCCTGTTCAAGCCGAGGCTCAACCTCGGGCAGGCCTACGAGGCCGAGGGGATGCTCGACGAGGCGGAGCAAGAGTACCTCGCCGCCGTCGCCATCTACCCGGACCCGGACGTAATTTCCAGCATAAAGTTCATAAGGATGAAGAGGCAATACCTGAGGCGCTCCCGGTAGGCGCCCACGCATATCCTCTTGCCCTTGAAGGGGGTTCCTTATATACTATCTTGACGCAAGCCGGAGGAGTCCGGAGGGGCTTGCCGGGAGCATGAAACCCGTTGCCCGCGGGAGGCCCCCGACGGAGGGTTCCGGGAACATGAGACCCGTTGCCCGCGGGAGGTCGCCAACGACCCGACGGAGGGTTCCGGGAACATGAAACCTTAACCGGTAAGTTATAATGAAGAAAACACCCTTTCTGCCAGCCATTCTCATAGGTGCCGTGCTCCTGCTCTCATCATGCGGCCCCGAGCCGCCCGGAGAGGAAAACGTCGCCGTGGTCAACGGCTCGCCGATATCCCTCGGCGAGTTCAAGAAGGAGGTCTCGTTTGCCTCGCAGAGATACCCGGAGCTTGTGGCAGACCCCGGCTCGGAAGAGACGCTCTCGGAGGTGCTCGAGAACATGGTGCTCAAAAAGCTCATGATACAGGAGGCCGCCAAGAGGGGCCTCTCGGAGAACGAGCGCTTCCTCGACACCATCAAGATGTTCTGGGAACAGACCCTTATCAAGGACCTCATAGACGCCAAGACCACCGAATGGGCGGACAGGCTCGCCGTCACGGAGGATGAGGCCGCCCTCCATTACTCCCGGATGAAGAACCGGCTGACGCTGCTTGCCGTAAGGGAGAAGGACAAAGACGGGGCCGAGAGGCTCGCGGGAGTGATGGCGGCCGGCGGCAGGCCCGCCGGGGCCGAGACCATCGGGCCGATACTCATAGAGAACATCAGCCCGGCAGACCCTCTCTGCGCGGCCTTCGACCTGCCCGAGGGCGGCACCGGGGTCTTCCGTGAAGACGACGGGTATCTGGCCGTAAAGGCCGTAAGGAAAGAGACGGTGCGCACGCGGCCTTACGAGGCCATAAGCCAGGAGATAAAGAGGACCCTGCTCGAGGGGAAGAAAGAGCAGGCCCTCGAGCAGTGGCTCGACGGGCTGAAAAAAGCGGCCTCCATAGAGATAAACCGGGACGCGCTGAAGAAGGTGCAATAATGAGCGGGAGATCTAAACGCCGGACGGTGTTCATAAAAAAGAGGTTCCAGGCCGACTTTTCGATAAGGTTCCTCATTCTCATAATCGTGGAGTCGCTTCTGGCGATAGCGCTCTTCGGGTACCTCTCGCGCGGCACCGTCATCACAGGGTACTCCGGCTCCGAGGTCGTGATAGCGAAGACCGGCGAATACCTCCTGCCCACCCTCCTGCTCGTCAACCTCATCATCATCGGCGGCACGGCGGTCGCGGGCTTCGTGATACTCCTCTATCTGTCGCACAAGATAGCGGGCCCGCTGTACCGCTTCGAGAAGAGCCTCGACGAGATAGGCGACGGGGACCTGACGCACCGGTTCACCCTGCGCTCGAAGGACCAGCTCGGCGAGCTCGCGGCTAAGATGAACGCCTTCAACGACCGGCTCGAAGGGGCCATCTCCGGCGTCCAGAGGGAGCTCGACGGGCTGCGCACCATCATCTCTTCCCTGCAATCGGGGCTCGGAACGGAGGGAGCGGACACGGAAGCGCTAAAGAAGCGCGTGGAAGAGGCGAAAGAAAAGATAGAGGCGCTCGAAAGGTCTGTAAACTACTTCAAGACCTCGGAGAGCCGGAAAAGATAAGCCCGGCAGGGCTGCCACGGCATCCCCCCGGCGCATCGAACCGCCCCGGAGCAGCCCCGCCGGGACAAAATCATAAGCCGCCCGGAAAATAATGCTGCGTGGTCCCTCCCGAAATCTCTTTTTGCTCGCCTCTGTGGCCGTTGCCCTGATACTCCTCCTTTTGTCCGCCCCTCCTTGCGCGTGCGCCACCGGGACCGCGGCGCACAGGACCCTCCAGACCCGCTACGCCTCGGTCTCCTACACGGACGCCGGGGGGCTCATAGAGTTCGGCCGCAGGATAGGCCCCGGCTCCGCCTCTCTCGTAAGGGACAACGACAGGGCGAGGGCGCTGGTAAAAGAGGAGCTCGACCGGATGGTCTTCCGCGTCAGATCGCTCCTCGACATGTACCCGCCGGACTTCCACTTCGAGATAGTCATACTCAAGACCTATGCCGACGTCAAGCTCACCTACGCCGGCCTCGGCATGGCCGGGCCCGCCCCCATAGCCTTCTACCGACAAAAGTCACATACCATATACCTCGGCCTTGATAGACTTACCCCCGGTGTGCTCGGCCACGAGATAGCCCACGCCGTGATAAACGCCTTTTTCCCCACGCCGCCCCCGGCGCAGATGCAGGAGATACTGGCGCGGTACGTGGACAGGCACCTGCCGGACAAGTAAACGCCCTATTTAAATAGGTGTTGCTATTTCAGGGGATTCGGGTATAATCTGACGATTCTATCGACGCCTGTAAGGGCTGCATACTAAGTAACCTACTAAGGAGGACGGACAGATGAAGAGAAGGATTGTTGAGACAATGGTCATGGCCGCCGCTCTGGTCGCTTTTGCGGGGGGTAGTGCTTTTGCGGGGACGAACGACGGCGCCATAGCAAAGCTCGAAGCGGCGAAGGGAAGTTATCTGGCGAGCGTGCGCCTGGAGGCGCTGCAGGCGAAGAGCGCGGTGCCGGCGAAGATAGCCACGGGGCCAGCCAGCCAGTGGCTCTCGAGGGTGAACGCCAGTGATGTGAACATGGCGACCAACAGGTACGAGAAGAGAACGCACGAGACGGTCACGCTCGCCGGAAAGACCTACTACGTGGGCGGGGCGTCGTACGCCATGAACATGAAGAACAACCCGAGCACGCGTTTCGCCAATGACCCGCTTACGAACAACCGGGTAGATAAGGCCGACGCCCTTATCTACGCCGACGCCTCCGGCAGGGTCTTCTACTTCGAGTCGGAGAAGACACACGGCGACTTCATCGGGCTGGCCAGCCCGGAGACCGTATACGGCTACTCCGAGCCGAGATAACGGACGAAAAACACAGAGCACGGGCCCCGGGTGCAAGCCCCCGTGGTCAAGGGCTGAAAGTCCCCTTCGGCGCGCGCCGGAGGGGCCTGTTTTCATGCGGCGGGGTGGCGGGGGGGGGGGCGCGCGCGGGGTC
>JBHHYT010000079.1:0-11772 GCA_046757705.1 Thermodesulfobacteriota bacterium
GGTAAAATCGGGACGGGTTATCGTGGAACCACAGTTTTGCGATATGCCGGGCCCGCCGGGCGCATTCCGGGGGCCGGCGGCGGCCCCATTTCCCCCATTTCTCCCATTGCCCCCCATCCCTTCATCCTTTGAGCTCGAAGCGCTCGAGAGCCGTGTACTGCGCCCCGGCGGGGGTCAGGACGCTCCTGAAAAGGACGAACGATGCGGCCTCCCATTGTTCGTGTATCTCCGGGGCCAAATCCGTAACGACCCTCGCGAGCTTCCTGCCGTCGGAGGGGGATTTCACCCTGCACAGCGTCAGGTGGGGGTTGAACCGGCGCGTCTCCGGTGCGAACCCGAGCACCGAGAGCTCTTCGTCTATCCTCTTCTGCAGCCCGGCAAGCTCGTCTGACACCTCCACGCCGACCCAGAAGACCCTCGGCCCCTTGAGCGAGGGGAAGGCCCCCACGCCGCCTGCGGTTATGGTCATCGGCCCGGTCCCCGCGGCCGCCGCCTCGAGGGCCTTTTTTATCTCTTCGAGCCGATTCTCGTCGACCTCCCCGAGGAATTTGAGTGTAAGGTGGATGGAGCCGGGCCTGGCCCAGCGTATCCCGCGCCAGCCCCCGTGCTCCGCGAGCCCGCCGCTCAGTTCCCGGAGCTTCTCCCTGAGCGTTGCCGGAAGCTCTATGGCTATGAATATCCTTATATTTCAGGCCCTTTCACTGGCTTTTTAAGCTCCGTTCTCAATCCTTTCCGGTGTCGAGGAGCCTTATGAGGCCGTCGATGGCGGCAAGCGCCGAGGCCCGCCTTACGGCCTTGCGGCCCCCTTCGAAGAGGAACCTTTCGACCTTCGTCCCGTCCCTGGAGGATACGGCGCAGTAGACGGTGCCCACGGGCTTTGCGGCCGAGCCGCCGCCGGGTCCGGCTATGCCGGTTATGGAGACCGAAACATCGGCTTGAAGCCTCTTCCTGGCGCCCTCGGCCATCTCCGTTGCCGTCTGCGCCGAGACAGCCCCGTGCCTGTCGAGCGTCGCGGCGCTTACGCCGAGCAGCCTCTTCTTGGCATCGTTCGCGTAGGCCACCACGCCGCCTCTGAAGTATGCCGAGCAGCCGGGCACCTCCGTTATCATCGACGAGAGCAGCCCGCCGGTGCACGACTCGGCCACGGCGAGGGTCGCGTGCGCCTCCTTCAACGCCTTGCAGAGGGCCCGCGCGGTCTTTTTTGTCATGGAGCCTCTGTCCGGAGGTTGTCTCATCCGATAGCCCAGAGAACGATGTGGGCGACTATGTTGGCGTCTATGCCAGCCATTATGTCGTCGAGCACTATGCCGAGCCCGCCGGACGCCTTCCTGTCGATGGCCCCGACGGGATAGGGCTTAAGGATATCAAAAAACCTGAAAAGAATAAATACTAATATTACGTTGAAAAGCGTAAAAGGTATAAGGAAAACCGCCACCATGAAGCCCGCCACCTCGTCGCAGACTATGCTGCCGGGGTCCTTCTCTCCGGTGTTCCGGGCCTGCCCGGAGGCGAGGTAGACCGAGGCCGCCGAGACGGCCATTATGGCGAGCACCTGCTCGTATGCGGGGCTCGTTGAGATGAGCCATGATATGACCACCCCCCAGAGCGTGCCCACCGTGCCGGGCATGACCGGGGAGTACCCGGTGTATGTGCCGGTGGCCAGGAATTTTATGACCGCTTTTTTCATTCGACCGAAACGCCCCCGCCGGGATTGCCGTGCCTCGCGCTGTTGGCCTGCGTGCCCGGCTGCAAGTTAGAAGATGAACCTTCGCATATAGACGTTGAGCAGAAGCCCGACGGATATCAGGGAGGTTATGAGGAACGAGCCCCCGTAGCTGATAAACGGCAGCGGCACGCCGACCACCGGGAGCATGCCTGAGACCATGCCGAGGTTTATGACCACCTGCCAGAAGAACATCGTCGTTATGCCGAAGGCGAGCAGGAAGCCGAACCGGTCCTTCGAGTTGCTTGCCGTGTTCAGCCCGCAGATTATGAGCGTAAGGAAGAGGGTGAGTACGACCAGCGAGCCGAGCAGCCCCCACTCCTCCCCGAAGGCGGCGAAGATGAAGTCCGTGTGGTGCTCCGGCAGGAACATCAGCTTGCTCTGCGTGCCCTCGGTAAAGCCCTTGCCGAAAAACCCCCCGGAGCCGATGGCTATCTTCGACTGGAGCACGTGGTAGCCGGAGCCGAGCGGGTCGGCCCCGGGGTTGAGGAAGCTCGACAGGCGAGCCTTCTGGTAGTCCTTGAGCGTCGTCCAGAAGAACGGCGCGGCCACGGCCAGGGTGCCGAGCAGCCCTATGACGGTGCGCAGCCGTATCTTTACCACCGCCACCATCGACCAGAATATCATCCAGAGTACTATGGCGGTGCCGAGGTCGGGCTGCTTGGCTATGAGCAGGAACGGCACGGCCATCAGGGCTCCGGGCACCACGAGCTCTTTTATGCCCATGCCCCTGCGCGGCACGCTCTTGGTGCTGAAGTACTTGGCGAGCACCACGATAAGCGCGAGCTTTGCTATCTCCGAGGGCTGGAGGGAGAAAAAGCCCAGGTGTATCCACCGCCTTGCCCCGCCGAACGAGCTGCCTATGATGTAGACGAGCACGAGGGCGAGGTTGGATGCGGCGTAGAAGACGTAGCCGAAGCTGTCCAGAAAGGAGTAGCTGAAGATTACGGAGACTACCATAAAGGCCAGGCCGATGATGATCCAGTAGAGCTCCTTGTGGTATATGGAAGGCTGCTGGACGTGGGTGGCGCTGTACACGCTCGCGAAGCCGATGAAGGTGAGCGTCAGCACCGTGCTGACGGTCAGCCAGTCGAAGTGCGTTATCAGCCTGCGGTCAATCACGTCTCGCCTCCTTGCGCGCCGGCCTTTCCATCGGCAAGGAGATGGTCTTTACCGCAGGGCCCTGCCGGATGTCCGCGTCCGGGGCGAGCTCGTCGGTGAGGTACGCCTTGAATATCTCCCTGGCTATGGGCGCGGCCGCTCTCGAGCCGAACCCGCCGTGCTCGACGAGCACGGCAACGGCTATCTTCGGCTCGTCGTAAGGGGCGTACCCGGCGAACCATGCGTGGTCGCGGTACTTGTACTCCACAGACTCCACGTCCTTTATCCTCTCCACCATTCTCTTGACCTGCGCCGTGCCGGTCTTGCCGGCTATGCCGAGCCTTGCGTACCTGAGGGACCGGGCCGTTCCGTCGTCGTCCATCACCACACCCCTGAGGCCCTTCTTTACATAGTCGAGGTTCCTGGCCGATACGGCCAGACGCCCTTTGGGGACCGGGGAGAACTTGCGCAGCGTCTTGCCCCTGGACTCTATGCCCTCGACGAGCTGCGGGGTGTAGAGCGTGCCCCCGTTGGCTATGGCGGCGTATGCGTTGGCGAGCTGAAGCGGTGTGGCGAGCATGTAGCCCTGCCCGACGGATACCGATATGGTCTCTCCCTCGTACCACCTCTCGCCCAAGGCCCTCTTCTTCCACGCGGAGTCGGGGATGAGCCCGGACTTCTCGTTCATGAGCTCTATGCCTGTCCTCTCTCCGAGGCCGAAGCTCCGGGCGTAGCGCGCCAGCGTATCGATGCCGAGCTTCAGGCCCGTCTGGTAGAAGAAGGTGTCCGAGGACTCGATTATGGCGCGCACCACGCCTATCTCCCCGTGCCCCCTTGCCCTCCAGTCGCGGTAGTCCCGCCCGGCGAACCTGAAGGCGGGGCCGGAGAATATCTTCGTGGAGGGCGTTACCGCCGCCTCCTCGAGCGCCGCTGAGGCGTGGATGGGCTTGAATGTAGAGGCCGGGGGGTAGAGGCCCTGTATGGCGCGGTTGTTCAGCATCTTGCCGGGGTTCCTGATGAGCTTTATCCAGTCCTCCCGGGAGATGCCGGAGGACAGGGCGTTGGGGTCGAAGGCCGGAGTGCTCACCAGGGCGAGCACGCGGCCCGTGGACGGCTCTATGGCCACGGCCGCGCCCACGTGGTCCTTCAACGCCCTCCACGCGGCGAGCTGTGTCTTTATGTCTATGGTAAGCGTGACGTCCGCGCCGGGGTACGGCGGGCTCCAGTTCACGACCTTGATCTTCCTGCCGAGCGCGTCGACCTCTATCTCCTTGCCGCCGTTGGTGCCCTTGAGCTCCTCCTCCAACGACTTTTCGAGGCCGTACTTGCCGGTGAGGTCGCCGACGCTGTAGTTGCCGTTGCCCGAGTTGTCCCGCAGCTCGCTCTCGCTTATCTCCCCGAGGTAGCCGAGCACGTGCGCCGTGGCCTGGCTGTAGATGTAGGACCTCTTGGGCACGACGTCGAGAATGATGCCCGGCAGCTCGAACTTGTTGCTCTCGAAGAGCACGGTCTCCTCCCACGAGAGGTCTTCCTTGAGCGTTACCGCCTGAAAGCGAGGGCGCCTGCGGGCCCTCTTGAGCTTCTCGTCTATCTTCCCGGGGTCGAGGCCGACGAGCCTGTTGAGCATCTCCTTTGTCTTGTCCCAGTCCTGCACGTCCTCGGGGACGAGGTAGAGGTCGAAGCCGGGGCGGTTGACCGCGATCTTCACGCCCGTGCGGTCGTAGACGAGCCCCCTGGGCGCGGGGGACTTTATCAGGCGCGTGCTGTTGTTGAGCGCGAGCTCCGTGTAATTGTCGTGCTCCTTTACCTGCAGGTACCAGAACCTGACGGTCAGGAGGAAGAAGGCGAAGACCACCACCACGTACACGATGTATACGCGGTCCTTGAACTCCGACGGCTCCTTGTCTTTGAAGTAACCGCTCAATTTACGCTGTCCTTGAACTTCCGGGGGCTTACCAGCCCGGTAAGCCACATCAGCGCCGTTATTACAGGGGGCGCGCAGATGCCGGTCACCACGGAGTGGAGTATCACGTGGATGAACGAGTATGCGTCGATGTTGGAAGACCTCATCACCATGAATGTCAGAAGCTCCTTGACGAGCATCGCCACCCCGGCCCCTGTGGCCCTCAGGGCCGGCGTGGCGAAGTCGACCTTCTTCGATACGAGGTGCGTGGCGAGGAAGATGAATATCAGGGAGAACGACGAAGAGCCTATGATGCCGCCGTTGAAGGCGTCGTCCATGTAGCCGAGCACGAAGCCGAGGAACGCCCCTTCGAGCGAGACCTTGCGGTAGGCCACGAAGAAGACGATGATAAGCGGCAGGTCCGGGAGCGGAAACTCCGGGAAGAGCGTGCTCTTGAGCGCGAGGTAGAACGCCGTGATGGGAAGGTACAGAAGGAACTCTTTCATGTCCTCGTCTTGTAAAGGGCGCATGGGCCGCCGGTAACGCGCACGGCCCGGGCGCTGTGCCATGTTAATGTGCATCTCCGGAAAAGAAGACACCTCAGTCCTTGAAGCCGGTCTCCGTCACAACGAGGACCTCCTCGATCGTATGGATGTCTATGGCCGGGCGCGCCTCGATGAACTTGAAGAAGTTGTCCTTGCTCTTCTCTATCCTGGTCACCTCGCCGATGACGAGCCCCTTGGGGAATACGCCCCCGAGCCCGGCGGTGATTATCCGGTCGCCGAGGCGGATGTCGTCTATCTGGCGGATGTACTTGAGTATGAGCCCGTCGGTGCCGTTGCCCTCTACCACGCCCTTTACGCGCGTCCTCTGCATCATCACGCCTATGTTGGAGCGCAGGTCGGTGTTGAGCAGCACCTTGGAGGTGTGCCTGTTCGTCTCGATTATCCTGCCCACCACGCCCGTGGGCGTTATTACGGGGTAGTCCCTTTTCATCCCCTCGGCGGCGCCCTTGTCTATGATGATGGTACGCGTCCAGCTCTCCATGTTGTAGCCTAGGATGCCGGACGCCACGGCCTTGAACGGAAGCCCCTTTTTGTACCCGAGCAGGCCCAGCAAGCGCGCATTCAGGCCCACGTCCTCCTTGAGGCGCTGGACCTCCCCCTCGAGGCTGGCTACGGTCCGCCTCAGCTCCACGTTCTCCTCCTTTACGCCGACGAGGTCCATGTAGTTCGTCCAGACGCCGGATACACGCCCGTGGGCGGCGAGCATCAGCCGCTGGAGGGGGGTGAGGGTGACGGAGAGCACCTCTTTTACTATGTAGCCCCTGGCGACCTCTTTCTTGTCGGTCAGCGCCAGGTGGAGCGAGAAGAGGGCGAGCAGAAGGGAGACGACGATTATCTGGTTTCTTTTAAAGAATGAGTAGATGTTCCGTTGTGAACGCATAAGCAGCCTTAGGAGCAGGGATATGGATTTGAAAAAACTTTAAGCCCGCCGGTGACGGGCCCTTTACAGGGGGCTCGCTTACGCGCGCGGCCCCCCCGGCCCCCCCCGGCCCCCTGCGTCCCACGCGTCCCCCTGCGCCCGGTCTGCCACGCCGGTTCCGGCGCTACGCCCCCGCCCGGCTCGACATATCCGGCCCGCAGCGACACCCCCGGCCCTGCGGGGTCAGTTGGGGATGGTGACCTCTCTGAGGAGCTTTATCTCGTCGAGCACCTTTCCGGCGCCCTTGACGACGCAGTGGAGCGGCTCCTCTGCAACGGTGACGGGAAGCTGTGTCTCTTCCCTGAGGATGGTGTCGAGGTTCTTGAGCAGCGCACCTCCTCCGGCAAGGACGATGCCCTTGTCCACGAGGTCGGCCGCAAGCTCCGGCGGGGTTATCTCGAGCACGTGCTTTACCGCCTCGATAAGCGCGTTTATAGGCTCGTTGAGGGCCTCCCTTATCTCGTTACTCTCTATCTCAAGGGTTGTGGGTATGCCTGTGATGAGGTTGGAGCCCTTTATCTCGAGATTCTCTCCCTTCTCTTCGGGCATGGGCAGGCCGAGCGTCATCTTTATGGACTCGGCCACGCCCGTGCCGATGGAGAGGTTGTACTTCCTTTTGATGTACTGGACGATGACCTCGTCGAGCTTGTCCCCGCCGACCCTGATGGACTTGGCCTGGACGATGCCCGCAAGGGAGATGACGGCTATCTCGGAGGTGCCGCCGCCTATGTCGACTATCATGTTGCCCGAGGGCTCGGTCACCGGCAGGCCCGCGCCGATGGCCGCGGCCCGCGGCTCTTCTATGTGGTAGCCCTCCGCCGCGCCTGCGGAGTAGGCGGATTCCCTGACGGCGCGCTTCTCGACCTGCGTGATGCCAGAGGGCACGCCCACTATGATACGCGGCCTTACTAGGAGCTTGCGGTTGTGCGCCTTGGCGATGAAGTGCTTGAGCATCTCCTCGGTGACCTCGAAGTCGGCTATGACGCCGTCTTTGAGCGGACGGATGGCGGCGATGTTGCCGGGCGTGCGGCCCAGCATGGCCTTGGCCTCTTTCCCGACGGCGAGCACCCTCTTGCCCTTGGAGTCCTTCTTGACGGCAACGACGGAGGGCTCGTTGCTCACGATACCCTTGCCCTTGACGTAGATAAGCGTGCTGGCCGTGCCCAGGTCTATGGCAAGGTCGTTCGAGAAAAGACCTAAAATGTAATTAAACATGTATTCTCCTTGGCTGGTTGAGTAGTGTTGCCGCCACACCCCGTATATCCGGAAATATTAACAGAAAATATAAGCGATTGGCAAGCGGAAAAATAATAAAAAAGTTGAATTTATAAGGAGAATTCTTTATGATAACTGATTGAAGAGAAAATATCCGTGACCGGTATTACAAAGTGGTAAAGGGAGGGGGGACTGATGCTTGAACGTATCAGGAACAGTAAGAAATCAGCAGTAATTCTCGGCGCCTTCGCCATCATCATCCTTGTCTTCATCTTCTGGGGGGCGGGCCCCTCGGGGAACAAGGGCAACGATAGGACGGTGGTAGCCACCGTCGACGGGGCGCCGATTTCGACAAAGGAGTACGCCGCCCTCTATAAGAGGCAGCTCGATTACTACCGAAACCGGTTCAAGGGCCAGCCCGTCGACGAGATAGTCAGGAGGCTTGACCTCAAGCACCGCGTGCTCGATACCCTGATAGACAGGGCCATAGCCCTTGAGGCGGCCCGTGACAAGGGCATGGAGGTCTCCGCCAGGGAGGTGCAGGAGGCGATAATGGCCATATCCGTCTTCAGCAAGGACGGCGTCTTCGACAAGAAGCTCTACTTCGACGTGCTCAGCAGCAACCGCATAACCCCTGCCGAGTTCGAGAAGGGCGTTCAAGACGACCTGCTCGCGTCGAGGATGAGGGAAGATATAATAAAGGACGTCTCGGTGAGCGAGGCCGAGGTCAAGGACGCGTACATGAAGCTGAACAGGAAGGTCGACCTGCGCTACATCGTGCTCGACCCCGGCCGCTTCAAGGACGGCGTCAAGGTAGACAAGGAAGAGGCCATGCAGTTCCTGCGCGAGAACGGCTCCATATTCATGTTGCCCGCCGAGATAAAGGCCTTCTACGCCTACGCCGGTTACGACACCTTCGCCAGAGGCGTGAAGGTCCCGGAGGCCGAGATAAAGGACTACTACGAGAAGAACTCCAACGACTTCATGACCGAAGGCATGGTCAAGGCCCGCCACATACTGATACGCCCGGTGGCGATGGGGGGCAAGGATCTGGGCACGGCCACGAAGGAGGCCCGCAAAAAGGCCGAGGAGATACTCTCGGAGCTGAAGGCGGGCGCGAGCTTTTCAAAGCTCGCGCGGAAGTACTCTAAGGACCCGGGCAGCGCCAGACAAGGCGGCGACCTCGGCTGGTTCCAGCGCGGTGTGATGATAAAGCCCTTCGAGGACGTCGTCTTCTCCATGAAAAAGGGGGAGACGAGCGGTGTGGTGGAGACCGAGTTCGGCTTCCACATAATAAGGCTCGATGACAGGAAGGAGTCGGTCCAAAAGCCGCTGGCCGAGGTCAGGGACTCCATACGCGAAAAGCTCGCCGCGAGGGCTGCGAAGGCCGAGGCGCACGATGCCTCGATCAATATCATGAACGAGTTCAAGGCCGCGAAGACGGAGGAGGAGCTTAAAAAGGCCGCCTCGGTTCATGACGGCGTAAAGGCCGTATCGACTCCGATGTTCACCGAGAGGGACTCGGGTATAGCGCTCAACGATAACGAGATGGTAAAGGACGTCGTCTTCTCCTTGAGGCAGGGCGAGGTGAGCAGGCTGCTGGAGACGCCCGAGGGCATATACGTCATCAAGATAGTCGAGAGGATAGACCCGCATGTGCCGGAGTACGACGCGGTGGCCCCGCAGATAAAGGCGATACTCACCGAGCGCAAGGCGGTGGAGGCCGCGGGAGAGAAGGCCGCCCAGCTCCTGGAGAGGATAAGGAACGGCGAGGACCTCGCCGAGATAGCGAAGAAGGAGAGGTACAAGGTCAGGAGGACGGGCTGGTTTACGCTCAGGGACGGCGTGATACCGAAGATAGGGGCGTACGCCGGGGACAAGCCGGATATCTTCTCGCTTACCGAGGAGGAGCCCTACTACAAGACCGCCCTCAACTACGAGAACAGGTACTACATCTTAAAGCTCGCCTCGGCAAAGGAGGCCCCGGCCTCCGGTTTCGAGGCGGACAAGGAGGACCTGACCAAGAGGCTCCTTACCGAGAAGCAGAACCAGAAGATAAACGGATGGTTCGAGGCCCGCAGGGCAAAGACGAAGATCCAGGTCTTCGAGGAGAGGCTGTAACAGCCCCGGAGAGCAACACCCGGAAAGCATCACATCGAAGGGCCGGAATTGAAAAAGCCGGCCTTTCTTTTATAAAGTTTTTCATGAAAACAAAAAACTCAGAGAGGTGAATTTTTCCATGCGTTTCACGAAGATGCTCCTGCCCACCCTCAAGGAGTCCCCCGCGGATGCCGACGTCTTGAGCCAGAAGCTGATGATGCGCGCGGGCATGATAAGGAAGGTCGCCGCTGGCATATACAACCTGTTGCCCATGGGACTTCGCGCTGTAAGGAAGGTCGAGGGCATAGTGCGCTCCGAGATGAACGCCGCCGGCGCGCAGGAGGTGCTCATGCCCATGGTGATACCGTCGGAGCTGTGGCGCGAGAGCGGCAGGTGGGACGAGTACGGCAAGGAGCTCCTCCGGCTCACCGACCGCCACGACAGGGACTTCTGCCTCGGCCCCACGCACGAGGAGGTCATCACCGACATGGTCAGGCGGGAGGTGCGCTCCTACAGGCAGCTGCCTGTCAACCTCTACCAGATCCAGATCAAGTTCAGGGACGAGATACGCCCCCGCTTCGGCCTGATGCGCGGCAGGGAGTTCATAATGAAGGACGCGTACTCCTTCCACGCCGACGAGGCGAGCGCGGACGCGGAGTACCGGAACATGTACGACACCTACATGCGCATCTTCGAGAGGTGCGGGCTCGAGTTCAGGGCCGTGGAGGCGGAGACCGGGGCCATAGGCGGCAGCTTCTCTCACGAGTTCATGGTCCTTGCCGATACCGGCGAGGACGCGATAGCCGCGTGCGGCACCTGCTCATACGCCGCAAACGTGGAGAGGGCCGAGATAAGGGCCCCTGCCGGGCAGGCTCCGGCCACCAAGGGCGCGAAGGGCATGGAAAGGGTATCTACGCCGGGACGGAAGTCCGTGGAGGAGGTAAGCGCCTTCCTGAAGGTAGCCCCCTCGCGGCTCATAAAGACGCTCATCTACGAGACCGGCAAGGGCTTGGTGGCGGCGCTCGTAAGGGGTGACCTCGACATCAACGAGAGCAAGCTCCAGCGCGCGCTCGACGCCTCGTTCGTCGAGCTCGCCGCCGAGGAGAAGGTCGTCTCGGCAACCGGCGCGCCCGTTGGGTTCGCCGGGCCGGTGGGCCTGGATATCCCCGTGTACGCCGACTGGAGCGTGATGGGTATCGAGGACGGCGTGACCGGTGCCAACGAGGCGGACGCGCACATCGTGAACGTCCTCCCGGGCAGGGATTTCAGGCCCGTGTACGCGGATATCAGGAACGCCGTGGAGGGCGACGGGTGTCCGAGGTGCGAGGGCATGCTCTCCATAAAGCGCGGCATAGAGGTCGGTCATGTCTTCAAGCTCGGCACCAAGTACAGCACCGCCATGGGCGCGACCTTCCTCGATGAACAGGGTAGGGAAAAGCCTATGATAATGGGCTGTTACGGCATAGGCGTGGGCAGGACGGCGGCCGCCTCCATAGAGCAGAACCACGACGAGAACGGGATAATATGGCCCACCCCTCTGGCGCCCTTCGGCTGTGAGGTGTTGCCGTTGAACGTCAGGGACGAGGAGACGCTTCGCGCGGCCGAGGCCCTGTACGAGACGCTCAACGGCCTCGGCGTGGAGACGCTCCTTGACGACAGGGACGAGAGGGCGGGGGTGAAGTTCAAGGACGCGGACCTTATCGGCATCCCGGTGCGCGTGACCGTGGGGGCGAGGAACCTCAAGCAGGGGCTCGTGGAGATAAAACGCAGGAACGAGAAAGAGGCCCGGCTGGTGAAGGTCGAGGGGGCGGCCGAAGAGGTGAGGGGGATGCTGGGGGAGTAGATTTATAAATATGTAGCTAAAAACGGATAGAGACAATACTTACACAAAGTGAGAATCTTGTATGCCGTGTGATAGATGCAAAGACAAAGTTGACATTAAGGACCTTTCTTCTCCGTATGTGATCAGAAAATGTCCTAAATGCGGTAGAGAAATGAAGCTAAGGGAGACTGGAAAGAATGATCACTGGTTAATGATTGGTAAGGGTGACCAGCCGGTGATACCGCAGGGCTATATAAAACTTTCGGCTAACCCCCTAAAGAGCACAGGTGTTTTTACAAGGTACGGTCTAAATTTGTTTGCCCAACAAGTGTTCGTTCGAGACCTGCCATCAAGAGTAAATGATATTGAAGCAGAACTTAAAAAAAATGATGAACGCTGTCGCAGTATACTGAAAGAATCGGA
>JBHHYT010000080.1:0-11706 GCA_046757705.1 Thermodesulfobacteriota bacterium
ACCTGTACGCCCCTTGCCTCCATGCCCCCAGCCCCCCTGTGCCCCCTGGCCCCCTGACGGAAGGGCCGAACGGGGTGTACGCCCCTTGAGCGCGGCTACGACCCCTTTGTAAGCTTCTCTTTACCCCTGTAGAAGGCCTCTTTGCCGGCCTCGTAAGCGGAGACCACGTCGTCCTTTTTCTCGGTAATTATCTGCTTTACCTTTTCCGTGCCCTCGGAGACGCTGCACTTTGTCTCCTCATAGGTCTCCTTGCCCCACTCTCCGGCGTCGTCCACCGTGTCCTTTATCTTCCTTCTCGTCTCACGCCCGGAATCCGGCGCGTAAAGGACCGCCAACCCGGCGCCGACTATGCCGCCTACCAGGAAGGCCAGAAGTGTTCCGCCTCTGTGATGGTGATGGACATGTTCCTCTGCCATACTATTCACCTCCCTTTTCGACTGCCGTTTCCGGTTCCTTCTTCTCTTTCTTCTCCCGCTTCACCAATTTTCTGAACCCGAACTCGAGGCCCACTATCAACCCCACGAGCGTAAGGAGGGGGCTTTTTATCGTGTCCATGACACCTTCGAGCAGGTCGACTATGTCGAGGCCGACGTCCTTCGCCTTCTTGGTCAGCTCTTCGAGGTCCCCTACCTGCTCACCCGCGGATTTTATGATGGTGTTTACGTTGGTTACAGCCGTCTTGCTCTCCACGGCCAGGTCTTCCATGGCCTTTACGGTCTTTTTCAGCTGCAGGAGGGTCGGTATCGAAGCAGCCACAAGAACGAGAAAAGCGAGCGCGATTATCAGGATAGCCATCTCTCCTACCCCGAGCGTAATTATCATCCAGTCCTCCCTCTGTCTTCAGTATAGCTTGTAATAAAACCCTGTCAAGTGGCCGTCTGGCCCGTACTTCCTTGAAAAACCTTTGATTATAAATAACTTATCGGCACACCCGCAGGCAAGGTTAAACGAAATGTATGGCCTGGACGGGATTGAGGCGGCTGGCCTTTACCGCCGGGTATATGGCGCTCACGAACGCCGTCGCGAAGACTATCACGCCCGCCCAAAGCAGCACGCCCGGCCTCGTCTCAGGGTAGACTACCGGGTCCAACGCCGCGAAGAACTCCATGGCCCCGGACCACCTCGACAGGTCTATGCCCCGCAAGGCGAAGGCCCAGTTGCCGAGCACGCCCAGGGTAACGCCCAGGACGGTGCCTATGGCGCCTATGAAGAACGCCTCCGTGAGCACGAGCGCCACCACGCTGGACGGCCTGGTGCCGAGCGCCATCATTATCCCGAGCTCCCGCGTCCTCTCCATTATCGACATCAGCATGGTGTTCAATATGCCGAAGGCCACGACCACGAGGACGATGACCAGTATAATGTACATGAAGACATCATCGAGCTCTATCATCTCCTTGAGCGCCGGCATAAGCTCCTGCCACTTGAAGACCTCGAGCCCCAGCGGCCCGAGGCGCTCCTCCAGGGCCGCCGCCAGGGGGCCGACGTCCTCCGGCCTCTTGAGGATGATCGCTATCTCCGTTACCCCGCCGTCGAGCGCCGTGAACTTGCCCGCCTCCTGCTCCGTTACGAGCACGAGAGAAGAGTCTACGTCCACGGCCCCCATCTTGAAGACCCCCTTGACCCTGAAAAGCTCGGCCGAGAGGGTGCCCACGGCGTCCTGCGTCATCAGCACTATCTTCTCTCCCACATCGGCGTCGAGCTTCTTCGAGAGCTTGTGGCCTATGAGCGCGCCCTTCTCGCCCGGCTCGAGGTAGCCCCCGCGTATGACCCTCTCCCTTATATGCGTTATCTTTTCCTCGCGCACGAGGTCTATGCCCCTTATGAGCACCCCGGCGGAATTCTCCGCCGTCGAGGCGAGCCCCTCCGCCTCGACCCGTGTCGTGAGGTAATCCACCCCTTCCATCCTCTCTATTATGGATAGCGTCCCTGCGGGGTCCTTTATGGCATTGGTCAGCTCCGGGTCGTCGTGGTAGCCCCTCGCGTGCACCTGGATGTGGCCGGTGTACGCCCGCACGTAGTTGGCTATCCACTGCGTGTGGAACCCGTCGGTAAACCCCATGAACATTATCACCGAGGCGAGCCCGAAGGTCACCGCCGAAAGGGTTATCACCGTTCTGCGCAGGTTCCGCCAGATGTTCCGCCACGCGAGCTTCACGACCAGCGGCGCGCTGTCCAGCGCGCCCCGCAACCTGCCTGTCTCCTCCATCCGCGCCCCTCCCGTCAGAACCTCTTCATGTTGCGCAGGGTGAATACCTCCGCCGGTATCTCGCTGTTGAACTCCATCTCCTTTATCCTGAAGACGGTCTTCCTGCCCGCCCTCTTCACGGGCGTCATCTCCCACCTAGTGGGGATGGTCCTGCCACCCATCTCCCTGACATCCGAGAACCTCAATACCCGTATGAGCTCCCCCCGCTCGCTGTAGAACTCCTCCCTGAGCGGCACAGAGTCCTCCACCCTTGCCCAGTACATGACCTTGCCCCAGACCACCGGCGCGTCCTCCTTCGGGATGGCCTCCACCTTGAACACCGCCGTGCCGTCGAGGGCCACCTCCCCGAGGTTGGTGTGGTCGTAGTCCTCCACGATGGAGGACTCCTTGACGAGGTCGTCGTTGGTGAAGTCGCTGCCCATCCACGATTGGAGCATCATCGAGGGCGGTATCTTTATGACCCGCTCCACGTTCGCGAGGTAGTTCCACATCTCAACCCCCCTCCTGAGCGTGGCGTTGCCGCGCTCGCGGGCGGGAGCGAGTATCCTTATAAATGTCTTCTCCCGGGAGCTCTCCCACGCCTTCATCTCGAGCGTGCGCGTCCACGACGGGGTCGTTACGGTCATCTCGTAGAGCCCCACCGTGGTCTTGCCCCACAGGAGCCGGTCCATCTTCTCGATTATCTCCTTGCCTGAAGGCGCCCCGGCGTACGCCGCGCTGGGCACAAGCAGCGCAAGGACGATGAATATCTTGAGCATACGCTGATTATATCCGAAAAACCCCGTTTTAAACAAATCTTCATGATATTTCTCACCTCCTACTTGACAAATATCATATTAAAGGGTATAATTTTACCAAGTTTCCTGCGTCTTTTCGTACCAAATCACACTATCTGAACCATACTTTCCGGAGACTCGCCTGATGACGAAGTTTAAAAAAATATCAGCCCTGGTCCTCTTCTTCTCTTTCTTCACCTTCTCCGGCAACGCTCTGGCCGAGGACCTCATGCAGACGACCCTCAGGGACGCCCTCTACGGCGGCATCGTCGGCGCGTTGATAGGCTCCGCGGTCCTCCTCCTTACAGACAACCCCGATGACCACCTGAGTTACATACCCTCCGGCGCCGGCGTCGGTATACTCGCCGGGGCCGCCTACGGCATCGCCACGAGCGGGGTCATCAGGACGGCAAGCGTTGCGGAGGTCAAGGACGGCAAGATATCCTTCAACCTGCCTACACTCACTACCGAACGCAAGTTCGACGAGGTAGCCAACATCTACGAGGAAATAGAAAAGGTCGACCTCATACGATTGAAGTTCTAAGGCCAGCGGGCCAGGGGGGGCAGAGGGCCAAGGGGTAGAAGGGACAGAAGGGGTGGTTAAGGGGCAGAGTGTGGAAGGGGGGATAGTAGAGGGGTGAAAATTTGAAAGTTTTTAAAGGTAACCGCCGTCAGGCGGTTTTTTTGTGTCCGTGTCTACGGCACTCCCCATCAAGGGGGAGGGCCGGATGCTTCCCCATTTTTAAAGGGGGATTGAGGGGGAATGATGGTCGTCATTGGCGCGGAGCCGCAGGCGACGAAGCAATCTCTCTCCCAAAGCGCCGCTCGCTCTAATCATCCCCTCTATTTTTAAAGACAGGATCTTTCTTCGTGTCATTCTGAGGGGGTGCAAGTGATGAAAGATGGAGAGCATCTCCTTTTCCCGAAGGGGGACGGAGGGGCTTCTTTGGACGTCGCGGCAAGGAGCGCCGAGCAGGGCGCTATCTGAAAAAGCTATCCTTGTCATAGACGAGTGGGGCCGTATCCCTCAGGACCCCGCCGTCGATTACCTCTCCGATAAACAGCGTGTGGTCCCCGGCGTAGTTGTACGAGACGACCCTGCAGTCCATCCACGCTATGCAGTCCTTCAGGATGGGCGCGCCGGTGGCCTTGGTGTCGTACTCCAGGCCCGCGAACTTGTCGGTCTTCCACCCGGTCTTCATGCCGAAGTGCTTCCCCGTGTCCATGTTGTCCGGGCCGAGCACGTTCACGGCGAATACGCCGGACTTTACTATCATGTCGTGGGTGAAGCGGGTCTTGCCCACGGCCACGGTCACCAGCGGAGGGTCGAAAGACGCCCTCGATACCCACGCCGCCGTCATGGCGTTTACGCGCTCGCCGAGCTTCGAGCTGATGACGTAGACCCCGTGGGTTATGCGTCTCTCGGCCTTCGATATCTCCGGTTTGATGGACATCTCCCCACCTTTTCCCCCTGCCGGGGGTGGCCCGCCGTGGTTACCGCTTCCTCTTCAATACGATGTCGTCGTACCATGCCACGGTGCTCTCGTGCGTGTTGTCGCTATCGGTCATGACGATGACCCCGCGCAGCATGGGAGGCTCTTCCTTGAAGAGCCTCCTGTAGTCCTCGTACAGGTTCCGTTCCTCGCGCAGCCATCTGCCCGCCTGCTCGTCCCCGCTCTCGACCGCCACCATAATCATCCTGTCCGAGAAGGCGTTAGGTAAGGTCGAGTTCTTGGGGAGCCTGTTCGACCAGATGTATGTGATGGTGTTGCCAGGGGGGGCGACATTATAGATGGACTCGAGCACCCGGTGCTTTATCCGCTCTATCGCGGTGGCCTTCTCCGGCTGGAACTCGAATGCCGCGTAGATGCGCGCCGGGTAGTCGTCGCCTTCCCTCGTGTGCGCGTCCCCTTTCTTCAGCGTGTTCCGTATCTTCCACTTCCAGGAGAGTATCTGGTACTGGTGGAGGTCTATCCGCATCTCCTTGTAGATGGCGGAGGCGGACTCGTGGCTCTCGGCCTTCAGGCACCTGTCGCCGCCGTCCATGTCCACGGTGTAGCTGGTGTGCCGCTTCTTTCTCGGGAAGGTGAGTTTTTTCCAGCCGTTCGGCAGTGCGCCGTCGCCGGGGGCATTGGAGAAGTTGTCGACCAGTATCACGCCGGAAGGCGTAGAGGCGCCCATGGCCACGAACGAGGCCGCGAGCAGGAATACGCATAAGAACAGGGGCTTGAGGAGACGGGAGAGCGTTCTGGAGAAGGGGCGTTTAAGTTCCATGGGCTTTGTCCGCATTGACCGAAACGACGACCTGTGTGTTGGGGTCCCACGCGCAAGGACGCGGGGATCCTTCGCCATGCAAGGGGTCTTACAGTTTCATTCCGCCTGCAAACCCCGCGCAAGGCCTCGCGGAATTCGCTCGCGGCATCTCTTCGATTATTGCAGAAAAACACCGTTGATTCAAGTCCTCAGTCCCGCTACTTCGAATGCCTGTCGGCCACCTTGCTCGCCCCGAAGGAGCCGGGCTTGGTGACTGCCGGATACCCGGAGCCGGTCACCATGCCCACGACCTCCTTTATTATATCCCTCGTCTCCCCGTTGGTACCCACGTCGAGGTGTATCTCCACGGGCAGCTCCTTGAAGCCGTTCGACTCCAGCCTCTCCCGTATTACCGAGGCGAGCTCGATGCTCATGGTGGTCTCGTAGAATATCCGCTGGCGCATGGACTCCATCTTCCTGTGGCGGGCCTTGCGGTAGAAGTACCTGCCGCCGCGGCCTATCCTGTGTACTATGACCGCGCTCACGAAGAGCGTCTCGGAGTTGAGGAAGGAGTCGGTGCCTATAATGAGGTTATATCTCTGCCCCACGCTCTCCCTCAGGTAACCCATGAGCCTGTCGAACATCTCGTCAAGGGTAAGGAGGCCGTATGTCGGACTGAGAAAACCGTCAGGGTTATGTCCGCCGGGCGGGTTCATCCCGGGAATTATACTATAGATCCTTTTTTCAAACAAGAGGATAGGCCGCTTGAAGGGGGTGTGCCCCCGCCCCCGGCGGCCCCGGTCCCGCCGGGGAGGTCCGGGTCTACACGCATGCAAAGTAAAGATGACATTGTTTTATGCATATCCCCAATGCTTTTCACGATGGCATCCCGTGGCCGGGCCTTTTGTAAGGCGGCCTTACATCGTCCGTAAATTATACCTTTAGTCTTTTGGAAAAGCGCCGATATTTCTCTATAGTAGATGGTACGTGCAAGGATTTCCGGGTTTCATCGTGCGCGCCTGAAGGAAGGAAAGAGCCTGTCCCCGAAGACGGAGAGCCTTTCATGATCCGGAAGATAAGCATCGAAGAGATAGAGGAAGGGATGTTCGTGAGCGGTTTCGAGAAAGACGGCTCGGACAACGTCACCTTCACCAACAATATCCTCGTAAGAAGCGCGAAGGACATAGAGCACTTCCTCTCCTGCGGCTACAGGTACGCCTACGTCTTCGCACGGGGCGCCGAGCCCGCCCCTGCCGCTACCCCCCCGGAAAAACCAGCCGCCCCCGCGCCCCCCGTAAGGACGCCCCCCCGGCCCGGGGAGGACGGGCTCGAGGAGGCGGTGATAGTCGAGGATGAGGCCCCGGAGATAACCGACGAGGTCGAGTTCAAGGAGGAGATAAGACAGGCGAAGGAGATAAGGAACGAGGCCGAGGCGTTGGTAAGGGAGTTCTCGCGGGACTTCCGCATGGGCAACGGCATAAACTCCGAGAAGGTGCACAGGACCGTAGAGAAGATGGTCGGCTCCATATTCAGGAACCGGGACGCGCTTACGAGCCTGATGAGGATAAAGAGCTTCGACGAGTACGTCTTCACCCACTCGGTGAACGTCTGCATACTCTCGCTCATAATCGGCAGGAACATGGGGCTTGCGAAGGACGGATTGAACGACATCGGCACCGGGGCCATCCTCCACGACGTCGGCAAGATGCTCATCCCCGCGCACATCCTCAACAAGACCGGGGCCCTCGTGGCGGAGGAGTTCGAAGAGGTGAAGAAGCACCCCGCCCTCGGCGCGGAGGTCATCTCCATGTCCAAGGAGATAAGGGAAGACTCCATCAAGATAATACTCCAGCACCACGAGAGCTACAGCGGCAAGGGGTACCCGGGGCGCATCTCCGGAGAGGAGATACACGTCTACGCGCGCATAGCGGCCGTGGCCGACATATATGACGCCATGACGACCGACCGCGTCTACAGGAAGGCGATATCCCCGAACGAGGTGCTTCAGAAGATGTACATGCTCCGGTACTCGCACTACGACCCGGAGTTCGTGGAGAGGCTGATAAAGTCCCTCGGCATATATCCGGTCGGCACCCTCGTGGGGCTCAACACAGGGGAGCTTGCCATCGTGCGCCAGCAGAACCCGTCCCACCCATTGAAGCCCGCCCTGCTCCTTTTCTTCAACAGGAGCAGGGAGCCGTACCCGGAGCCCTTTGAGGTAAGCCTCGCCGAGGACACCACGAGGTGCATTGTGGCGTCAAAGGGGCCGAGCGCCTTCGGCACCGCGCTCGACGACTTCCTTATGGAGGGGTAGCGCGCCGCCTTCGCCGTCCATCCCCCTCTCTCCCCGTTTTTAAGGCATAGATGTTATAATCATAGTAATCGGGCAGGCGTTGAAAAAAGGAAGGCAGGGGTGCGTATGGAGCGTTTCGGCGTCAGGACGTCGAGAAGGTGCGAGCTTATCGACATAACGGGTGAGGTGGCGGGGGCGGTTGAGCGCTCCGGCGTGGCCGGCGGCGTGGTGGTCGTATACTGCCCGCATACCACGGCGGGCATCACCATAAACGAGAACGCCGACCCGTCTGTCAGGGCAGACATCTGCATGAAGACCTCGAAGCTCATTGAAGAGCACGACCAGGACTACCGCCACGCGGAGGGTAACTCCGACGCCCACGTCAAGTCCTCGCTCGTCGGCGCCTCGGAGACGGTCGTCATAGACGGCGGCAGGCTCATGCTCGGCAGATGGCAGGCCATCTACTTCGCTGAGTTCGACGGCCCGCGCTCGCGGGAGGTCTATCTCAAGATAATCGGGCAGGGGGGCTGAAGGGGTTTCATATCATATGCTGATAGACATGCACATCCATACCTCCCGCTACTCCCTTTGCAGCCTCATCGACCCTTACGAGATGGTCGTGGCGGCCGTGGAAAGGGGCCTTGACGGGGTCGTCATAACCGAGCACAACAGGTTCTGGGGGATGGGGGAGCTTAAGGAGCTTCGCGCCCGCGCCGGCGGCCTCCTGGTCCTCGGCGGGGCCGAGATCACGGGTCTCGGCGGCGGACACCTGCTCGCCTATGGCGTAGGCGAGAGGCACGCCGGGCTCGTGGTGGAGGAGGGGGTGGACGAAGGGTCTTTTATGGAAAAGGTGCGCGCCCTCGGCGGTGTGGTCGTCTCGGCGCACCCCTACAGGTACGGCCCCGGTCTCGAGGCCGGGCTTGCCGCGCTCCCTCCGGACGGCGTCGAGGTCAAGAGCATCAACGTGGACGACGCCGGCATGGAGAAGGCTCGGGCGCTGGCGAAGATGTGCGGCATCTTCGAGGTCGCCGGCAGCGACGCGCACACCGTGGAGTACGTCGGGGCCTACTGCACGGAATTCTACGGACGTATAAGGAGCGAGGAGGAGCTTGTCTCGGCCCTTAAAAAGGGGGAGTTCAGGCCGATAGTCAACAGGTATACGGACCTTTAGGCCCGGGGCGGACGCTCCGCCGCCGCGCGGAGCGTCCGGCGCGCCGACCCGTTTCAGCCCTTCTCCATCATCACCAGCTCCCACTCGTCCCTTTTGTGGTCGTACCTGATGATGTAAGTGTATGCGTCGTCGGCCTTCACCTTGAAGTAGTCGTGCCCTTCCCCGTACCACCGGTCGAGGACCTCGAGGATCCGAAGCTCCCTGTCCTTTATGAAAAAGGATGTGGGCCGTTCGTTCGCCTTGTAGCCGGAGTACGCGCGCACCTTTATTATCATGCCCATCTGCCCCCCGGGCGTTGACCCCCGCCCATCCCTGATGATATCTTAAATCGGCTCTTTTGAAAACCGACTTCCGCGCCGTGCGCCCTTTTCTTGCGCCTTCGGAACGGAAGTATTGACAATAAAATCAGATAATAGATAATAAAAACTGGCATAGGTGGTAAAGGCAGGTCCAAAGACCGGAGGTTCGAGGGTATTATGAGCACGTGCAAGAAAAACTCGGCGATACTGCTTATCCAGTCTCCCGACAGGAGAGGTCTGGTCGCGTCCGTAACGGAGTTCCTCTTCGCCAACGAAGGGAACATCATCGACCTCGACCAGCACGTAGACAAGCAGCGGCAGACCTTCTATATGCGCGTGGAATGGGACCTGGACGCCTTTACCATACCGAGGGAGAGGATAGGCGAAGCCTTCGCCGGCGCCGTGGCGGACAGGTTCGCCATGCAGTGGAAGCTCCACTTCTCCGACGCGAGGCCGCGGATGGCGATCTTCGTCTCCAAGCTGCCGCATTGTCTCTACGACATCCTCTCGCGCTGCCAGTCCGGGGAGTGGCAGGTTGAGGTGCCGCTTATCATCAGCAACCACCCCGACCTCGAACCCGTGGCCAAAAGCTTCGGCATGGACTACCACACGCTGCCGGTGACGAAAGAGAACAAGAGGGAGCAGGAGCGCAGGCAGTTCGCCCTGCTCGATGAGCATAAGGTGGACTTCATCGTGCTCGCCCGGTACATGCAGATACTCTCCCCGGAGTTCACCGAAAGGTACCCGGGCCGGATAATCAACATCCACCACGCCTTCCTGCCCGCCTTTCCCGGCGCGCGCCCTTACCACTCGGCCTACGAGAGGGGGGTCAAGGTCATCGGCGCCACCAGCCACTACGTCACGCCGGAGCTTGACGCCGGGCCCATTATCGAGCAGGACGTCGTCCACGTGACGCACAAGGACGACGTCGAGGAGCTTGTCAGGAAGGGGCGCGACCTCGAGAAGATAGTCCTTTCGCGTGCCGTCTGGTACCACCTTCAGAGAAAGATACTCATCTCCGGCAACAGGACGATCCTGTTTGTCTGATCGGGGCAGGGGAGTTCAATGGACAGGTCAGGGATGCTGGAGATAGAGGGCATAGGCCCCGTACTCTTCGAGAGGAGCGTGAAGGCGCGTCGCGTGAACATCACGGTCAGGCCCTTCAAGGGGGTGCGCGTGGCGGTGCCGCGCGGGGTCCCGTTGCGCGAGGCCGAGGAGTTCCTGCACAGCAAGGCCGGGTGGGTAAAAAAGCACCTGGGGCGGATGAGGGCCGCGGAACGCGAGCATGACGCCTTTCGCAGCGTCGCCCCCGTGGGCAGGGAAGAGGCCGGCAGGATGCTTGCCGCCCGGCTCGGCGAACTGTCGAAGAGGCACGGGCTCGCGTACAACAGGCTCTTTATCAGAAGCCAGAAGACCCAGTGGGGGAGCTGCTCCGCAAGGAAGAACATCAGCCTGAACATGAGGCTCGTGGAGCTGCCGGACGAGCTTATCGACTACGTGATAATCCACGAGCTGGTGCACACGAGGGTGATGAACCACGGAAAGGCCTTCTGGACGGCGCTCGAAAGGCACGTGCCGGACGCCAGAAAGGTAGACGCGAAGCTGCGCAAGTACCGGCTGGTGCTCGGCTGAGGCGCAATAAACCACTCCTGGCCAAAGCCCGGAGTTCCCATGCTTCCCCTCCCTCGATGGGAGGGGATTGAGGGGAGGGTGAGGGGTCTACGCGGGTTCAGGTTTGCAAATTGAACCCTAAGATTCCAGATGGTAAATGCCGTTACGTAAACCCGAATGACTATGAAAAAATGCCGCACGAATTATGAGGAGCAGGTTGCAAACCTGCTCCCGCAAAAGCCGCCCGCCCCGGTAGAGGTGTACGGATCTATGACATGCCTGAAAATGTCGAGTAGTTCCTGTAGAGGAACACGCCGAAGCATGGAAGAACTTCCTGTATTTTGATATTGACAATGTTTAATATTTTTTGTTATATTATGTTTGGTTTTATATTAATCGTTAATGCGATACGGTAACTTGCAGGTCTCTGATCTCAAGATGCGCATTATACGAAAACAATGAGGTGCCGCTCTAAAAAAGGAGAATAGTCATGAGTACATCTGTAAAATTTCCCCACGAGTACCGCATTCCAGTATCTCAAGAACACATCCGTAGTATCAAAGACCCTCAACGCTCAGAACTCACCACACTACACGCACTTGTAAAAGTCCGTGAATTACCTAACGGTAAAATTCCGGACAAAATAAATCCTCGGAGTCATGAAGATATCAAAATGAATCGCAGGGTTCCTCAAGCTATTGCAGATTCTCTAAAGGATTTCCCTGAACTTTTTCATCTACTAAACAGGGGCTGTCTAATTCTTGCTAAAAAAGCGTGGTATGACAACCAAAGTAAATTGCTACACTTCATTGTCGAATCTGAAGATGAACATGGCATGGTAGATGGTGCTACTACCGATCGGGTTTTGGCAGCATTAAAAAAAGAGGTATCGAATGCTGATTTTGCTTCTTTAAAAGAAGACGAGATCCCTCCGCATTTTAAAGATGCTTATATCCACCTTGAGGTTGTTGCCGGAGAGATCGGGGAGGACCTGCGGATTAAGTTAGCAGGTGCTCGTAATACCTCTGATCAAGTCAAGGAGTTTAGCTTAGAAGACTTAAAAGGACATTTTGATTGGTTGAAGGAAATCCTTG
>JBHHYT010000081.1:0-10952 GCA_046757705.1 Thermodesulfobacteriota bacterium
ATATGGGGGGGTGCCCGGTAACTAAAAATCTTTGAAGGGGGTATGGGGGAAACTTTCTATAGAAAGTTTCCCCCAAAACACTCTTTTCAATATCTATTAATCATATGGCAAACAAAGGCACTCGGATAATACTCGCGATGGTCGCGATTGCGGCCTCGGTATCGCTCGTATCGTGCACAGGCGGGGATAAGAATGACGGCCCGCCGTCGTCGCGGGAGATAATGAAGAAGTACACCGAGACGCTCACCGGCGCGCGGTCCAGCGCGCACGACGCGGCCGACGCGGCACAGGAGCGCAACAGGGCGCAGGAAGACGCGCTGAAGGGGCTTTAGGATATGGTTCCCGTTGTATCGATAGTCGGCAGGTCCGGCAGCGGCAAGACCACGCTCATCGTAAAGATCATCTCCGGGCTCAAGAGGCGCGGCTACAGGGTGGGGGTCATAAAGCACGACGCCCACGGCTTTGAGATAGACCACGAGGGCAAGGATTCCTGGAGGCATAAGAAGGCCGGTGCCGCCACGGTCGCGCTCTCCTCGCCGGCAAAGTTCGCGGTCATAAAGGACGTGGATAAGGAGTGGGCCCCGGAGCGCATCATCTCCGCCCACCTCTCGGACGTGGACGTGGTGGTGGCGGAGGGTTTCAAGAATGCCCCCTTCCCCAAGATAGAGGTCGTAAGGAAGGAGAACTCTAAAAAGCCTGTCTGCGCGAAGGACAAGGAGCTCCGGGCCTTTGTAACCGACGCGGAGTTCGCCTCTAAAGTGCCGGTCTTCGGCCTCAACGAGCACGCGCGGATAACCTCCTTCATAGACAGGGAGATCATAAAAAAGCATTCGCCGCAGGAGATATCCCTCGTCGTCGACGGACGGTACGTCCCGCTCAAGCCATTCATAGAAAACCTTATAAAGGACGGCGTAAAGGGCATGATACGGAGCCTCAAGGGGTGCTCGGACACAACCGAGATAGAGATAAGGATACGTCCGAAGGACCGTTAGAACCCACCCTCCCCCATTATATGCCGCCATTTTTAATGGCCGCAGGCATTCAAAAGACAAGAAAAAGAACGATAGCATACTTTTCGTCCCTGAATATACAAGCTGCCCCGTTGAAACACCAGGGTGCCAGAACCGTACCAGGATGGGCCGCGCCCAGAGGGCGGAGAATGGACCCACTGAAAAATTCAGGGACGGATTATCCAGAGGTTACCTGATACGATGACAGGACCAGTAACAGCCTCCATACTCGCCGGCGGTATGAGCCGCCGCATGGGTTTCAACAAGGCCTTCATAAAGGTGGACGGCCAGACCATCATAGAGCGGTGCGTGGCCGTGCTCTGCTCCGTCTTCGAGGAGGTGAACATCATCGCAGACAACACCCGGCTCTACGACGGGTTGGGGCTGGCCGTGCTTGCCGACGAGATAAAGGGGGCGGGCAGCCTCGGTGGCGTCTATACGGCGCTCATCCACTCGCCCGCGGAACGGGTCTTCGTTGCCGCCTGCGACATGCCGTACCTCGACGCCGCCTCGGTGAAGGCGACGGTCGAGCTGTCCGAAGGGTGTACAGCCGCGGTGCCGTTCATAAACGGCAGGTTCCACCCCATGCACTCCGTCTACTCGAAGGGCTGCGTAAAGGCGATGGAGGAGATGATAGAGGCAGGGGACCTGAGGATAAACGACCTGCTTACAAGGATAGAGACGAAGAGACTGACTGAAAAACTCTACGCCGGGGCGCCCATAGCCCGGTCGGTGGTGAACGTAAACACGAGAGAAGACCTTGAAAGGGTTGAGACAAGGCCATGAATGTGAAGAAAGAGGGACCGAATATTGAAAAGCTTACGTCGCTAATGGAGCGCCTCAGGGGCCCGGACGGGTGCCCGTGGGACAGGGAGCAGACGCTCGCCTCCCTCGTGCCGTTCATAATAGAGGAGGCCTACGAGGTCGTCGCCGCCATCGACTCGAAGGACATGGAGGCGATAAAGGACGAGCTCGGGGACCTGCTCTTCCAGATAATATTCGCAAGCCGCATAGCCGGGGAAGAGGGCAGCTTCGATCTCAAGGGTGTGATAGACGCATCTGTCGAGAAGATGGTGCGCCGGCATCCGCACGTCTTCGGTGACCAAAAGGCCGATACTTCACAGGAGGTGCTCCGCCACTGGGCGGAGATAAAGAAGGCGGAGAAGAGAGGCAGGGGCGAGGGGCAGGGCATACTCTCGGGCATCCCCGAGGTGCTGCCCGCGCTTCTACGCGCCCACAAGGTCAGCAAGAAGGCGGCGAGGATAGGCTTCGACTGGCAGGACGTGCAAGAGGTCTTCGTTAAGGTAGACGAGGAGCTCGAGGAGTTCAAGCAGGAGGTGCTGAGAAAGAACGCCGCCGGCATGGAGGAGGAGTTCGGCGACCTGCTCTTCTCGCTCGTAAACGTCAGCCGGTTCATAGAGGTGAACCCCGAGGACGCCCTCAGGAAGACTATCTCAAAGTTCATCAGCAGGTTCAGCCACATAGAGAAAAAACTCGCCGAGAACGGCGAGGAGATATCCTCGGCGTCCATGGAGGATATGGACAGGCTCTGGAAGGAGGCGAAGGCACTGGAAAAAAAACGAGGTAAACCGGGGCTTTGAAAAGATGTCCCCACAAGCTGTGGATAAGATGTTGAAAAACCACCGGATGCAAGGATGGCCGGAACATTAAAACAGGGGGTTTTCCGGGATTGCCTAAAAATTAACCAGCCTTTTGTCTCTTAAAAACAACAGTTTGCGCCATTTTCAGGCTCTTTTCAATTACCCCCTTTTCAGCCGCCCTTTCTGAAAATCCCCTTTAAAAACGAGACTTCAGGCACTCTCATCACGACCGCGAGGATAATGTAGGTCACGACCCCGGCTATCACGCACCCACCCAGAAGCAGCGCCCTTGCGGCCAGCGAGCCGGCGGCAAGCCCGGAGCGGTACATGAGCAGGTAGATGACGACGCCCATCACCACCGAGGCGGCCGTGGATTTCAACGCGGAGCCCAGGATTTTTCTGCCGCCGAAGGCCCCGAACTTGCGCCTCAGTATCAGGAAGAGCGCGGCCATGTTTATCGCCGATGAGAGCGACGTGGCGAGGGCGAGCCCCCCGATGCCGAGAGGGCCGACGAGGAGCAGGCAGAGTATCACGTTGGATACGAACGTCCCCAGCGCGACCCAGACAGGGGTGGCGGTGTCCTTGAGCGAGTAGAATACCGAGACGAGTATGCGTGAGATCGCAACCGGCACCAGCCCGACGGCGTAATAGTAGAGGGCTACCGCCGTGCTCGATGCGTCCACGGATGTGAACTCCCCCCTCTTGAAGAGCAGCTCTATTATCGGGAGGTTGAGCACCAGAAGCCCGATGGTGGCAGGGATGATGACGAAGTCCACTATCCTTATGGCGAAGGAGAGCGAGTCCTTGAAGCCCCGCCAGTCCCCGAGGGTGACGTGCTCGGCGAGGCTCGGGAGGACCGCGGTCGAGACGGCCACGCCAAAGACCCCGAGCGGGAGCTCCATGAGACGGCCGGCGTAGTAGAGGTACGAGATGCTCCCCTCGGCGAGCTGAGAGGCGAACCAGAGTATGACGATGATGTTGAGCTGGTAGACCCCTATGCCGAAGACCGCCGGGCCCATGAGCACAAACATCCTCTTTATGGCCGGGTCCCGGAAGTTGAACCTCGGCGCGGGCGTCATGCCGTACTTCCTGAGCATCGGCACCTGGATGAGGAACTGGAGCAGGCCTCCGGCAAGCACCCCGACGGCAAGGGCGTAGACCGGGGTGTCCATGAACGGGGCCACGGCGAAGACCGAGATGATGATGGCTATGTTGAAGAACACCGGGGCGAGCGCGGGCAGGCTGAAGTGCCTGTACGCGTTCAGAACGCCCATGGCGATGGCCATCAGCCCGATAAAGACCATGTAGGGGAACATCAGCCGGGTAAGGTTTACCGTGGTGGCGAACTTCTCCGGGTCTTGCGTAAACCCCGGGGACATGTACCTGACTATGTCGTCGGAGAATATGATGCCGAGAACGGCACATGCGACGAGTATGAAGAAGAAGAGGGTGAATACGCTCGACACCAGCGCGCGGGAGCCCTCCCTGGTGCGCTGGTTCTTCTCGTCGGTGAATATGGGGATGAATATCGAGGTCAGCGCCCCCTCTCCCACGAGCCTCCTGAAGAGGTTGGATATCCTGAAGGCCACGAAAAATGCGTCCGCGAACATCCCGGCGCCGAATACGTAAGCAATGGCTGCGTCCCTCGCGTATCCGAGTATGCGGCTCAGTACCGTGGCGGAGCCGACCACGGAGGCCGCGCTCGTGATGCTCTTCTCGCGCAAGCGCCTATCCGACATCTTCGCCCATCCTCAAAAATCCTCGAATTCCCTTGACATCAGCCATGAAAAAGAATATTATCTGTATTTAATTTTCACGCGTAACGGTTCCGGCGCATCCGCATGCAAGCATTACGATGAATTACCCGGCAAGCAACGGGGCATCAATCTCCGTATCGATTTCAGCGCCCGGGCGGCGGGAAATTCAACCCTGAGAGATTAACAAATTTGGGTTTCAAAGCATAGAACAAAATTAACCGGAGGTAACCGAGATTGGCTAACCACAAGTCAGCTTTAAAGAGGCACAGGCAGAGCGAAAAAAGGAGGATGCGCAACACCTCCATAAGGACGAACCTCAAGTCGGCAATAAAGAAGGTACACGAGGCCATGGGCGCCGCGGACGCCGAGGCGACGCAGAAGAACCTGGCTGCGGCCACATCGCTGCTCGACGGCGCGGTATCCAAGGGCGTGCTCCACAGGAACAACGCGGCGCGCAAGGTATCCCGCCTCACGAAGGCCGCCAACGCCGTAAAGGCCGGGTAGGCCGCTTACAAGATACGGAAACGAAAAAACCTCCGCTGCCAGCGGGCTCTCAAGCCCCTGGCACGGAGGTTTTGTTATTTCACCCCTCACCGAACCGCAGGTTTTCATGTTTTTAAAAAAAACCGGGTGATTAGAGCGAGCGGGCAAGAGAGTACGCCTCCCCCTTTTCCAAAGGGGGACGGAGGGGGATTTGTGGTAGTCACTGCGAGGGGCCGAAGGCTGCTCGGCAATCCCTATTTCAGTTTGTCATCCTGAGGGAACGGAGCGGGGCGAAGGGTCCCGTGGACGATCAAAAGGAACGACGAGATTCTTCACTTCGCTCAGGATGACAACGCCCTTCTCCCCTTCGGGGAGAGGGGGTACGTAACGATTGAAATGCCGTTTGCGCCCCTGCGGAACGCTTCCGGTGATTAGGCTCGCTCAGCTGTGGCTTCCTCTTCCCCGTTCGCGCGCCCCGCTTAAGGTCGCTACGCGCCCTGAGGCGCTGGCCCCGGCGCGCTCTCCCGCCTCTTCCCAAAGCGGCGCTCGCTCTAATCACCCATGTATTTTAAGAACACAAACGAGAACAGGGGCAAGAGTGTACAACCTCCCCCTTTTCCAAAGGGGGACGGAGGGGGATTTTCGTTTGTCATCCTGAGAGAGTGGAGCGAGGGGAACTTACTCCCTCTATCCCCTCTTCGCGCAAAGCTCGCTTATCAGCCCCGGCAGGACCGTTGACCTCGGCAGACGGCCGGTCTTCAGGTCGGTGTCCGCCGTCCTGAGGAGGAAGACGGCCCGGCACAGCTCCTTTTCGGTAAAGAGCCTGCTCCTGCGGGCGTAGTCTTCGGCGTACTTATAGAACACTCCAAGCTCGGCGGAGAAGTTCCTGCCGCGCACGCCCTTTTTCAACAGCGCCTTGGCCTTGAGGAGCATCCTTATCTGCCGGATTATGGATGAGAGCACCACGAGCGGCTCTTCGCCGGATATCTTCTCGTATACGGCAAACGCCTTCTTCGCGTCCTTCGAGCCTATGGCATCCGAGAGGGCGTATATCGTCTCCTCCCGGCAGTCGAGCCCCGAGTCCTCTATATCCGAGACATCTACGCCCTTTTTATCCCCGATGTAGAGCACCACCTTGTCCAGCTCCCCCTTTACGTCCCTGAGCCTCGTGCCCGCTATGAGCACGAGCCTCGCGGCGGCGTCCGGGGTTATGGACTTGCCCTGCCCCCTGGCCTCCTTTACGACCCAGCCAGCAAGCTCCCTGTCGCCAAGGCGGTTCAGGACCTCCACGAAGCCCTTCCTGTCAAGCGCCTTGTAGAGCGCGGAGGACTTCTGTGCCTTGCCCTCGGCGATAAAGACGAGGCAGGTCGTGGGAGATGGGGAGGCGATGTAGGAGGCGAGCGCCTTTGCCTGATCGGCCTTTATGGAGCCGGCGTCCTTGACCACGACCAGCCTCCTGTCGGAGAAGGCGGGCATGGTGGAGCACGCGGCCAGAAGCTCACCGGCGTCGAGCCCCTTGCCCTCGAAGCACTGGTAGTTCATGGACTCGAAGCCGCCGGAGAGGGCCTCCTGCCTGATGGAAGAGACGGCCTCCTCTATGCGGTAGTCGTCGGTGCCGCAGATGTAGTATATGGGCTTGCCGTACCTTGCGCTCATCCTAAAACCTGCTCAGTATGCTTTCCTTGACGGAGCGGGCCGTGTCCCTGGCGAGCTTCTCAAGGGCGGCGCGCTCTGCGTCGCGCGTTGCGACTACGTCTGAGGTATCTACCGTAAAGTCTTCATAATCCGAGATATTCTCGTCCTCCCACACCACCTTGCCGTCCCTTGTTATGGATAGAGATATGGAGACCGTAAGCCTGTACTCGATGTTGACGTCGCTCTTGGTGAAGGAGACCGGCTTGAGGGAATATGACTTTATGACCCCGCGCATGACGGCGTCCGCGCCGCTGGTGATGTTGACGGTGTTGACCATCTCGTTGACGAACGCCGAGGTCACGGCGCCCTCGATGTCCGGCTTCATCGTATCGTTGACGAAGACGGGTACCGCCATCTCCGTTATGCCTCCCGGCATGCGCCCGCCCTTGCCCGCGACGCTGTACCCGCACCCGTGCGCCATCAGCGCGAAGGCCGCCAGCAGGAGGAGTATCGGGAGCCGCCTCGGCCTCATCACGAGACCACCACGTTGACTATCTTGTTCGGCACGTATATGAACTTCCTGAGCGTCTTGCCCTCCATCCACTCCAGCGTCTTGCCGTCTTTGAGCACGATGCCCTTTACCGTCTCCTCGTCGGCGTCCACCGGCGCGGCCACCTTGCTCCTCATCTTGCCGTTTATCTGCACGACCAGCGTGACCTCGTCCCTCGCGAGGGCGTCCTCGATGACCTGCGGCCAAGGCGTCTTGTAGACGGGCACGGCAGAGCCGAGCCTCTCCCACAGCTCCTCCGAGATGTGAGGGGCAAACGGAGAGAGCAGGAGCACCACGGCGTCGACCGCCTCCCTCATCACCTTCGCGCGGATATCCTCAGGGCCCGCGCCGCCGTCGAACTGGTAGACGGCGTTGACAAGCTCCATTATCGAGCTGATGGCCGTGTTGAAGTGGAACCTCTTCCCTATGTCCTCCGTGACCTTCTTTATGGTCTTGTGCGTCATACGGTGCATCTCGCGGGACGGCCCTTCGAGCGGGCCGTGGTCGGAAGCCCGGTACGGCGCCGTGGAGGCCAGTATATCGATGTTTCCGGTCACAAGCCTCCAGACCCTGCCGAGGAACCTGTACGAGCCCTCCACACCCTCCTCGCTCCAGTCGAGGTCCTTGTCCGGCGGCGCGGCGAAGAGGGAGAATAGCCGGGTGGTATCAGCCCCGTATTCCCTTATGAGGGTGTCCGGGTCTATGGTGTTCTTCTTGGACTTGGACATCTTCTCCACCGGGCCGACCTGCACCAACGACCCGCAGCGCAGGCACTTGCCGCCAGCGGCCTCGTCCGGGGCGAGGTACCCGTGCTCCGGGCACCTCCATATCTCCTTCCTGACCATGCCCTGCGTAAGGAGGTTCCTGAAGGGCTCGTCCGCGTCGTGCAGCCCGAGGTCGCGCAGCGCCTTGGTGAAGAACCGCGCGTACAGGAGGTGGAGCACCGCATGCTCTATTCCTCCTATGTACTGGTCAACGGGCATCCAGTACCCGGCGTCCTCCCTGGAAAACGGCAGATTGACCTCCTTCGGGGACGTGTAGCGGAGAAAGTACCAGGAGGAATCGACGAAGGTGTCCATGGTGTCGGTCTCCCTGCGAGCCGGGCCGCCGCACTTCGGGCACTCCGTGTCGACGAACCCTTCGGCGGTATCGAGAGGCGAAAGGCCCTTGCCTGTGAGCTCGACGTTCTCCGGCAACATGACCGGAAGCTCCGCCAGAGGCACGGGCACGGTGCCGCACCCGTCGCAGTAGACGACCGGTATGGGGCAGCCCCAGTACCTCTGCCTGGAAATGCCCCAGTCCCTGAGCCTGTAGTTTACCGCCCTTGTTCCCGCCTGCTTCTCCTCGATGAGGTCTATGATGGCGTCCCTGGCAGCCGCGCTCGCCATGCCGTCGAAGGGCGGGGAGTTGGACATCACGCCATCTTCCACGTAAGCCACCTCCATCGTGGCGGGGTCGAGGGCAGCGTCCGGCGGGTTTATGACCACCTTCACGGGGATATCGTATGCACGGGCGAACTCGAAGTCCCTCTGGTCGTGGGCCGGCACGGCCATGACAGCGCCCGTGCCGTAGCCCATGAGCACGAAGTTGGCCACATAGACAGGCACCCGGTCGCCGGTAAGGGGGTTTACGCAGTACGCGCCGGTGAATACCCCCTCCTTGGGGGCCTCGTCCACGTTCCTCGGGGTAAGGGCCTCGGCCTTCAGGCGCGCGGTAAACCTCCCCACCTCCTCCCTCCTCTCGGGCGTGGTTATCCTCTCCACGACCGGGTGCCCCGCGGCAAGGCTCATGAAGGTGACACCGTAGAGGGTATCGGGCCGGGTGGTGAATATATCTATCGTCTCGTCCGAGCCTTCCACCTTGAAGGAGACCTCGGCCCCGGTGCTCTTGCCTATCCAGTTCCTCTGCATAACGAGCACGCGCTCCGGCCAGCCGGGCAATTTGTACGTATGTTCGAGGAGCTCCTCGGCGTACTCGGTAATCTTGAAGAACCACTGCTCTAGGTCCTTTGTCTCCACCGTGGCGTCGCAACGCCAGCACAGCCCGTCCTCCACCTGCTCGTTGGCGAGCACGGTGGCGCACCCCGGGCACCAGTTTACGGAGGAGCGCTTCTTGTACGCCAGCCCTTTTTCGAGGAACTTCAGGAATATCCACTGGTTCCATCTGTAGTATTCGGGCGAGCAGGTGGCGACCTCCCTGTCCCAGTCGTAACCGAGCCCCATGCGCTTGAGCTGTACGCGCATGTAGTCGATGTTCTCGAAGGTCCACTTCGCCGGGGGTATGTTGTTCTGTATGGCGGCGTTCTCGGCGGGCAGGCCGAAGGAGTCCCAACCCATGGGGTGGAGCACGTCCTTGCCCTTCATCATGAGCAGGCGGGAGACGACGTCGCCGATGGAGTAGTTGCGCACGTGCCCCATGTGTATCTTACCAGAAGGATAGGGGAACATCTCCAGGACGTAGTACTTCTCCCCTGCCCTGCCCGTGGCAAAGGCGCGGTCCTCCTCCCAGAGCTTCTGCCAGCGCGCCTCTATCGACTGATGGTCGTATCTCTCGCTCATCTCAACCCCTTTTTTTCGCTGTAATAATAGTGTTTTCTAACATATAAAGGTACCACGTTTCAAACAAAAAAGGGGAAGGAAGGGGGGGAGAGCGGTCGGTCTTTTAAACAAACCTTCCATCCTGTCATTCTGGGCGAAGTGAAGAATCTCGTAGTTCGGTTTAATCGGCCCGGGCCCCTCCGGTCGCTCCTCTCGCTCAGGATGACAACTACGAATCCCCCTCTATCCCCCTTTTCAAAGGGGGAGGTTTACGAAGAAGGGGGCTTTGACCTTTAAATACCTCCCCTTATCTGTTATCATCGACCATCGGATGAAGTGCCCGGAGTGCATGGAGGAGATGAAGTCGCTCGACGCCCCGGATGGGCAGGCTTCGTCCCCGAGGCGTACAACATAGACAGGAGAGGCGCAACGCTGGACGTGGCCGACCGGATGGGGGAAACTGGAACCTGTCGAATCGCTCACCGGCGGATGACGGAAGGAGGGTCGATGCTCGATATCATAAGGAAGAGGCGGAGCGTAAGGTCTTACCTCAAAAAGGAGGTGGAGGAGGAGAAGCTGCGCGAGATATTCCTCGCCGCCATGTTCTCTCCGAACTCGCGGGGCACGAGGCCGTGGGAGTTCATCGTGGTAAGGGACGAGGCCACCAAGAAGGCGCTCTCGATGACAACGCACTCGGCGCGGTTCGTAAAGGAGGCGCCGCTGGTAATCGTCGTATGCTTCGACACGAAAAAAGGCAAGAGGCTCAAGGAGGACACCTCCATCTGCGCCGAGCACATACACCTCGAGGCGGTGAACCAGGGGCTTGCGAGCTGCTACGTCCAGATAACCGACGCGGGCGAGCCGTCCGGCAGCGCCGAGCCTGTTGTGAAGAAGCTCCTCGACATCCCGGCCCACATACACGTCCAGTGCATGATGCCCATCGGGTACGCGACAAGGGAGCTCGCCCCGCACAAGGACTCAGAGTACGACGAGGGGAAGATACACTACGAGAGGTTTTGAGGGGCCCTTCGGAGGTGATAGAAGAATTTTTTAGGCTGGCCCTTTCGGCCATGTATTTTCAATAATTTATCAACGCCGTTTGCGCCCCTCCGGGACGCTTCCGGTGGTCAGGCTCTCAGGAGCGCCGCCTCTGCCTCGTTCGCGCGCCCCGCTTAAGGGCGCTTCGCGCCAGACACAACCCCGGCGCGCTCACCCGCCTCTCCCAAAAGCGCCGCTCGCTCTAATTATCCGGTGTTTTTAAAAAACTGCGGGTTCGAGTTTTAAACCCGAACCCGCAAAGAACAATTTTCTATTTTTTGCTAACATGTAAAAGTTAAGCTCTTCCCGTACAGTTTTAGAGTAGTAGAAGTTGGCAGTCA
>JBHHYT010000082.1:0-10821 GCA_046757705.1 Thermodesulfobacteriota bacterium
CGGTCACGCTCGTGCCGAGCATCTGGAAGCCTCCGCAGATGCCCGCGACCATGCCGCCCCCCTTGGCGAAGGCAGCCAGCGCCTCCCCGAAACCCCTCTCCCTGAGCCACCCGAGGTCGGAGAGCGTGTTCTTCGTGCCGGGTATTATCACCATGTCCGCCCCGGCGAGGCCGTCCGGCCCCTCGATGAACGCGAGCCCTACCCCCGCACAGAGCTTGAGCGGGTCGAAGTCGGTGAAGTTCGATATCCTCGGCAGCTTCAGGACCGCTATCCTCACCTCCCCGCCGCCGCCATCGCGTGGGCTCGCTCCCGCTCCCTGCAGGGCGACGCCGTCCTCGTCGGGAAGGGTGGATGCGTCGAAGAAGGGCACCACGCCGAGCACCGGCAGGCCCGTCCTCTGCGAGAGGAAGTCGAGCCCCGGCCTCAGAAGCTCGATATCCCCCCTGAACTTGTTGATGACAAAGCCCTTTACCCGCTCCCGCTCATCCGGTGTAAGGAGCTCCATGGTGCCCACGAGCGAGGCGAAGACCCCTCCCCGGTCTATGTCGCCCGCAAGGAGCACCGGACTTCCGGTCATCCGGGCGACCCCCATGTTCGCGATGTCCCCCTCCCGGAGGTTGACCTCTGCGGGGCTCCCGGCCCCCTCGATGACTATCACGTCGTACTCGGAGGCGAGCCTTGCGTAGCTCTCCATCACGTACTTGCCCGCCTCCTTTTTGAACGAGTGGTACTCCACCGCGCTCATGGCCCCGAAGACCCTGCCGTGTATGATGACCTGACAGACGGAGTCTCCGGTGGGCTTCAGGAGCACCGGGTTCATGTCGGCGGTCGGCTCGACCCCGGCGGCCTCGGCCTGAAAGGCCTGAGCGCGGCCTATCTCGCAGCCGGTGCGCGTAACGAAGGAGTTGAGCGCCATGTTCTGCGCCTTGAAGGGAGCGGTCTTGAAGCCCCTGTCCCTGAATATCCGGCACAGCGCCGCCGTAAGGACGCTCTTGCCCACGTGCGAACCGGTGCCCTGCACCATCAGGGGCGCGGCCGTTCTTTTATCTCTCTTATCCATGGGTTGGTGGTAGGTCCCTCCCGGGCGGGACGCCGGCCGAAGTCATGCCCCGCGCCCTTTGCCTGCGCCCCTCTGCTCCCCCCTGCGCCAAAAAAATCCTTCAAAAAACAACGATTAAGATTATAATAAATTCCCCGGGCAGGCAAGGGTTTTAAAGGCCGCGCGGCCCTTGACGGTCATCGAGGAGGCGCGCGTTCGGCGGGTACAGGGCGGATAATCCTGAAGAAAAGAACCGGCCCCGGCGAGAGGATATTGAGGGCGGAGATAGCGGCGGTGGCGACAATGAGCTACGGGCTGTGCGGGCGGGCGTAAAGAAGGCCGTCAGATGATCGTATCTGTTTCGAGGTCCCCGGCGAGGTGCTCCTCTATGAACCTCCTGAGACCGTGGGCCACCTCCCCGGCGACGTCCGTGAAGAGCACCCCCATGCCCGGCTCGACGAACCTGTCCTCGCCGGGGTGCACCTCGTAGATGACCCTGCCGTCGAGCACCAGCGGCTTTGAGCTCGGCAGGTCGAGCGTAAGCCTGACCTCCGTACCCTTCTTGACCGGGTGAAGGGTACGCACGAAGACCCCCCTCTCGGAGATCATGGTGGCGAAGGCCTTGAGTCCCGTCTTCCCGGCAAGCAGCGTTACCTTGAAGAGCACCCTGAGCCTCGGTATCTTGCGGGGACGGTTCTCCGTGAGCCTCTGTATCGTGGAGTAGAGCTCCGTTACGCTTACCGGCCTCGTCAAAGAGGCGTCGGCCCCCCTCTTGACGCTCTCCTGGAGCAGGTCCGAGTCGATCGCGTCCGAGACGGTCACCACCTTCACGTAGTCGAACCTGTGGTTCGAGCGCAGCCTCTCAAGGCACGTCTGCCCCTCGAATATGGGCATGCGCAGGTCGAGCAGTATCATGTTGGGCATTACGGAGTTCGCCACCCTGAAGAGGTCGGGGGGGTTCGAGGCCACGAAGACGTTATACTCAAGGCGCTTGAGCAGTATGGCGAGGTGGAGGTTCCTCGACGGGTCGGCATCGGACACAAGGACGTTCTTTGGAAGGGCTGTGATGGTGATGGCGCTTCTCCGATTCTGAAAAAACAAAATTATCCGGGTGTTTTGACGATTATATACACCGGCGGCAGGGGTGTCAATCGATAAAAGCCCCCTGCGCCACAGCCCTGTTCCGCCCCCTTCCCATGGACCGGAAAAGACAGAAAGATAGTGAATTATCAGCGTTGTTATTATATAGTGAGGGCCGAATCAACCACGAAAGAGAGAACATGGATCTAAAGAAGCTTCTGGCGGGGCCGTTAGAGGTCGCCAAACGACGTAGAAATCTCCTTATCTTCTTTATAGCCACACACCTGGTATTCCTGATATTGGGCCAGTGGATGGTCGCGAAAGAGTTGCCCGGCGTCATGTACATAAGGGCCGAGCAGCTCAAGGAGATACAGAACCTCCCGTACCTCAAACCGTTGACGGGCATCCTCGCGGAGAGCCTCCCGTTGAAGATACTCTACACCTTCTTCTTCAACCTCGTCTTCGGGGCCTTCTTCTCGACCACGCTGATGGGGCTGCTCTTCTTCTTCCCCTACATGATAGCCGTATGGAGGAGCTTCATCATCGGTGTGCTCGTCTACGGCATGGACGTCAGCCCGGCGATGATAGCCGTATTCTACGGCACCTTCCTGCTCGAGTTCGGGGCCTACAGCATATCCTCGGCCGTGGGCACGGACATAGGGCTTGCGCTCCTGGTGCCTGCCCGCGAGGGCACGACCTCCCGGTGGGAGGCGCTCAAGGTCGCCGTCAGCGAGGGCCGGGAGCTCTATGTCCTCGTGATGATCCTGCTTTTCGTCTCCGCCATATGGGAGATATCGTGGATAGAGTATATGGGGCCTATCATAAAACTCGGCGGCATCGGTTAAAAAAAGCGAATATTTTTCTTTGTACGACGCGGAAGGTATGCTATAAATTTAAAAAAATCACCCTCTTGTGTAGGGTCTTGCGCGCGCCGCCGGTCGAGTGGGGAGGTCAAATCGGCTTGCAGGCGCCTCTCATCCATCTTCGACGCTGCCACGGGCTGAGTCCGGCCCTTTTCGTTAACCACTTCTGATTCCGGGACTTTTGATGGCGGGAACGATTTCTGAAAACCTGATAAAGATCGGCGACCGCATACGGAGCGCGGCGCGCAAGTCGGGACGCGGGGCGGAAGAGATAACGCTGGTGGCCGTCACCAAGCACGTCGAGGCGAAGAAGGTGAGGGAGGCCGCCTCCAGAGGCTTCAGGGTCTTCGGCGAGAGCTATGTGCAGGAGGCCCAGGAGAAGATAAAGAAGGTAAGGGTCAAGGGCATCAAGTGGCACTTCATCGGCCACCTGCAGAAGAACAAGACTAAGGTCGCCGTGGAGCTCTTCGACGCCATAGACTCCGTTGACAGCCCGGGGCTCGCCAAAGAGATAAACAAGAGGGCCGCAAAGCCGATAGACGTGCTCATAGAGGTAAACGTCGCCGGGGAGGGCTCTAAGACTGGCATCGGCATGGACGAGGCCGTCGACCTCGCCAGAGCCATATCGGGGATGGAGATGCTCAGGCTCAAGGGCCTTATGACCATACCGCCGTACCATGAGAACCCCCAGCACTCGCGGCCGTACTTCGTGGCGCTCAGGAGGCTCGCCGAGCGGATAAACAGGCAACGCCTGCCCGGGGTCTCGATGCGCGAGCTTTCCATGGGCATGTCCAACGACTTCGAGGTCGCCATAGAAGAAGGCGCGACCGTCGTAAGGATAGGCACCGCGATATTCGGTCCCCGCGAGGCCAGGACCACTAAAAAGACCGCAAAAAAGGGCTCTTAGAGGCCCCTCACCACACGAAGGTCTGATTTATTCAGACCTTCCGTGGCACATGGCGTGCCGCTATTTTTTGATGGCGATAAGCCATTGAAAAATGCAAGAAAAAGAAAATCGCATTTTTCATTTTCGTCTCTGAATATAAGATGCCCCGCCAAAAACTCCGGGGTGTCAGAACCATATCAGGAAGGGTCGCGCCCAATGGATGAAAAATGGACCCACTGAAAAAATTCAGGGTCGAATTATTCAGAGTTTACCTGAGATATGCTCGCCAAAAAGACCATAGCCTTTCTCGGTGCAGGGAACCTCGCCGAGGCGCTCATAAAGGGGCTCCTCGCCGCGGGCGGTGTCGTGGCCTCCCAGATAATCGCCTCCGACAGGCTCGACGAACGCCTGCTGCATCTTGCCGAGGCCTACGAGATAAAGGTATTCAATAAAAACTACGAAGCCGTAGAAAATGCTGATATAATATTCCTTACCGTCAAGCCCAACGACGTCGAGAGGCTCATCGGCGAGATAGCCGGGCAGTTCGGCCCCGGGAAGCTGATAATATCCGCCGCGGCCGGGATAACCACCACAAGGATACTCGAGGCGCTAAAGACGGGCGGAGCGCCGCACTTCACCCCGGTCGTAAGGGCCATGCCCAACACCCCCGCCATAGTCAGGCAGGGCGCGGTCGCTCTGTGCGCCGGGCTCGGCGCCGAAAGCGGCGACATCGCGCTCGCGAAGGCCGTCTTCGACGCCGTGGGCAGGGTCATCGTGTTGGAGGACGAGGGGCTTATGGACGCGGTCACGGGGCTCAGCGGTTCGGGCCCGGCATACGTCTTCCTCTTCATGGAGGCGCTGGCCGAGGGCGGGGTGAAGGCAGGCCTTTCCAGAGAGGACGCGGAGCTTCTTTCCATGCAGACGGTGCTCGGGGCCGCCCGGCTCGCCATGGAGAGCCCGAAGGACCTCAAGGAGCTTCGCGAGATGGTGACATCCCCCGGAGGCACCACAATGGAAGGGCTGAAAAAACTTGATGAGGCGGGTTTCAAGGAGGCCGTAACCGGCGCCGTGGAAGCGGCCACACGCAGGGCCCGGGAGCTTTCCGGCTCTTGAGATAAAAAGGAGATACCACAGAGATGTTCGTATTCGCAAACTTCCTTACAGCAGTAGCCAAGATAGTGGACATAGGCCTGAGCATCTACTTCTGGATGATAATCGGCCGGGCCATCATATCGTGGGTCAGCCCCGACCCGTACAACCCCATAGTCCGGTTCCTGTACCAGGCGACCGAGCCGGTGCTCTACAGGATACGCAGGGTGGTGCCGTACCTCGGCGGGCTCGACCTGTCGCCGTTGATAGCGATACTCGTGATAATGTTCCTCAGGTGGTTTGTCATCGCCACGCTTCTTGAAATTGCTTTCAAAATAAAGTTAGGAGGCGGCATGTGAAGGTAACTTCTCTTGAGATACGCAGCCATCAACTCAAAAAATCGCTAAGGGGCTACGACGTCGGAGAGGTCGAGGCGTTGAAGGAGCTGGCGGCCGACGGCCTCGAGGACGCGAGCAGGGAGATAAACAGCCTCGAGGAGCGCCTGAGGGACGCCAACGAAAGGCTCGCCGAGCACATAGCCAACGAGAACATGCTGCGCGACACCATCACCACGGCGCAGAGGATGGTCGAGGACATGAAGCTCGGCGCTCGCAAGGAGGCGGAGCTGATAATAGCCGAGGCGAGGCTCCAGGCCGAGGAGATCGTAAGGCAGGCGCACACCCGCTCGAAGGAGCTTCAAGAGGATATATTCAGGTTCAAGAAACAACGGGCCGAGATAGAGACGCAGATAAAGGCCATCCTCAACTACCACTCCACCACGCTCCTGCTCGAGGAGGCGGAGTCCGAAAGGGCCGATGAAGAAGCGGAGAAGCTCAAGTTCTTCCCCAAGCCCTGAGGGGCCTGGAGGCAAGGGGCTTGCCCCGTTCATCGAGTCGACCGCCAAGGGCGTCTTCATCCGCGTAAGACTTGCGCCGAGGGCGTCGAGGGAACGGGTCGAGGGCGTTCACGACGGCGCCCTGAAGATAAGGATTACCGCGCCGCCGGTGGAGGGCGAGGCCAACAGGGCGCTCGTCGCCTTCCTCTCCGGCCTTCTCGGCCTTCCGAAAGGCGCATTCTCCATCCAGCCGGGCAGCCTCAAATCAAAGAACAAGAAGGTAAAGGTAGAGGGCGCGACCGCAGAGGAGCTCTCGGTCCTCATAGGCAGGGCGCTGGGGTAACGGGAGGAGCCGGGTGATTAGCGCGAGCGAAGAATCCCGGCGACATAGAGATTCTTCGCGTTGCTCAGAATGACAGGTATATCGTCATTGCGAGGAGCCGGAGGCGACGCGCCAATCCATCCTTCATATCTCATTCTCAGGTCGCTCTGCTCCCCAGGAATGACGACCATAAATCCCCCTTCGTCCCCCTTTGAAAAAGGGGGACTTTTTGCCCTATCCCGCACATGCTGTGTTTCTGTTTTAAAAAAACACCGGGTGATTAGAGCGAGCGTCGCTTTGGGAAGAGGCGGGCGAGCGCGCCGGGGTGGTCCTCAGGGCGCGTAGCGCCCTTGAGCGGGGTGCGCGAGCGAGGCAGAGGAGGCCCCAGCTGAGCGAGCCTAATCACCGGAAGCGCCCCGCAGGGGCGCAAACGGCGAAGTAAAGACCCCCGCGGCCCCTCTCCCCGAAGGGGAGAACACGAAAGGGACTCCCCCTTTCATGCTACACCTCCCTGTACGCCACGACGATGTTTCTGCCCTTCTTCTTTGCCGCGTACAGGGCCTTGTCCGCGGCGTCGAGCAGAGAGACCGGGTCCTTCGCGTCACCCGGGTACACGGCTACACCTATGCTTACACTAAACCTTCCGTGCGGCTGCATCTCCTCGAAGGGTACCGCCTCCGCCTCCAGACCCGCCCTTATCCTCTCTGCGGCCTCCAGCGCGCCGTCGAGCCCGGTCTCCGGGAGCATGACCACGAACTCCTCCCCGCCGTACCTCGCTACCAGGTCCACCTCTCTGGTATACTTCATGAGCACCTCGGCCACCTTCTTCAGCGCCATGTCTCCCTGCAAGTGTCCGTTGGCGTCGTTGTAGTCCTTGAAGAAATCCACGTCCGCGATGAGCAGGGCCATCGGCCGGCCGTACCTCCCGGCGACCTTTACGGCCTTTTCGAGCTCGCTCTTGAAGTATCTCTGGTTGAAGAGCCCGGTAAGGCCGTCGGTCACGGCAAGGGACTTAAGGGCGTCGTCCCTCCTCTTTACCGCCTCGGCCATGAGGTTGAATGAGACCGAGAGCTGGCCTATCTCGTCGTCGCGCCTCGAACTGACCCGGGGCATCTCCCCCCTGGCCAGCTTCCGCGTCGCCTTCGCGAGCTCCCTTATCGGCCTTGTCACGTAGTTGCCCAGCAGGTAGGCGAGTCCGGCGACGAGCAGGAGGGTCCCTCCTATGGCTATCAGGTTGTACCTGAGTATCGCAAGCTCCACATAGAGCCTGTCGCTCGATATGGCGTACCCTATCGACCACCTGTTCTCGTTCCTGCCCTTTACGTATGAGGAGCTTATGGGCTTGAATATCACGTAGTACCCCTTGCCGCCCTGGCTGAACTCCTCTATGCCCCTCTCCCCGTTCATCATCCGCCCTATTATCCTCTCCAGGTCGAAGGAAGTATCCGCGCCGACCGCCATCGGGAAAGGCTCATCCCCGCTCAAGTCCATGAGGGTATGGGCCATGAACTCGCCATCGGAGTTTACGATGAACCCGTAGCCCCTCTCCGGGTTTATGTGCCTCTTGAGGAGGAGCTGGAAGTAGCTCATCGTTACCTCGAAGTGGAGTATGGCCTTCTTCTTCCCGTTTACCATTATCGGGGTAGCGTTGGGAAGGACCCACCTTCCGGTGTCCTCGGATATCATGGGCCTGCCCTGAAAGACCTCCCCCTCGTCCATGAGGAAGGCCTTTTTGAAGAAGGCGGCCCGCTCCTCCTCGCTCGAAAGCTCCTCCTCCGGGGCGATCCTGTCGTAGACTATCCGGCTTATCTCATGTCCGGTGTTGTCTATGAAGCACGCCTCGTCCACAATGTCCGGGTAGGTCTTCCTGAGGCTCCTGAGGGTCTTTTTCTGCTCTGTTAGCCAGTAGCCCTTCTTCCCGGGGTCGAGGAAGTACATCCTGAAGGCCGCGTTCTGCGATGCGAACAGGAGGTTCTTAGAGGTATCGGCGAAGTGGTTCTCTATGAGGACCGCCACCTCGTCGATGTTCCAGCGGAGCTCCTTGAAGACGTTGCTGAAAAAGGCGTCCTTCGTGGTGTAATAGAAGAAGATGCTCGTGCAGGCGAGCGGCAGAACGCCGACAAGGAGAAGCAGCAGGGTGAACTTCGTCCTGAGACTTTTCTTCAAAGAGAACATGGAACTCCATTCAGGGCCTTGCCCACGGCAAGGCGGTCCCACGCGATGAAGAGCTATGATGAGTTTTTTCGGGAAGCGGAGGTTGAAAGGTTCAGCAGGAGGTCAAAGATGGTGCGGCCGCGGCAAGACGCCGCGTGCCTGTCTGATCTTGTGAGTCCATTATATATGCGTCCCGGCGTAAATTCCATGAAAAAGGAGCAGGCGGCAGAACCCGCTCGGGATGGGAATTGAAAAGGGGGCCTTTAAAAAGGCCCCCTTTGAGGAAAATTCACTATTGAAAGACAGACTTGAAGACGGCCACGGGGGCCCAGACTAATCGCCCCTGATTTGAAGCTCTGTGCTCTCCCCCTCGGGGAGTTGGACCGCGGGGGTTCCTTTCATCGCCGTTTGCGCCCCTCCGGGGCGCTTCCGGTGGCCGGGCCCTCTCAGCCGGGCCTCCTCAACCTCGTTCGCGAACCCCGAGTACCACCCCGGCACCCTCTGCCCCATTAATCCGGCCCCCTAACACCCCTTCGCCCCCCCTGGCCCCCATTCGTCCCATTCGTCCCATTCGCCCCCATTCGTTCCCCCCTGGCCCCCGGCCCCTTAGCCTTCGCTGAAGCCTTTGAGGAGCTTGGCCCTTGTCGGGTGCCTCAGTCTGCGGATGGCCTTTGCCTCTATCTGCCTGACCCTCTCGCGTGTGACGCCGAGGACCTTGCCGACCTCTTCGAGGGTGTAGTCCTGCTTCTCGCCGATGCCGAACCTCATGCGCAGGACCTTCTCCTCGCGCGGGGTAAGGCTCTCGAGTACCTGGTTGGTCTGGTCTGAGAGGTCTTTTTCGATGGCCGCGTCCGACGGCGAAGGCGATTTCTCGTCTTCTATGAAGTCCCCGAGCGAGCTCTCCTCGTCGTCTCCGATGGGGGTCTCCAGGCTAAGGGTCTGCTTCATGAGCCTGAGTATGCGCCTGACCTTTGCGATCGGTATGTCCATCCTCTCGGCTATCTCCTCGGGGTACGGCTCCCTGCCGAGCTCTTTCAACAGCTGGCGGGAGGTCTGGAGCAGCCTGTTGATGGTCTCTATCATGTGGACGGGTATCCTTATGGTCCTGCCGTGGTCGGCTATGGAGCGCGTTATCGCCTGCCTTATCCACCACGTGGCGTAGGTCGAGAACTTGTAGCCCTTCTTGTAGTCGAACTTGTCCACGGCCTTCATAAGCCCGATGTTGCCTTCCTGAATGAGGTCGGAGAACTTGAGGCCGAGGTTGACGTACCTCTTGGCTATGGAGACGACGAGCCGGAGGTTGGCCTCTATGAGCCTCTGCTTGGCCTCCCACATATTGAAGTCATGCACCTTTACGAGACGGGAGAGCTCGTTGAGGGCCGTCCTGCTCATGCCGAGCCGCTTCAGGACGCCCTTGACGCGCAGACGCGCCCTTTCGGACTTCTTCGGCCCGCGCTTGGCCTCTTCCCTCTCTATGAGACGCTCTACACGTATGATCCTCTTTACGATCCTGCGTATGATGCTGTTGCTCAGGTTCACTTCCTTGAGGAGCTTGTACGCGCTCTCCGGTTTCCTCCGCCTGAGCCTTTCGAGCCGGGCGACCATCTCCTCGGAGTAGGTGTCATCGAACTGGCTGACCTCTTCGGCCTCTTCGAGCAGGTCGCGCAGCGAGGCGTTGCCCTTCTTGACGCGCTCGACGACCCTCAAGACCTCGCTTACGGCAAAGGGGCTTGAGAGGGTGCGCATCCTGAGGTCCTCTCTCGACTCCTCGATCTTGCGGGCGTAGACTATCTCCTCTTCCCTTTTAAGGAGCGGGACGGCGCCCATCTCCCTCATGTACATCCTGACCGGGTCCTCGACACGCTCGACCTCAACGGCCTGCTCCTCCTTGGCCTCGGCCCCTTTGCGGTCTCCCGCCTTCTCGTCGGCGGTGTCTACCACGTCTATACCGAGTTCACCAAGAGTTTCAAGGAGTGAGTCCATCTCCTCGACCGAAAAATTATCCTGCGGGAGCGCGTCGTTTATCTCATCATAGGTAAGAAAACCCTTGTCCTTGCCTATGTCTATCAGACTTTTAAGGTCGTTGCCTGCTGCGTTATTGCCGGTTTTTTTTGTTTTTTTGGCCATGTACCCCCGCTCTCTTATATGGATTTATTCCCTGCTGCTAAATTTGGAATAGAAAATCATTTAATCCTAACATAACTGTACACCAAATGTCAAGCGCCGTCAAATGCGCGTTTTTACAGGTTTTATGTGCGCGCTTGACCCCGGGGGAATACTGTGCTAATTTTACAAAAAACTGTTATTTATCATAAGACCGTTATATACTGGGCGTTCAAGAATCCATGTCACTCTTTGAGAAAGCATGTCCGTTACAAGAGAGTTTTTCGGAGGGGCTATAGCCAGCAGGCACACACACCCGGCCTTTTGGGCCGTTTTATGCTTTTTATTAGTGTTTTCACAGAGGTGCACGCCCAATAACCCCTACCGTCCCGCCGAAAGAGGCAAAAACTCCGTCTACCCCACCTTCGTCGAGCCGCCCAAGCACCTCGA
>JBHHYT010000083.1:0-10765 GCA_046757705.1 Thermodesulfobacteriota bacterium
CACCTGGCCCACGTACCCCCCTGGCCCCCGTACCCCCCCCTAGCCTCCTGGCCCCCCTCCTTAGCGGCTCTCGCGCAAAACCGCCGTGCTCATGTCGTCATCTCTTACGTATGACGGCCTCTCCTTGTTTATGCTCCGCAGCGAGCGGTCTACGGTAGAGAACCTCTCGGTCCTGCCTCCGAACAGGCCCCTCACCTTCCTGGCCGCCACGTAGAGTGTCCTCTTTACACCGAAGAAGCGCGCCATCATCAGGTACTTCAGGAGGAACTTCCTGATCTTTTTAGGCAGCAGGCTGTAGACCATGCCGACCCTGTACTGGCGTGTCCGCCTGTGCCTGAATACCTTGAGCAGGCCGTTCTTCTTTATGTACGCGGCGATAAGCTCGAGGCTTATGTAGAACTTCCAGTACGCAAGCTCCTCTTTCTCGTAGTCGGTGAAGTTCAGGTAGTGCCCTATCTCGTTGGCGTCTATGTCGTGGAGGCTCTCTATGTAGCGCTCCTCCTCGTCGAGCGTGCTTCCGACGAGGCCCATGGAGCGCGCGTACTCGTATACCGGCGTGCCGGGTATCGCCTGGACGAAGTTTATGTATATCTCGAATGGAAAGTCAATGTCGTCCGGTACCACCTTGCACAGGTTCCCAAGCGTCTCCTCTATCGTCTTCTCGGTCTCACCGGGCATGCCGATGACGAGGCCGAGGACGGTGAATATCCCGTACTTGTAGCACAGGCGTATGGCTTCGAGGTTCTCCTCCACCGTGGAGTTCTTCTCCATCACGTCGAGTATCTTCTGCGACAGGGACTCGATGCCGAAGTTGATATGAACGCAGCCCGCCTCCTTCCAGGAGCGGATGATATCCTCGTCCACCGACTTGACCCTGACCGCCGGGGCGGCCCAGTTCAGCCCCGTGGCCTTCAGGTATTCGACGAACTTGGCCGTCGACTTCCTGTGGTTGCCGAAGTTCTCCTCCGCGAAGAGGAGCATGCCGACGTCGTGGTCCTTGCGCAGCGCCTCGATATACTCCTTGACCCCGTCGCTCTCGAGGACCTTGTACCCCTTGGTGAACCTGTGGCAGAAGGTACATCTGTTGACGCACCCCTTTGAGGCGAACGCCATCGCGAGGTTCTTCTTCAGGTTCTCAGGGTGGAAGAGGTCGAACAGCCCCTTTATGTCGCTGTTGACGAGGCGCACCCTGAAGTACTGCCCGTCTACCGGGTGGATATAGTTCTCAAGGGAGGTGAACCTTTCCATCAGCCGGTAGTTGAACTGGTTGTAGCTGCTCGGCCCCTTTTCCTTCTCGTAGCCGGTGAAGAACGGGACGCCGTCCCTGAGGAAGACGAGCCCCTTTATCTCCGAGTACTGCCCCATGTCGCCGGGGCGAAAGCCGTCCTCCTTGAGCCTTCCAATGAGGCGGCTGAATATCGGCTCGGCCTCCCCTATGACGCAGAAGCTGACGCGGGTCTTGAGCAGGATGATGTTCGAGATGACGTTTATCTGTCCGCCGAGCACCTGCACCGCGTCCGGGAAGTGCTCGCCTATGAAGTTCGAGAGTCTTTTGAGGTAGGCGTAGGACGGCGTGAGCATGCCGCTTATGCCTATGATATCCGGCCTGAAGTCCGCTATCCTCTCCCTTATCTCCTCGAAGGAAGGCCTGTAGTAATCGAGGTTGTAGAAGGTGACCTCGCAGCCAAGCTCCGGGTCGAGCCCGTCTATGACCCGTGAGATGGCAACGGGCGGGTAGTCCGCGGCTATCGGCCCGGCCGGTATGTTCATCAGGAATATCCTGGCCATAGAAGAATCCCCGTTCCCTGTCAACAGCCCACCAGGAGCCTTCTCTTGAGGCGCGTGGACGTCATCACCCTTATGTGCTCCCGGACCTCCGGGCCGAACTTCCTCTCTACCATCGAGTTGTAATCAGGGCTCTCGAAGTACCTGTGGAACGCGTCGTCCCTGAACTTGAGCACCTCCGCGGCGCTGATGTGCTTCGTGGGCAGGGGCAGCGCCTCGAACGAGTGCTGCGAATACCCGTGCCACTCGCCCGGGAGCTCCCACCTGTCGTGCAGGGCCATGTCGTAGAGCCTCGAGCCGGGGTAAGCCATAGCGCAGTAGAAGTTCGCCCACTCGGTGTTCAACTCGAGCGCCATCTCCAGCGTCTCCTCCATCGTCGCGAGTGTATCGTCCGGCAGGCCGAATATGTAGTTCGCCCCGACCCTTATCCCCTCGCCCTGGATAGCCTTTACGACCTCGGCGATGTCCTTTCTCCTCATCTGCTTGTTCGCGCCGTCCCTTACGTGGGCGCTCGCCGACTCTATGCCGAGGCCGAGCCAGTTCACGCCCGCCTTCTTCAGCCTGCCGAGCTTGGTGAAGTCTATGGTGTCTATGCGCGCGTAGGCCCACATGTTCAGGTCGTACCCGCGCTCGAGTATGAGGTCCACTATGCCCATGTAGTGCCTCTCGTTGAGGATGAAAAGCTCATCGACTATCTTCAGGTTTCTGACGTTGTGCTTCTCCACGAGCACGCCCATCTCGTCGGCGACGAGTTCCGGGGACCTGTACCGTATGCCGGGCTTTCCGAACGGGGCGTTTATGCAGCAGAAGACGCAGGAGAACGGGCACCCGAGGCTCGTGTATATGGCGCCGTAGGGCTCGCGGTTGTTTATGTCGTCGAAGCAGTGCCAGTTGTGCGCCCTGTACCTGTCCATGGGCAGCAGGTCCCAGGCGGCGACAGGCAGCCCCTCGTCGAGGTCCTTTACAAGAGGGGCCGCGGCGTTGCTCCTGACAATGCCGTTGCGCAGGTACCAGAGCCCGGGCACGGACGAATAGTCCACCGCGCCGGAGATAAGGATGCCGAGCAACGCCTTGAGCGTTACAGGCCCCTCTCCCTCCACGACGAAGTCCACGTCCTCTTCCCTGACCGTCCTTTCGGGCAACGCCGACGGGTGGAGCCCTCCGATGGCGACCTTCGCGTTGGTCATGTCCTTGAGCGCCGTGCAGATGCGCCCGGCCGTGGTCATGTTCTGCGTGGACGCCGAGGGGTGCGACCCGTATACGATAACGGCCGCCAGATGCGGGTCCGCGTCAGCCACCCTCTCCGCCGTCTCCTCCGGCGTTATGTTCTCTGCGTTGGAGTCGATGACGGCTACGCCAAAACCGTTGTTCCGCAGGTACGCGGCTATTACCGTTATCCAGAACGGCGGCTCTATCGCCGCGAAGTCCTTACCGAGCTCCTGGTAGACCTGTCTTCTGTCACCGGGGTTTATCAGGACTATGTCCATTCCCTTTCTCATATCCACACACCTCTCCTGTTTTTGAATTTTGCGATACAGGGCATCAGAGCAGTCCCGCCAGCTCGGAGAACGCGCCTATGACCATGTCGGCCTCTCCAAGGTACCTGCTGTCGAGGGTCGAGGAGATGGCTATGCAGCGCATCCCCGCACTCTTCGCCGCCTCTATGCCCATGGGCGCGTTCTCCACGACTACGCACTCGGCCGGGGCGAATCCGAGCGCAGAGGCCGCCTTGAGGTACGGCTCCGGGTGCGGTTTGCATCTGTCCACCCTGTCGGCCGTTACAACCGTGTCGAAAGAGTCGAGGAACGCCTTGCCGACCGAGCGTGAAAGCCGGGCGAAGTTCGCGCCCGAGACGAGCCCGAGCCGGTAGCCCTTTCCCCTGAGACCGTCGACGATCTCCTCCACACCCTCATAAAGAGAAAAGACGCAATTGTTTCTGTAGAACTCCTCCTTGAGGCTTACGAGGCTTTCTATGAGGTGGCCTTCCCGCGCCCCGCCGGCGAAGTGCTCCGCCACCCTGCGTGCGCTGAAGCCCTCTATGAGGAAGTAGTCCTCTTTGACGAACCGGATGCCGCGGCTCGAAAAGGCATGTGCCCACGCGCGGTAATTGTCCTCCATCGTCCTTCCGAGCACGCCGTCAAAATCGAACAGTACGCCGCTGAACCCCATGCGCGCCCCGCCGCCGTTCTTCCCCTGCTCTCTCGTCATCATCCCTTGCACCTCACTGGCCCGCCCCGCGTCAGAGGGAGAGCTTGCCCGCCGTCCATATCTGAAACGACCTTTTCCCCCACATCTCGGCGCGGGTCTTTTTCCCGGAAGCGGCCTGCACGACGAGATCGACAAGCTCGGAGGCGAGCCCGTCGAGGGTGGCCTCGCCGGTCAGGAGCCTTCCGGCGTCAAAGTCCATGTCCTCGTCCATGCGCTCGAATACCTCCGTGCGTGACGGTATCTTTATCACCGGCGCTATCAGGCTGCCCTCGGTAGTGCCCTGTCCCGTGGAGAAGAGGATGATATTGGCCCCTCCGGCGACCAGCCCGGTCATCGACTCTATGTCGTTGCCCGGCCCGTTCATCAGGGAGAGCCCCTTTCTGCCGGCCTGCTCCGAGTAGTCAAGAAAATCCACTATCGCGCTGCTCCCGCCCTTGAGCACTGCGCCGAGGCTCTTGAGCGCGAGGTTGACGAGACCGCCGCGCGCGTTGGCCTCGACGAAGTTTCCATCCATGCTCACCCCGAGACTGTTCGCAAGGGACTTGTAGTGCTCCAGTCCCATCAGGAATTTTTTTACGACATCGCGTGAGGCCATCCTTGCCACGAGCGCCGCCTCCGCGCCTATCATCTCCGGCACCTCGGAGAGTATGCCGGAGCCGCCGGCGGATATCACCGCGTCAACGGCCGCGCCTATCAAGGGGTTTGCCGTTATTCCGGAGAAGGTGTCGGAGGCGCCGCACTCGGTGCCTATGACGAGCCCGCTTAAAGGCACGTCATCCCGTCTGGCGTCGTTCACCTCCGCAAGCCTGGAGAGGATGATCTTCCTGCCCTTGCGCAGGGTCCTTCCCGTCCCTCCCTCGCCCTGGATGGAGATGTAGTCGATGGGCTTGGCCTTCGCTACGCCTTTGAATATCTCCGAGAGGTCGCCTATGGACTTCTTTTCGCACCCGAGGTCGACGATGAGCGCGCCCCCGACGTTCGGGTGCGCCACCGTATTCTTCAGGGTGAGCAGGTACCTGTCTATCATCGTCCCGTCGTCGCACCCGCATCCTTCGGTGTGGGCGGCGGCCCGCACGCCGTCGACGTTCGGGTAAGCGTGCCTTACGGCCTCCGACGCCTCCGAGGCGAGCCTTACGGCGACGTCGCTCGCGCACATGGAGGCCGGGACGACGAGGTAGTAGTTCCTCGTGCCCGCCCGCCCGTCCGCGCGCAGATACCCCTTGAAGGTCATCGAAAGGCGCCTCTGGTCCGCCTCGGGGGCTGCGGGAGGACACACCATCGCCTTTTTCTCAAGCTCAGAGTAGTCCGCGGAGCACGGCATCACGTTCGCACCAGAGACGAGCGCGCCCTGCTCAATGCCTCCGGAGATGCCGAAGACGCAGCCGTACTGCCTTACGTGCTCGCCCGCCCCGATGTCGACGAGGGCGAACCTGTGGCCAGCGCCCACGTCGCTCGTCACCTCCACTATGCCGTCGTCGCGGGTCAACACCGTCCCGGCCGGCACGTCGCGCTTTGCCACGGCCACGTTGTCATGCCTGTGCATGACGATGGCGCAGTCGGCCAGAGCCCCCCCCACCCTTAACTCCATCCCCTATCCCTCCACCGTAAGGGTCTTCAGTATCACGGTCTTGCCCGATATGCTCAGGCCCTTGAGGTCCGTAAAGACGTTGGCGTTCTGCGTATCACCCGTATCGAGCAACGCGGAGCCGTTCTTATCCATGATGCTGCCCCTGCACGAAGTGTACAACTCGCCGTTTCTGGTCCTGAACTTCTCCTGAAAATCGTCGTTGTCAAAGAAGACCTCGAAGGAGATGGCGTACTTGTTCATCGTGTACGCGGAGCGCTCGCAGCAGTCGGACTCCTCGAAGTTGAAGTAGTTGTACTCGCCGAGGTTGTGCGCCTGCATCTCCTTTATCCCCTCGTACCCGGCGCTCTCCCTGCCGTAACTGTCCTCGAGCCTCATGAGGTCGGTCTTGTTCGGCGGCGTCTCTATCTCGAGCAGGCAGATGCCGTCGTCGGAGAGCGCCTTCGTAGAGTGAAAGACCCCCTTCTCGATTATCAGCGCCTCGCCCCCGTTGAGGTATCTCCTCTTATGGAAGGTGTTGCTCATGGCGTTCCCGGACAGGAGTATCAGCGAGGTCTTCTTGCCGGGGTGGCAGTGCATGGAGGTCGAGTGGCCCTTTTTCAGATAGAGGAACCAGACCGCCACGCACTCGTTCTCGAACATCAGGAACTCGTAGCCCCACGGTTTCATCACGACCTTGTTCTTGTAGGTATCGGGCTGCGCGTGCTGGACGAGCGGCTTTCTGCGCTTCGTATCGACGATGCTGATGTCCTTTTCCGTAGTATCGACCTTGGATATCCGTGTCACCCGCACCTCCCTCCTGTCCATCTCTTCGAGGAAGGCCCTGTAGGTGCATCTGACCCCTTCGGCGAGCTCCGTATTGTGCCTCCAGCCGAGCTCGTTTATCTTCGTGGTATCGAGCAGCTTCTTCGCCACGCCGTCCGGCTTGGTTGAATCGAACCTTACCGTCCCCTCATACCCTACCTCCTCCTTTATAATCCCCACGAGCTCCGAGATGGTATACCCGCGTCCCGTGCCGACGTTGAAGGTGTCGTTGCCGGAGTACTCGCCTGTAAGGAAGACGCATACGTCGGCCACGTCGTCGACGTAGATAAAGTCCCTGACCGGGGAGCCTGTGCCCCAGATGACTATCTCTTCCTGCCTCTGGACCTTCGCGTCGTGGAACTTCTTTATAAGCGACGGGAGCACCTGGGCGTTCATCACGTCGTAGTGCTGGTTCGGGCCGTAGACGTTTGGGGGGATGACCACGATGAAGTCCGTGCCGTACTGCCTGTTGTACGACTCGCACATCTTGAGGCCCGCTATCTTCGCTATGGCGAACGGCTCGCACGTGAACTCGAGCGCGCCTTCGAGAAGGTACTCCTCTTTCGCGGGCTGAGGGCACTGCTTCGGGTATATGTCGGCGGAGGCGAAAAAGACCATCTTCTTAGCCTCGTTCATGAACGCCTGGTGTATGACGTTGTTCTGCATCATGGTGTTCTCGTATATGAACTCGCCCCTGTACCTGTTGTTGGCGAAGATGCCGCCGACCCGGGCGGCGGCGAAGAAGACGTAATCGGGGCGCTCTTTCTCGAAGAACGTCTTGACCTGCGTCTGGTCGGTGAGGTCGAGCTCGGAGTGGGTCCTCGTCACGAGGTTGCTGAAGCCGTCCTTACGCAGACGCCGCATTATCGCCGAACCGATCAGCCCGCGGTGGCCCGCAACGTAAATCTTTTCGTTCTTCTCCATACGGATACCCCTTAGCTGAATTGTTTAAGGGTGCCTCTGAATATCAGCCTTTTTTTCTGAGGTCGAGGCAGGGGCTGAAATAAAAGCGGAGCATATATGAGAATATGTGAGCATTTTATTTTAGCTCCAACAAAGAGATCAGGGAAAAGAGCAATATTTAGAGGTGGCCTTAAGGGTCTCTCTCATCCAGTCGCCGTTATACTTATAATGCGGCGAGGTCACAAAGTTTCCGTCCACTACGCAAGGCGCGTCCACGTACTCGGCGCCGGCGTTCGTGATGTCGTCCTTTATGGCTATGTACCCCGAGACCTTCCTACCCCTTACTATGCCGGCCGATATCATTATCCACGGGCCGTGGCAGATGGTGGAGATGACCTTCTTGCGCGCGTTCATCTCACTTACGAAGTCGAGGACCTCCCTTATCTGCCTCACCCTGTCGGGCGCTTCGTGCCCGCCGGGAAGGACCACCATGTCGTAGTCGTCTGCATCGAGCTTGCACGCGTCTACCGTCGGCCTTGCGGGCACCCCGTACTTGCCCTTTACCGCCTCCATCCCCTTGACCGCCACGTCCACGTGGAAGCCCGCCTCCTGAAGCCTGTAGTACGGGTATATGAACTCCTCGTCCTGAAAGTTGGGCCCCGTTATTATCACAACTCTTTTCATACGCTCCATCCCCTTTTTGTTATTTGCGTGTCGCCCGGACAGGCCCCTTGAGCGGGACCTTCCACCATGAAAGATACCCGCCCACTGCCGCGGTCCTCTACCCCCATCCACCACTTACGCCCACCACTTACGCCACCACTTGCGCCCACCCTGCAATCCCCTGCCCCCGCCCCCCTTAAAGCGGCAGCCTGCCCGTCTCGAAGAGGAACTCCCTTGCCGCCTCGTATATCCTCCCCGCGTCCGGAGCCTTGTTCTGGTACGGCGCGTTCAGGCACTTTGTCCTGTCATAGAGACCGAGCGCCTTTACGCCGAAGCCGGTGGCGTTAGACAGCTTGTAGGCTATGGACTCCGAGGCCCCTGCGGTCTCGTACCCCGGGTCTATCACCATGCCTGCCTTGCTCCGCATGAGCGGGTCGAGCAGGCGCGGGGTAAGCTCGAAGGGCTTGAGCCACAGGATATGGACTATGTTGCAGCGAAAACCGTCGCCGAGCAGGAGCTCCGCCGCCTTCTCCACCTCGAAGCGTGTAGAAGAGATGGCGTAGAGCGTGATATCAGCGTTATCCACCACCACGTCGTTCAGCTCTCCGCGGTTGGAGTAGCTCACCCGGTGCTCGCTCACTATCATGGGGTCGTCGTGCGCCATGTAGTCAGCCCATACCTCCTCGTACTCCTTCGGCGTCATGGGAGAGCAGACCCTGAAGCCGGGGAAGTGCATGAATATGCTGTGCAGCACGCCCGAGTGCACGGGCCCGAGCCCCTCTGCGCCGATGGCGCGCACAAAGACCGGGGCGGCGCAGCCGTGCAGCTCCTTGACCTTGGCCGCGTAGAATATCAGCGGACTACCGTTGAGTATAAGGAAGTCCTGGAACCTGATCACGAAGATCGGCCTCCTGCCCACGAGCGCAGCGCCCACGGCTATTCCGGAGCCCGCGACATCCGTCATGGGCAGCTCCACGATGCCCCGGGTATCGGGCACCGTGTTGTTCACCCACCCTACCGCGCTGATCGACTCGCCGAGGAGCATCCCGTCGTTGGCTTCCAGATGCTGCCTCGTTATTTCCTTGATAGTCTCTGCAACACTTCTCTGTCCCATACGCTGCTCATCCTTATCTTCGCGTCCTCTTCTATCCTTTCGGCCTCGGCGCCGAGCCCGGCCGCCTTCATCTCGTCCCTTACAATGCTGAACCTGTCCCATTCGGGGGGGCCGTCGTCGCCTACTCCGACGTGCCAGTTACCCCTGCAGGTATGGCCGTTTACGAACGCCGGCAGGTTGTCCCTGATCTCGAGCGTCCTTGTATATATGGTCCACGGGTCGTCCGAGAGCTCCATGCCCTTGATGCCGAGCGCGTTTGCCACATCCGTAAGGTTCCAGCTCCGGCGCACGGATACCGGGGTGAGTATGGACAGGTTGTTGTCCTCGCACACGAACAGCACCGGCAATTTGTGCGTGGCGGCCACGCCCATAGCAGAGAGCACGTAGTCCTCCTCGGCCGCGCCGTCTCCGAAAAAACAGACGGTATCGCGCCCGCTGCCGAGCGCTGCGCCCACGGCCAGAGGCACGTTCTCTCCTATAAGGCCGTGGTGGCCGAACATGCTCACGCCGTTATCGTGGCACTGCACGCAGTTAGAGCCTGCCCTGCCCCCGCTCGTGCCGGTGGAGAGGCCCAGGAGCTCGTCTCTAAGCCCCACCGGGTCGCCCCCCCAGCACAGGTATGTCGCATGGCACCTGTGCTGTGCGAATATCATGAACTCCGGTATGGCGAGCGACATGGCGGCCGCGATGGCCTCCTGCCCGATCGAGAGATAGACCGGGGCCGTCACGAACCCGTCCTTTACCGCCTGCTTTACCCCCTCCTCAAAGGATCTGACCCTGCACATGCGCTCCCAAATAGCGAGCGAGATGGCGGCATCCACCTGCCTCGCACCGTCCGGCATAACGCCGTATGTCGCTGTCCTCATTACGCGCTCCTGTCCATTTCGTTTGTTAAGAACCAGTCATAGGTCTGTCTTATCCCTTCCTCAAAACCTGTCCGCGGCTCCCATCCGAGCTCGCGGAAGTCCGTGGAGTCGAGCAGCTTCCTCGGCGTGCCGTCGAGCTTCGTCCTGTCCCAGAGTATCGTGCCCTTGAAGCCGACCACGCCCGCTATCTGCGCCGCGAGCTCTTTTATGGAACAATCCGTGCCGGTCCCGACGTTGTAGTGCCTGTTCTCCAGCTTCGCCTCCATCGCCGCGAATATCGAGGCGCGGGCGGCGTCCCTGCTGAAGACGAACTCCCTTCTCGGCTCGCCGCTGCCCCAGAGCGTAACCGAGGGCGAGTCCTCGATGTGCGCCTGATGGAACCTTCTTATGAGCGCCGAGAGCACGTGCGAGCTTTCGGCGTCGAAGTTGTCGTGCGGGCCGTATATGGAGTTTGGCACGAGCGCGATGAACCTGCCGCCGCCGTACTGCGCGTTATAGCCCCTGCACGCTACGACACCGGCGAGCTTCGCCGTGGCGTACGCCTCGCTCGTCTCCTCTATGGGCCCGGAAAAGAGCGCGTCCTCCTTTATGGGCTGAGAGCACTCTCTCGGGTACATGCACGAGGAGCCGTAGAAGACAAGACGCCGGGCATCGTACTTGAGCGCCGACTGGAACAGGTTGTCCTGAATGGATATGTTGACGTGCATGAAGTCCGCGGGGTACGTCCTGTTGGCGACTATCCCGCCCGTAAGGCCCGCCGCGAGGAAGACGTACTGCGGGCGCACGGACTTGAAGAACCTGTCCACGGCCCGGGCGTCCGTCAGGTCGAGCTCGCTC
>JBHHYT010000084.1:0-10341 GCA_046757705.1 Thermodesulfobacteriota bacterium
CCGTCGCACCCCTTCTGATGGCACGGTACGCAGTCCATATCCGGAGAGACGACCCGATGCATATCGTCGCAGACGCGCCATGCGCGCCAGTCCGTTGGGCCGTGGACCGTGACGGTCGGCGTGCCTACAGCCGCGGCGATATGAGAGGCGGCGCTGTCCACCCCCAGGTGGAGCGTGCTTTTTGCGATGACCGCCGCAAGCTCGCCGAGGGTGGTCGTCCCCGCAAGGTTGCACGTTCGCCCTTCGCGCCCCCGGGCAATCTCCGCGGCAGCCGCGGCCTCTTCCTGTGAGCCGACCAGCAGCGAGAAGGCCCGGTGGCCCTCCCATAGCCGGTCGATGACCTGCCCCCATTTCCGGCCGGGCCACTCTTTATACTTCCATCTCGAAAAAGGGTTTATCGTGATCATCCTTGCGCCGGACGGCACGGTGCAGCGGGAGATAATCTCTCCGGCCCGCGTCGTGTCGCGCCCGGAGAGATAGAGCCGCGGCGTGGAATCCGTGGTGGCGATGCCGATGGCGCGCACTATGCGCAGCGACTGGTCCGCGCCGGGGTGTGTCGGCGGGGGAGCGTTAGCGGAATTGCGGACGAGCTCCGTGAACAGGCGGTCGTGCCAGAACGGTTTCACGCAGTGCCGGCCGACGCGCATCGGCGCCCCTGTCAGGAATGTCATGATGGCCCCCCGGGTGCCGGTGCGCAGGTCTATAACGAGGTCGTAACGCGCCTTGCGCAGGCGTTGCGCGAAGCGCGCATGCTCGCGCAGTCCGTGGAACGGCGCGCCGCGGAACTTTTCTGTCTCCACTACCTCAAAAAGGTTGGGGTCGGCCGCGAGCAGGCCGCCGAACGGCTTGCGGACCATGATGGAGACCCGTGCCTCAGGGTATTGCTCCCTGACGGCGCGTATGGTGGGGGTGGTCAGGACGACATCGCCGATGTCGCCAAGCTGGATGAGTAGGATGTTATGGATACACGGGTTCATATAGCTGTTTTTTATCTTGTCGCAAACAGGTGTTCCCCTTGCAAGAAGCTATGCGCCGCCGGTCTTCCTGTTTTTGCGATGCTCGTTCATCTCCGCAAGCTTCATGTATTTGTAGAAGGTTACCTCGGCTGTGGAGAACGCGACAAGCAGCCCGGCCCGTCCGTCGAGAAAGCCCCTCTTCAGGATATAGGACTTTAAAAATACGTGCACGCTCCTCGCGGCGATATTCAGGATGCCGGCTCTTTTCCCGCGTTCGTGCAGCATCTGCGCCCCAAGCGTCGAATAGCGGTCTACGCGGCCTATGAAGTCTCCGGCCGCGGAATAAGAGTGGTGCTCCAGCGGGCTGTCAAGGACCCCGGCCTTACCTCCATACCGCACCGACTCGTGTACGATCCGGTCGTCGAACCTGGCGGCGCCGCGTTTGAAAAGACGGAGCACCGTGTCGGGCCACCAGCCCGAATGACGCACCCAGACGCCGCGGTAAAAGTTCTTGCGCTTCACACGGTACGCGTCGTAGCGGGGGTTTCTGATGACGAGCCCTATCTCCCGGGCGAGTTCCGGCGTGACCCGCTCGTCGGCGTCGATAGAAAAGACCCAGTCCCCGGTCGCGAGCTCCAGGGCGCGGTTCTTCTGCGGGCCGAACCCCTCCCATGGGTGTTCGTGGAAGACCACCCTTGGATAGGAGGCGCAGATGGCGGCGGTCCGGTCGCGACTCCCCGAATCGACGACGATGACCTCGTCGGCCCACGCGAGGGTGTCAAGGCATCCGGCTATGTTCCGCTCTTCGTCCTTCACGATCAAAATGCACGAGACGGTCGTTCCCATTCCACCTGTTCCTGATGGCCGGCCGCGGCCCAGGCCCTGTGCCCGTCCTTGAGCCTCGCCGGCCGATAGAGATCCTTAAGTTACTGAAAATATCTTGCAGCTCCCTTTTGCGGGGCTCGGCCTGGCGGACTCGGGGCAGCCCTTCAGGTGCCACCCGATAAGCGCGGCATAGACCCGCAGCTTTCTGCGCAGCCTTCCGACCGAGAAGATGGTCAGGAGGTTCAGCAGGGCCATCAGAACGAAGCTGAGGACAAGCTTGGAGACAAGCCCCGCCCTCAGGAGCATGCGACTCGGCCTGCTCCTGTTCTTCCTGAAGAACTTGTAACGGGACCGCCAATACTCGATCCTGGCCCCGACGGGCGCCTTCCTCGCGCTCCCTCCCTGCAGGTGGTAGACCTCCGCTCCCGGGTAGTGTACGACCTGCCACCCCTTTTTCCTGAACTTCAGGCACCAGTCGGTCTCCTCGAGGAAGAAGAAGTAGTCCTCGTCCATGAGGCCGGTATCGTCCATGGCCTCTTTTCTTACGGCCATGCATGCGCCAACGACAGATTCGACCTGCACCGGCCCCGTGAAACCGGACTCCTTGCCAGGGAACCTCTTCGGGAACAACCTGCGCAGAAGGCTCTTGTTCAACAGCTCTGTAGCGAGCGTCGGGAAGTTCGCGACCGAATTCTGTTTCGAGCCGTCCTCGTTCAGGAGCGCGCCGCCGCATACGCCCGTCTCCGGGTGCTCCTCCATGTAGGCTATGAGCGTCTCGATGGCATCGTCCTTGAGCACGGTGTCCGAGTTCAGGAGAACGGCATAGTCCCCGGAGATCCTTCTGAGCGCGATATTGTTCGCTCTGGCGAAACCGAGGTTTTCAGCGTTCTGGATGAGCTTCACCCGGGGGAAGCGTTGACGGACCATCTGGACGCTGTCATCGGTGCTCGCATTGTCGACCACCCATACTTCGAAGGGGACCCCTTTGACGGTTCCCAGTATGGACTCGAGACAGTTCCGGAGGAGCGCCTTCGTGTTCCAATTGACGATTACGAATGATACGGCCGGGTTGTCCATCGAATTCCCCTGGGTCCGGAGTGGAGTTGGAGAGACTTTTTGAGCTGGAGTTTCTCTTAAGATATTAGATAATCTGGTCTTTTTTTTCAAGCTAATTGTGCGAGCCGCAACGGACAGCATGCGCGGGGCAGGCCCGCCGCCCGGGCGTTTGTATGGACGCCGGCGGGAATAAAGAGCAGGGCGCCACGCCCTGCCGGTGACGCTCCGGGAACGGACTAAATGCCCGCGCCGCCCGCATTCCGTTTGCCTGAGGGGCTGATATATGTTATAAAATCCCGATAAAGCCCTGTTGCAGGCATCTTCAGTGCGGCCCATCCGGGGTCGGGACCGACGGGGCCGGCCCCGGGGCGTCCGGCCCGCCGCGCGGCAGGTCGTTTGGAGCGATGAGACAGCATTTAAGCCTTAGAAGGGCGCAGTCCATAATAAAACGGTTCCCGCAGGTAAAGGTCCTCGTCATCGGTGACCTCATCATGGACCACTTTATCTGGGGCAAGGTCAGGCGCATCTCGCCGGAGGCGCCCGTGCCTGTCGTGGAGGTGACGAGCGAGAGCCTGATGCTCGGCGGCAGCGCCAACGTGGTGAACAACATCCACAGCCTCGGGGGCGGCTCTCTCGTAACCGGCGTCATAGGCGACGACGACGACGGCAGTAAGCTCGTAGCCGCCCTGAAGGCCAAGGGCATCTCCGCCGCGGGCATCATAGCCGACAGGCTCCGGCCCACGACCACAAAGACGCGTGTTATCGCGCACAACCAGCAGGTCGTAAGGTTCGACCGCGAGAAGAGGGACAAGATAGACCGTGCGAGCACGGCCAGGGTGCTCGGATATATAAAAAAGGCTGTCCGCAAGGCCGGCCTCGTCGTCATCTCCGACTACGCCAAGGGGCTTATAACCGCGCCTCTCGTCGAGCAGGTGGTCTCCATCTGCTCCGGGGCCGGGGTGCCCGTGGCCGTCGACCCGAAGGTCGAGCACTTCAGTTATTACAGGGGCGTGACCATAGTGACGCCGAACAACGTCGAGGCCTCCGTGGCCTCGGGCGTGGAGATAGACGACGAGGTGAGCCTCCACCGCGCCGGCGAGGCGCTCTTCGGCCGCCTCGGCTGCAAGGCCCTTCTCATAACGAGGGGGGAGCACGGCATGAGCCTCTTCGAGCCGGGAAGCGAGACGCACATACCCACTGTCGCCAAAGAGGTCTTCGACGTATCCGGCGCGGGCGATACCGTCATAGGGACGCTCGCGCTCGCGCTCGCGGCAGGGGCGAGCTTCAGGGAGGCGGCGGTGCTCGCGAACTTCGCCGCCGGCGTCGTCGTGGGCAAGGTAGGCACGGCAACGCTCACCCCCGCGGAGCTTGCGGCGGCCGTAAGCTCCGGGCTGAAGGCCACAAGGCGCGGGTAGGCCCTTACAGGTTCGTGGCAGGCACCAACAAACGGGAGGCGGTTTTGGCAAGTTCGATGACAGGGTACGGCAGAGGCGAGTTCGAGATAGACGGCGACGTCTATTCCCTTGAGATAAGGTCCCTGAACCACCGTTTCATCGACATCTCCCTGAGGTCCCCGGAGAGGTTCTCGCCCTTCGAGGTCAGGATGAGGGACGAGATAAAGAAGCGTTTCTCCAGGGGCTCGTTCTCGGTGCACATGAACGCGATATCCAGGGCCGCCCCGGAGCTCAAGCTCAACGGCCCCCTTGTGGAGTTCTACACGCGCGCCTCCGAAAGGCTCAAGGAGGAGTTCGGGGTCGAGGGCGGGGTGGACGTGCCCACGCTCCTCAAGCTCAAGGAGATATTCACCGTCGAGAGGAAAGGCCCGCTTGCGGACTCGGACTGGGGGCCGGTAAGCGAGGCGCTCTGCGCCGCCTTCGCCCAGCTCGAGGAGTGGAGGCGAAGGGAGGGCGAGGCGCTCAAGGCCGACCTCCTCAAGAGGCTCTCTACCGTCGAGGGGCTGCTTGCCGGCATAGAGGCGCGCCTGCCGGGTGTCGTGGAGGCGTACAGGCAGAGGATGACCGCGGAGATAGAGAAGCTCATAGGCTCCGCGGCCGATGAGAAGCGCATACTCACGGAGGCGGCGGTCTTCGCGGAGAAGACCGACGTGAACGAGGAGGTGGTGAGGCTCAAGAGCCACATCGAGCTCTTCAGGAAGTTCCTCAAGTTCGACGAGCCGATAGGCAAGAGGCTGGACTTCCTCTGTCAGGAGATAGGCCGCGAGACCAACACCATAGGCTCCAAGCCGAGCGACGTAAAGATAACCCAGACGGTCGTGGAGATGAAGGGCGAGGTGGAGAAGATAAGGGAGCAGGTACAGAATATCGAGTAGCCGCCGGACCGGGCGGCCGCTCTGCCAAAGAGGCCTTATACGATGAGCGGAATACCCTTCATAGTCTCGGCCCCTTCCGGGGCGGGCAAGACGACGCTGTGCAAGATGGCGGTTGATTTCTTCCCGGATTTGAGGCATTCTATATCCTACACCACCCGTGCGCCGCGCGCCGGGGAGACCGATGGTGCGGACTACGTCTTCGTGACCGACCAGGTCTTCGACCGCATGGTCGTCGGGGGCGAGTTCCTCGAACACGCCGGGGTGCACGGCAAGAGGTACGGCACGTCGAGGAAGGACCTCGAGGCGGTCACCGCAGGGGGCCTCGACATCATCCTCGACATAGACGTGCAGGGCGCGGAGAAGATAAGGGAGACGCTCGAAGGCGGCGTCTACATATTCATACTGCCGCCCTCCATCGAGGAGTGCGAGAGAAGGCTGAGGACGCGGGCGCAGGACACCCGCGAGGAGATAGAGAAGAGGCTCCGCATAGCCCTCGAAGAGATAGGAAAGGCGCCCCTGTACGAGTACATAATCATCAACGAGAGGCTCAAAGACGCCTTTGAGAAATTGAAGTCCATCATCATCGCCGAGAGGGCCAGGAGCACGCGCGTGATGGACAGGGTAAAGGGGCTCTTCAGTATACCGGGTTAACGGGGCCGACAGGGGGCCGGGCTAATGGGGCTGGTTAAGGGGGGGCTGGTTAACGGGCCCGGGGCAACAAGGCCCGGGTAGCGGGGCGGCATTGAAAGACGCCGGGCGCTAAGCCGCGCGGGCCTTTAAAGACATCAGGCGTTTCAAAAGGAGGTAATATAAAATGGCAAGGGTTACCGTCGAGGACTGTTTAAAGCAGGTGCCGAGCCGCTTCATGCTCGTCCATCTCGCATCCCAGCGCGCGCGCAGCCTCATGAGGGGCGCGCCCCCGTTCGTGGACTCCGACAACAAGGCGGTCGTGACCGCTTTACGGGAGGTCGCCGCCGGTTTCGTAACGCCGGAGAGCGCGGACTCCGAGGCGGAGGTCGCGCAGGAGTAGGCGCGGGTCTTTATTTGATGCAAAAAAAGGGACGGCCCTTCGGGGCCGTCCCTTTTTTTGTCGTCCTTGCCTACGAAAGGACGGGCGCGACGAAGATAAGGGCGACTACCGTGAGGGATATCACCGTGTATACGCCCCTGAAGACGGCTATCATATTTTTGTCTTCCATCTCTTTTCTCCTTGATCCTTTAGCGTTAATGGTTCCAACGTAATCACCTGTTTTCTGGTTTCCATTATACGCACGGCCGAGTAAGGAGAGATTAGATGGGATGGTTTTTTTGCGGGGCGCCGGAGTGGAGGGGGGCCTCGCCGCCTGCGCCCTACGCCATGCCGTTTGACAATCCACCTCCGTACCCCCTTGGAAAAGAGGGATTGTCATTGCGAGGAGCCTTGGCGACGCGGCAATTTCTCTTTCAGTCTGTCATTCTGAGGGAGCGGAGCGACCGAAGAATCCCGGTGGCCCAGAGATTCTTCGCGTTGCTCAGAATGACATGATGGAGGGTTTGGTCTTAAAAAACACCGGGTGGTCAGAGCGAGCGTCGCTTTGGGAAGAGGCGGGAGAGAGCGCGCCGGGGTAGAACTCGGGGCGCGTAGCGTTCTTAAGGGGCGCAAACGGCGCTGAAATCACCACATCCCTTTTCCTCCCCGAAGGGGAGAGGGATTGTCATTCCGGGCGGAGCGAGGGACCTCGTCTTCAGGGGAGCCGGCAGGCCCCTCGCCGCCCCTCAGGGCAGTCTCCAGCCCTTGACCAGCTCCGGGTCGATGCGGGGTATGGCGGACAGGAGCTTTTTTGTGTAGTCGTGTGCCGGACGGGAGAATATCTCGACCGTCCCGTTCCTCTCCACGATGCGCCCCTCGTACATGACCGCCACCTCGTCGGCGATGTACTCCACCACGCCGAGGTCGTGCGTGATGAAGAGGAACGAGAGGCCGAAGTCCCTCTGGATGGATTTAAGCAGGTTGAGTATCTGCGCCTGCACCGAGACGTCGAGCGCGCTCACCGCCTCGTCGCAGACGATGAACTCCGGGTCTACCGCCAGCGCCCGCGCTATCCCTATCCTCTGCCTCTGGCCGCCGGAGAACTCGTGCGGGTACCTCTCCATCATCTCCGGGGAGAGGCCCACATGCCCCAGCACCGTGGCGACCTTCTCCCTGCGCGCGGCCTTGCCGAGCCCCGGCTTGAGCGTCTTGAGCCCCTCCTCGATGGTCTCCCTCACAGAGAGGCGGGGGTTCAATGACGAGTACGGGTCCTGAAAGATTATCTGGATGAGCGACCTGTACGGGCGCAGCTCCCGTTCGTTGAGGGCCGCCAGGTCCACGCCGTTAAAGAGTATCTTCCCTGCCGTGGGCCTGATGAGCTGTATGATGGATTTACCGGCGGTGGTCTTGCCGCAGCCGGACTCGCCCACGAGCGCGAGCGTGGAGCCCTTCCTTACGGTCAGGTCTATGCCGTCGACCGCTTTGACGTGCCCGGCGACCCTCTTCAACACCCCTTTCCTCACGGGGTACCATGTCTTCAGCCCCCTGACCTCCAGCAGCACATCCCTGCTCGCCTGCGGGACCGATAGCGGAGGCAATACGTCCGGCTCCCTGCGTACGGGCCGCGATGGGGGGGCCGCCATGAACTCCGGGTCGTGCAGGTGGCAGGCTACGCCGTGGCCGGGCTCGCGCTCGACCAGAGGCGGCTCTATGGAGGCGCACCCCTCCATCTCCCTCGGGCAGCGCCCGGAGAAGTGGCAGCCCGGCGGGTAGGAGGTCGCCGCGGGGACGTTCCCGGCGATGGTGTCGAGCGTATGCCCGCGTTTCTCCTGCCCGGGTATGGAGCGCAGGAGCTTTACGGTGTACGGGTGCATGGGGTTGCGGAAGAGCGCCGGCGTGGGTCCGCGCTCCACTATCTTGCCGGCGTACATCACGCCCACGGTCTCGGCGTTCCTGTAGACGAGGGCGAGGTTGTGGGTGATAAGGAGCACGGCCGTGGACATCGACTCCTTGAGCTCCTTGATGAGCCTTATTATCTGGTCCTGGATCGTCACGTCGAGCGCCGTGGTCGGCTCGTCGGCTATGAGCAGGTCCGGCCTGCACGACAGGGCGATGGCTATCATCACCCTCTGGCGCATCCCGCCGGATAGGCTGTGGGGGTACTGGTCGAAGAGGTTTGCGGGCTCCGGAAGCCCCACCCGGCCGAACATCTCTATGGCAGCGGCCTTCGCCTCGGCCGGGGGCTTTCTCTGGTGGAGCCGGATGACCTCCACTATCTGGTCCCCGACGGTGAAGACCGGGTTGAGCGAGGTCATCGGCTCCTGGAATATCATCGATATCTTGTTGCCGCGTATCTCACGCTTGGCGCGCTCCCCGAGCCCCACCATGTCGCGGCCGTTAAGCAGTATCCTGCCCCCGGCGATAAACCCGGCGGGCTCCGGCACGAGCTGTATGAGGGAGAGGGCGGTCACCGATTTGCCGCACCCGGACTCGCCCACGAGCGCGAAGGTGCCGCCGCGGGATATCTCGAACGAGACCCCGTCGACGGCCTTTGAAAGCCCCCTGGGCGTCTTGAAGTATGTCCTGAGGTCCTGGACCTTTATTACCGGTATCATTAAGAAACCTCTGAATAATTCGTCCCTGAATTATTCAGAGACGAAAAAGAAAAATGCGATTTCCCTTTTTCTCACATTTTCAATGGTTTGAAACCCATTGAAAATGGCGGCACTTCCATGCGCCGCGTAAGGTCTGAATAAATCAACCTTTACCTTACCTGTACCTGAGCCTCGGGTCGAGCGCGTCCCTTACGGCGTCACCGAATATGTTCGCGGGAAGGACGAGGGCGAACATGAACAGGAACGCGCCGAAGAGGTTCCACCAGACCACCGGCTCCCTCGACAGCTCGAGGCGCGCGGTGTTTATCATGTTGCCCCAGCTGCCCATCTGGGGGCCCACGCCGATGCCTATGTAGCTGAGGATGGCCTCGGCCAGCACGAGCCCAGAGAACTGGAGGACGAAGGTGATGAGCACGAGGTGCATCACGTTGGGCACGATGTGGCGGTAGATGATGCCGGGCCTCGAAGCCCCGAACGCCCTTGAGGCCTGCACGTACTCGAGCTCCCGGAGCTTGAGCGTCTCTCCGCGTATGAGCCTGCACAGGTCCGTCCACGAGGTTATGCCGAGTATCACGCACAGCCAGAAGAGCCTGTCGTTGGGCACGAAGACCGACCAGTGTATGTCCTTGAAGGCGATGAGCCCGCCCTGATACCCGGAGGAGCCGAAGAGCAGCATGAACGCCACTATCAGAAGCACCCCCGGTATGGAGGCGAGGGTCGTGTATACGTACTGCACGAGGTCGTCTATCAGCCCGCCGTAGAACCCCGCCACCACGCCGAAGAATATGGCGAAAGGGATTATGATGAGGGTCGTGCCCGCGCCGATGACTATGCCGGTCCTTACGCCCTTGAGCGCGGCGAAGAAGACGTCGTTGCCGACCTTGTCGGTGCCGAGCCAGTGGCTTCGGGGGTACTTGAGCGGCGGGTAGTCCCTTGTGATGGAGCCGTCGGGAAGCTCCATCGTCTCTTTCGCGTACTGGTGGGCGGCAAAGGGCGCGGAGTAGGTCTTCTCGTTGTGCGTGCGCGCCCCGGAGAACACCCGGTCGAGGATGCTGAGCGCCTGCGGGCTGTAGACCACGCTTCCGTCCGATGCGGCCACCACGCTGCCGTCCTGCTCCACGACCGCGTCCCTCCAGCGTATGCTGTCCATAAGGGCGAGCCCCACGTACAGGGCGAGCAGAAGCATGGCGGCCACGGCGCGCCTGTTCTTCCGAATCTCCCTGCTCACGGTCCTGAGCGTGCCCTCCCCGCGCGCGGCGACGACGAAGTAGATTATCGTGGCGACGAGGAAGTAGACGATGAGGTCTGTTGAGAGTATTACCGGCATCCGTTCGAGTCTCACTCCTGTTGCGGGTTCATTGCGCCGAACCCGGTCGGTTTAAAAACATTGTATCCGTCTCCCCTTCTTTTGAAGCCTCCCCATTTTTAAAGGGGAAAGGGGGATTTTCTTTCACCCTCCTCCCCCGGGGTGAGGAGGGTGGGCTCACTCGAACCGCACCCTCGGGTCGACGAGCGTGTAGCTTATGTCGGTCATTATCAGCCCGGCTCTGT
>JBHHYT010000085.1:0-10309 GCA_046757705.1 Thermodesulfobacteriota bacterium
GCGGAGGGCCGGATACGCCTCTGGCAGAAGGGCGGCGTCTGGTACCCGAGGCGGCGCTACCCCCACCCGGAGGTCTCCATACGCGGAGCGGGCCAGAGCTACGTGATAACATCCGGGGACGGCGCGATACTCGGGGAGTCGAGCGCTTCGAGGGTCCTCTTCGAGCTCCACCCCGGCGCCATATACCTGCACAAGGGCATGCAGTACAAGGTCGTCCGGCTGTACATGGGCGAGAAGAAGGTGGTGGTGCGCCCGGCCGGCGACATCGCCTACTACACGCGCGCCATGACCGAGGAGGAGACGGAGATTATCTCCGTCGACCGCACCAGGGAACTCGAGAACACGACCCTGAACTTCGGCACGCTGAGGGTGACGGGCCGGGTGCTCGGCTACAGGAAGATACACACCCACACGGGGGCCGACCTCGGCGAGTCCCCGCTGGAGCTGCCGCCGTCGGTCTTCACGACGAAGGGCGTATGGATGAAGGTGGACGAGGGCATACTCGAAGAGATAAAGGCGCGCAAATGGAGCGTGGCAGGGGCGCTCCACGCCGCCGAGCACGCGGCCATCGCCACCCTGCCGCTCTTTACCCTCTGCGACAGGATGGACCTCGGCGGGGTGAGCTACCCGTACAACCCGGAGCTCGAGAGCCCGGCGATATTCATCTACGACGGGCACGAGGGCGGCGTCGGCCTTACGAAGAGGGGGCTGCTCTGCGCGCCGGACTGGTTCTCGTCCACCATACGCCTGATGGAGGAGTGTGACTGCGAGGTCGCCTGCCCTTCGTGCACGCAGGACCCGAAGTGCGGCAACAACAACGAGCCGCTCGACAAGCGCGGCTCGGTCATACTGCTGAGGTACCTGCTCGGGGGGGACGCGCACGGCGCTTGACGTAACGCTCCGGCCCCGGGGTCTCCCTTCCCCGCCTGTATATTCGATTTTTCAGCCATGCTCAAGCCCGGCCCTGAGACATCTGCGGGCCTTTTTACTGCCACCACCACCTCGGACGGGACGCCGAAGGCGGTCACGACCTCCCGGTGCTCGACCCGCCAGAGGGCCGTGTCCATATAGTCGAGCAGCTCTACGGGCCGGCACCCCCCTACGAGGGAGGGTCTGAGCTCCTGCAACCCCGCCCACACGGAGCATACGAGCCGGGGCAGCAGGCTTCGCCCGAAGGTGAGGCTTACAAGACAGATGCGTCCCCCGGCGCGGAGCAGACGGTGCGCCTCGGAGACGGCCCTGCCCATCTCCGAGGGCGGCAGGATGTCGAGGACGTAGTTGGCCACGAAACGGTCGAAGGATGCGTCGGGCAGGTCGAAGCTCATGGAGCCGTCGGTGAGCAGAAGCTCGGCGTCGGCAAAGGGAGCGAGCCTCTTTCCGGCTATGGAGAGCATGACGGGGCTGATGTCCGCTCCGACGTAGCGTGCCCCCGCCTTCAGATGGCGGGCAAGAAGCCGGGCGGCGAAGGCGCCCGTGCCGCAGCCGAGCTCGAAGACCGCTCGGGCCGTGTCAAAGCCGCCGTACTCCACGAGCGCCCTCAGCGCCGGCGCCTCGTAGAACGACTGCCAGTCCTGCGCCATGCCGAGGCGGTCGTAGAAGGCCCTCGCCTGTTCTCTCGTAAGATAACGTCCCAAAGTGCCACCCCGAAGCGGAAAGTTGGCCTTGAACGACGGCCGGAGGTGCGTTCAACCCATTGTTCCCAGTTAATATGAATAACGGGCGGCTGTCAAACAGGGGCTTATGACCGTCATTCTGGAGGAGGAGCGAGAGAGGGATCCATGGGCTCGTCCCCAGAGGCAAAAGACGAGATTCTTCGCGTTGCTCAGAATGACACGATGAAGGTTTGTCTTTAGAAAAACACCGGGTGATTGGAGCGAGCGGCGCTTTGGGAAGAGGCGGGAGAGCGCGCCGGGGGTGGTCTTCAGGGCGCGTAGCGTTCTTAAGGGGCGCGTGAACGGGGAAGAGGCAGTGCTTCTGAGAGCCTGATCACCGGTAGCTTCACGTCAAAGGGCGCAAACGGCGAAGGAAAGACCCACCGCGGCTCCTCTCCCCGGAGGGGAGAACGGAAGCCCGGTATATTTTTAAGAACTTAAAGACGATGAGACGTGTCTTCAAATTAAAAGCCCCCGCGTCCGCAAGGACGCGGGGGCTTCGCGTTTGTTGTCGAAACGACCCTATACGCCGAGGCCGAGCTCGTTTATGACGGCGGTGCCCATCTCCTGACAGCTCACCTTCTTCTTGCCCTGCTCGTAGATGTCAGCTGTCCTGTACCCCCTGGAGAGCACGCCCTCAACGGCGGCCTCGATGGACGCGGCGGCCTCCTCCATGTCGAACGAATACCTGAGCATCATGGCCACGGAGAGGATGGTGGCTATGGGGTTCGCGAGCCCCTTGCCGGCTATGTCGGGCGCGCTGCCGTGTATGGGCTCGTACATGGCCCTGTTCTTCGTCTCCCCGACGCTCGACGACGGGAGCATGCCGATGGAGCCGGTGAGCATCGACGCCTCGTCCGAGAGGATATCGCCGAAGATGTTCCCGGTCACGATGACGTCGAACTGACGGGGGTTCCTTATGAGCTGCATGGCGCAGTTGTCCACGTACATGTGGCTCAACTCGACGTCCGGGTAGTCCTTTCCGACGCGGGTCACGACCTTCCTCCAGAGCTCGGTGGTCTCGAGGACGTTGGCCTTGTCCACGCTGCACAGACGCTTGGACCTCTTTCTGGCCACCTCGAAGCCGACCTTCGCTATGCGCTCTATCTCCGGGGTCGTGTAGACCAGCGTGTTAACGCCGCGCTCCGTGCCGTCCGGCAGGGTCTCTACACCCCTGGGGTCGCCAAAGTAGACCCCGCCGATAAGCTCGCGTATCACCATGATGTCCACGCCCTCGACGACCTCGGGCTTAAGGGTCGAGGCGTTTATCAGGTCCTTGTATATCTTCACCGGGCGCAGGTTCGCGAACAGACCGAGCTCCTTGCGCAGGGCGAGCAACGCCCTCTCCGGACGGACGGAATAGTCGAGCGCCTCCCACTTCGTCCCGCCCACGGAGCCGAGCAACACGGCGTCGCTCTTGAGGGCGAGCTCAAGGACGCTGTCCTTGAGCGGCACGCCGCAGTCGTCGATGGAGGCGCCCCCGACGAGCGCCTCCTTCAAGATGAACTCGGCACCGTGTCTCTTCGCCACAAGGGCAAGCACCCTGGTGGCCTCTCTCATAATCTCCGGGCCTATCCCGTCACCCGGCAGTACGGCAACATTGAACCTCTTCACTGGAAAGCTCCTTGTGTTTTTTTCAACGGACGTCCGGCCCGGGCCATTCTGGCCAGGGCTGGCAATTCCGGTAGAATCCCTGAAAAAGCGTATAACTCACCAACTGACAGATAGAAAGCAGAGATGAACAGGTCTATCAAGAAAATCTGCCAACACATTCAATTCAAAAGATATTTTCAGTCCTCAAATGTCCCGCTTGCTATCTTCTGAAGGGTCTCCATGAAGACCTCCAGTCCGCTGTAGGGTATGACCACCGTGCTCCTCCTGTCGTTGGAGAGCTCGGCTATCTGAAGGAATCTTCCCCCCTCGTTCTCCTTCAGGTCCACGAAGAGCGTCTTGTTCTCGATGTGCAGCTTTTCGCTCGAAAGGACCCTGCTCTTTGCTCCTTCTTTCCTCATATTCCCCCCTGTTTTTTTATCGACTCCATAAGCCCACCCGCCTTTATAAGCTCCTGCATGAAAGGAGGCACCGGACGGGCCTTGAAACGCAGCTTCTTGGTAACATTGTATATCTCGCCCTTGTCCATATCCACCTCGAGCCTGTCCCCGGTCTCCGTGGAGTCGACCACCTCGTCGCACTCGAGTATAGCAAGCCCCATGTTGAAGGAGTTGCGGTAGAATATGCGGGCAAAGCTGCGGGCTATGACGCAGGCGACCCCGCAGGCCTTGATGGCGATGGGCGCGTGCTCGCGCGAAGAGCCGCAGCCGAAGTTCTTCCCGGCGACGATGATGTCACCCGGCCTTACCTTCGACGCGAACTCGGGGTCCTCGTCCTCCATGCAGTGTTTGGCAAGCTCCGCGGGGTCGGAGGTGTTCAGGTACCTGGCGGGTATTATCCTGTCGGTATCTATGTCAGAGCCGTACTTCCATGCCGAACCTTTCAACTTCATCAATCCACCCCTTTTCAATAATTATTCCGGTATGTTATGCGTATCATCAGTCCCGGCTCGATAGCTGGAGAAACGTGCGCGCCCCCCTTGTGCCCCTTTACCCCCTGCTGTACCCCTTATACCCCCTTGCCCCCTCGTTAGCGGGACTTGCCGACCACCTCGTCCGGGTGTGCTATGCGCCCCTTTACGGCTGAAGCGGCGGCCACGGCCGGGTTGGAGAGGTAGACCTCGCTCTTGACGTCGCCCATCCTTCCGAGAAAGTTCCTGTTGGTGGTGGCAAGGGCCCTCTCGCCGGCGGCGAGTATGCCCATGTGGCCGCCGAGGCACGGGCCGCAGGTCGGCGGGCTTATGACGGCGCCTGCCTTGAGGAATATGTCGAAGTAGCCCTTCTTCATCGCCTCTTCGTAGATGTGCGGCGTGGCCGGGATGATGATGAGGCGGACGAACTTCACGGTCTTCCTGCCCTTGAGTATCTTCGCGGCCACGGCGAGGTCTTCGAGCCTGCCGTTGGTGCACGAGCCGATGACGACCTGGTCCAGGGGGATATTGCCGACCTCCGAGACGTTCTTCGTGTTCTCCGGCAGGTGCGGGCACGCGACCTTGGGCTCTATGGCGGCGCAGTCGTACTCGCGCACCTCGGAGTAGACGGCGTCTTGATCGCTCGCGTAGAAGGTGTACTTGCGCTCGGCCCTGTGCTCCACGTACTTCCTGGTTATGGCGTCCGGGGCGACGATGCCGGACTTCGCGCCCGCCTCTATCGCCATGTTGCACATCGCCATGCGGCTCTCCATGCTCATCCTCTCGATGGGAGGGCCGGTGAACTCCATCGCCTTGTAGAGCGCGCCGTCCACGCCGATGTCGCCGATCATGTGGAGTATCAGGTCCTTTCCGCTGACCCACTTCCTGAGCCTGCCGTGGAAGTCGAACTTTATCGTCTCCGGGACCTTGAACCAGAGCTTTCCGGTTATCATGGCGGCCGCGAGGTCGGTGGAGCCGACGCCGGTGGAGAACGCCCCGAGAGCGCCGTATGTGCAGGTGTGAGAGTCCGCGCCGATGACGAGGTCCCCGGGCACGACGACCCCCTGCTCGGGCAGCAAGGCGTGCTCGACCCCTATCTCGCCCCCCTCGTAGTAGTGGGTTATCTTCTGCTCCCTGGCGAAGTCCCGCAGGAGCTTGCACTGCGTGGCGGACTTTATGTCCTTGTTGGGCGTGAAGTGGTCGGGCACAAGCACGACCTTGTTCCTGTTGAAGACCTTCTTCGCGCCTATGCGCCTGAACTCGTTGATGGCGATGGGCGCGGTGATGTCGTTGCCCAGGGCTATGTCAATCTTCGCGTTTATAAGCTCCCCGGGCACAACCTCCCTGGCTCCCGCGTGCTTCGCCAGAATCTTCTCGGTAATCGTCATCGGCCTCATAGACTACTTCACCCCTTCTTCTTATTCTTTTTGTCCTGTTCAGGCCCCTTGCTCCAGCGCGCAAGATGGGGTATGAAGGCCTCGGCCATCTCCCTTATCTTCGCCTCCTCCGAGCCGTCGATATGCTTCATCAGCTCCACCACCTTGTCCACCATCTCCTGCATCGTTATATCCGGCTCGATGAACGCGCCGTCGGCGAAGCAGTACTTGCAGTACGTGGAGATGGTCGTGCCGTCCTTGTTGGTGCCCATGTCCTGTTCGGAGTCGAACGGTATGCCGCAACTCTGGCAGAACAGGCCCTCCGGCAGTTTTTTACCTTCCATGTCTTCCCCCTTGTCAATTCCCGGATGAGGGCCGTGAAGGCCTCTATACGAGGCTCTCTTTCCTCTCCTTCTTCCTGTACTCGAGCCTGTTGAGGGCGTTTACGTACGCCCGCGCGCTCGCTACTATTATGTCGGTGTGCGAGCCCTGCCCGAGCACGATGTGGTCGCCCTCCTGAAGGCGCACCGAGACCTCGCCCTGCGCGTCGGTGCCCCCGGTTATGGCATTCACAGAATACTTTATGAGCTTGCTCCGTGTCCCCGTTATCGCGGCTATGGTGTTGTAGGCCGCGTCAACGGGGCCGTCCCCGGAGCCGCGCTTGCGCGTGTGCAGGCCTCCCACGTCCATCTCCACCTCGGCCAGCGGCTGCGAGTGGATGCCGCTTACGACCTTCAGGTCGAGGAGCTTGTACCTCTCCGGCATCTCTATCCTCAGGACCTCATCCTGCACGATGGCCTCTATGTCCTCGTCGAAGACCTCCTTCTTCTTGTCCGCCAGCACCTTGAAGCGTTCGAAGGCCTTGTCGAGCTGCTCCGCGTCGATGTCATAGCCGAGCTCGGTCAGGCGCTTTTTGAACGCGTGCCTGCCTGAATGCTTCCCGAGCACGAGCGTGGAGCGGGATATGCCCACCGACTCCGGCCTCATTATCTCGTAGGTGGTCTTGTCCTTCAACAGCCCGTCCTGATGTATGCCCGACTCGTGCGAGAAGGCGTTGTCCCCGACGATGGCCTTGTTCGCCTGCACCATCATGCCGGTTATAGAGCTTATCAGGCGGCTCGCGGGGTATATCTGCTCGGCGACTATCGAGGTCTCGAAGCCGAGCAGGTCCTTGCGCGTCTTGAATATCATCACGATCTCTTCGAGAGAGGCGTTGCCCGCCCTCTCGCCTATGCCGTTTATGGTGCACTCTATCTGGCGCGCCCCGTTGACAGCGGCGGCAAGCGAGTTCGCCACCGCGAGGCCGAGGTCGTTGTGGCAGTGCACTGAGATGACCGCCCCCTCGATGCCCGGCACGTTCTCGCGGATCCCCTTTATGAGCGCGCCGAAGGAATCCGGCAGCGCGTAGCCTACGGTGTCCGGTATGTTTATGGTAGTGGCGCCGGCCTTTATGACGGCCTCGATGACCTCGTAGAGGTACTCAGGCTCGGTGCGCGATGCGTCCATCGGGGAGAACTCGACGTCCTCTACATACCCGCGCGCCCGTTGAACCATCTCCACCGCCCTCTTCTTCGCCTCCTCGCGCGTGAGCTTGAACTGGTGCCGGAGATGGATGTCGGATGTGGAGATGAAGGTGTGTATGCGGGGCTTAGCAGCGCCCTTCAACGCCTCCCACGCCGCGTCTATGTCCTCTGGCTTGGCGCGCGCGAGGCTGCATACGACCGGGCCCTCGACCTCGTGCGATATGCGGCGCACCGCGTCGAAGTCGCCGGGGGAGCTGTAGGCGAACCCGGCCTCTATGATGTCCACGCCGAGCTTGGCGAGCTGTCTGGCCACTATCATCTTCTCTTCGACGTTCATGGACGCGCCGGGGGACTGCTCTCCGTCGCGTAAAGTGGTATCGAATATCCTGACCCTGTTGTCCATTGGGAGACTCCGTTTTTTAAAAACCACCGGGGATGTAGAAGAAAAACCGGGCCTTCATTGGAAGGCATCAGCATGCCACCGAGGGTTGATTGAAAAATTTATCTATGATGGAGCCCGGGCGTGCCGTGCTCCTTGCTCTTCGCCCTTTTGGCCGCCATCTTCTTCCTTTTATCGAGCAACGTGGTGATGGGGCCGGAGACCACGTACCCGAAAGTAAGGAGGAAGAGCATTACGACGGGCTGCGCCGCGATGACTATCAGGAGGAAGACCAGCCCCACGAGGAGCTGGAACGGCATCCTCTGCGTCACGTTGAGCTCCTTGAAGCTGTAGAACTTGACGTTGCTTATCATCAGGAACGCGAGCGCATAGATGAGTACCAGCACGGTTATGTGCTTCACCATCTGCTCGCCGTGCCCCAGTTTGAAGAACATAAGCACGGTGGTGGCCACGAGCACCGCGGCCGCCGGGATGGGCAGGCCGTTAAAGCGCTTGCTCTCGACGGTGGATACCTGCACATTGAAGCGCGCAAGGCGCAGGGCGCCGCAGACGACGAAGAGGAAGGCCGCCAGCCAGCCGTACCTGCCGAACGGGCGCAGCGCCCACGTGAATATAAGCACGCCGGGGGCGAGCCCGAAGGCTATGAGGTCGGCCAGAGAATCGTACTCCACGCCGAACTTGCTCGACGAGCCGGTAAGCCGCGCCACCCTGCCGTCGAGCCCGTCTAAGACGGCGGAAATCAGTATCGCGATGGCGGCGTGCTCGAAGTTACCGTCGAAGGCGGAGATTATCGAGTAGAAACCGCCGAACATGGACGCCGAGGTGATGAGGTTCGGCAGAAGGTAGACGCCCTTCTTCAACTTCTTTCTCTTTTTCGCGCTTTTACCGCCGGATATCTCGTTGTCAAGCATTCCAGTACCCCAGTGTTGAGGTTCCGGCCCGTACCTTGTCACCTACCCTTACGGCAACACTGCAACCGGCCGGTAAGTACACGTCCACGCGTGAGCCGAACCTTATCATGCCGAAACGCTCGCCGCGCTTGAGGCTGTCGCCGGGGCGGGCGTAGCAGACTATCCTTCTCGCTATCAGCCCGGCTATCTGATTGAAGGCGAAGTGCCTCGCGCCGGGCGCCTCGGCGACGATGGCGTTCTGCTCGTTTAAGAGGGACGCCTTGTCGAAGCTCGCGTTGAAGAACTTGCCCGGGTTGTACCTCACCTCCAGGACCTTGCAGTCGGCGGGCACACGGTTTACATGGACGTTGAAGACGTTCATGAAGATGCTTATCTTCCACGCCGGCGCCCCGGTGAACCTGTCGTCGTCGGCCCGCTCGGCCTTGATGACCCTGCCGTCGGCCGGGCTTACGATAGCGCCGGGGTCGGACGGAGGCGTCCGCTCAGGGTCCCTGAAAAAGGCGACCACGAAGACGCCCAGCGGCACGAAGAAGAGCTCAAGCCACCACGGGGCGACAAAAAACAATATTATTATACATAATAAAGCGGCCAGTATAAAGGGATATCCCTCTCTGGCCACCGGAATCAAGCGCAAATGCCTCCCCCTTCTCTCCCCTTTTCACAGGCCGTTGCCCGTGCCCGCGCCCCTCTTTCCCGAATAACCACCGCGGCCCCGAACAACACCCCGGCAAACAGCATCCCCTTGCAGACCACGAACACGCCCCCCTTACCCCGACTACCCCCTGCAAGTCCCCTGCAAGCCCCCAACAACCCCGGACACGCCCCCCGGTAACACGGCCCACCGCGTCGACGGTAAGGAAGGGGTAATTGCGAAGTCCCCTCCACGATGACAGGGAGGGGACTCCACGGATGGGTCCGGCTTTGGAGCCGTCCTCAGTTCTTATCCTTGTCGACTATCTTGCCCTTCTTGAGCCAGGGCATCATCTCCCTGAGCTTGCCGCCGACCTTCTCGATATCGTGCTCCTGCCCGTGCCTGTTGAGGGCGGAAAATGTCGGCTTGTTGGCCTTGTTCTCCAGAATCCATTCACGGGCGAACTGTCCGTTCTGTATCTCCTTGAGTATCCTCTTCATCTCCTTCTTGGTCTCGCAGGTCACCACCCTCGGCCCCCTCGTGAGGTCGCCGTACTGCGCGGTGTTGCTTATCGAGTACCTCATATTGGATATGCCGCCCTCGTAGATGAGGTCCACGATGAGCTTCATCTCATGCAGGCACTCGAAGTACGCCATCTCCGGCGGATACCCGGCCTCCACGAGCGTCTCGAAGCCGGCGGTTATGAGGGCGCTCACGCCGCCGCAGAGCACGGCCTGCTCTCCGAAGAGGTCTGTCTCGGTCTCGTCCTTGAAGGTGGTCTCTATGATGCCGGCCCTGCCGCCGCCTATGCCGCTGGCGTACGCGAGGGCGACATCGAGGGTATCCCCCGCGGCGTCCTTGGCAACGGCCACGAGCGTGGGCACGCCACCGCCCTTCGTGTACTCGTGGCGCACGAGGTGGCCGGGCCCCTTGGGCGCGGCCATAAAGACGTTCATATCGGGGCCGGGCGTTATCTGGCCGAAGTGGATGCTGAAGCCGTGGGCAAAGGCGAGGTACGCCCCCTTCTTCAGGTTCGACTCTATCTCCTCCCTGTATGTATCACCCTGGATCTCGTCCGGGATGAGTATCATCACCACATCCGCGCCGGAGACCGCCTCGGCAACGGTCCTGACATCGAGGCCAGCGGCCACGGCCTTCTTCCACGAGCCCCCGTCCTTCCTGAGGCCCACGCATACCGTTATGCCGCTCTCCTTGAGGTTCAGGGCGTGGGCGTGCCCCTGGCTCCCGAAACCTATTATGGCGACCTTCTTGTCCCTTATCTTCTCCAGATTCGC
>JBHHYT010000086.1:0-9792 GCA_046757705.1 Thermodesulfobacteriota bacterium
TGAGCCGGAGCTCCTCGGTCCTCTCGCTGACCTTGTTCTCGAGCGTGGCGTAGTAGTTCTGCAGGCTCCCCGCCATCTTGTTGAACTCTACGGCGAGGCTGCCTATCTCGTCGTCGGTCATAACGGGCACGCGCTCCTTCAATTCGCCCTGCCCTATCTTCCTGGCGGAATTCTCGATGGCGAGTATGGGGCGCACGATGGCGCGCGTGAGCGCCAGCCACAGGCCGGCGCCGGAGACGAAGGCGAGTATGGTGAAGGCGAAGGTGACGGCGGTTATCACTCGGGCGAAAAAGCCGCTCTCCTTGAATGCCGTGTACGCGGTGTTCTTCTCGTCCTTGATTATCTTCTTGAGCGAGTTGAGCGTATCCGTGAAGGCCTGGTTGCCCTCCATCATTATCATGGAAAGGGCCGCGTCCCTCTTGCCCTCGCGCGAAAGGGCGCCGACCTTCTCGTGTATGTCCCAGTAGTTCGCGAGGTTCTTCTGAAGGTCGTCGTATACCTGCTCGTAGTCACTGGCCATGCCGAGCGACCTGTACTCCACGAGGAGCTTACCGATCCTCTTCTTGTGGTCCTCTATGGAGCCCTCGAGGTAGGACTTGGAGGCGCTGTCCGAGATGATGGTGTGGAGGAACATCTCCTGGCGGGCGGAAAGGAACTCGTTTTCAACGGACGAAAGCGTCTCTCCCCGCTTGAAGGAATCGACGTACAGGCGCTTGGTGACGTTTACGAGCTGGCGCGCGTTGTAAAGGCCCACGAGGCCGCCGACCCCCATCATGAAAAGGAGTATGAGGAAGACTACGGCGAGCTTGTTGGAGATGCTCAGCCTGTTGAATACGTTCTTCATTACAGCGCGTCTCCTGAGCCTGCGGGCACCCCCGGAAGATCGGTGAGGTCCTCGTAGAGCAGCACGATGTTCGAGATGTCCCCGCCGGCGTCATAGAGCGGGAAGCTCCTTATCTTGAGCTTTTTCTGCGGGCCGCTGAAGCCATACCTCGTTACGTCCGCGGGGTCGTAGTTTATTATGAACTCGGTCGAGTACCCCTCGTACGCCTTTTTTATCGTGGACAACATGCCCTGTGCGGCAAAGACCTGGTCCTCAAATATCCTGTAGCCGCCGGGCATATCCGCCTTCTGGGCGCCGAGCATCTTCTTCAAGGCCACGTTCATCATCCGGCAGCAACCCTCCTTGTCGAAGACGGCGAGGCCGAAGGGCATCTGGTGGACAAGCCTTTCCACGAACCTTCTGGCGGAGTGCTCACCCTGAAACAGGCCGACGTGCCCGATGGCCACCGCCGCCCCGGAGGCCATGGCCTCGAGGAAGGGCGCCCCTGGCACCGGGTCGGCCACCTCGCCAGCGTAGGCGACGAGCATGAGGCCGAGGGTCTCCTTATTATAAGATATCGGCAGGCTCAACAAGGACTCAAATCTGCGGCTGCCGAGGAACTCCCCTATGGAGGAGTCCGGGAACCCGGCCACGTCACTGTACACGCGGGCCTTGCCGCCGGCGCGCGTATCCTCAACGGCGGCCTTCGAGACCGTCAGGAGCTCCCCGGGCGCCTGGGCGCCGAAGCCGGTCGAGGCCTTGCGCCTGAACTCGCCCCCCTCGGAGATGAAGACGGCCCCTGCCTTCGCCCCCGCCCCGGCAACCGCCTCGTCAAGGGCGACCCCGAGCACGTCGTTCTGCGAAAGCGAGCTTGCGGCAAAGACCATGAGCGTTGAGAAAGAGGACATTTTGAGCCGGTCGGCCGCCAGGGCCTCCTCGAGCTCCGAGTTTCTCCGCACAAGCGCTGCGTTCTCCCTGCCGAGGCCATCGAGCATCGAGTTGAGCTCGCCGCCGAGCCTGCCGGCAAGGCTCTTCCGGTCATCCGCGAAACGGGCCCCCGTATCCCCCCCGGATACCATGCGGGCGGTGGAGGTTATCCGCCCCAGCGGAGAGACTATCCTCTTGTAGTAGGCGAGGCTCACGAAGAGCGCTATCAGTACGAAGGCGATGACGCTCTTGAGCTCGAGGTTCTTGATCTCGCCGAATATCGTCTGCCTGCTCTCGGATATGGCGCTCAGAAGCCTGTCGGCCTTCTCGATGACGAGCACGGTGTGGATGTCTACGGCGTTGTGGAGGAGCATTATCGCGTCCTGGTCGAGCGCGTCGTTGAGCCTGCCTATCTCTATCTTTATGTTGTGCCAGTCCTCGCCGATGGAGTTGAGCCCCTCGGCCACGAGCGTGTTGCTGTCAAGGAGCGGCCTGTACTTCTCGTCCCCGACTATGCCGGTGATGTTCCCGTCGAGCTCATCCACGTCGCCTTTTATAAGCTCTATGGAGGTGGACTCGAACCTGCGCGCCACCACCAGCATGTCGAGCATGTACTCGAGCTTGATGATGGACACCCTCACGGTGCTTATCCTTGATGCAAGATCGTCGTAGAGCTCGACCTTGGCCGCCTTGCGTGTAAACAGGTGCAGGTCGCCAAGGGCGAAGATAAAGACGAGCGAGAGGTAGATGAAAAACTTCTGTATATTGGAAAGGCCCGTGAACGGTAATTTCATCTTCAACCCAGTTTAGTGATTTCGGGAAGGGGTTATCAAACCGGTCTGAAAGGGGGTGGCGCGCCTATCGTGTGAGCTTGAGGACCTTTTTCTGGAAGTCCTTGAGCTTTATCGGCTTCGGCAGGCAGTAGTCGGCGCCGCAATCGAGTATCTTCTGGATGTCGTCCTTGCCGTAGGCCGTAACAGCGAGTATCTTTATCTTGCTGGTATGGTCGTCGCCCTTTATGCGCCTGCAGACCTCGAAACCGTCGAGGTTGGGCATCCTGATGTCGAGGACGAGAAGCTCGGGCTTGAAGTCCCCGACCTTTATGAGGGCCTCGTATCCGTCGCCGGCGGTCTCTATGACAAAGCCCTCCTGCATCGTCTCCAGCGCGCCTTTTATGTACTCCAACACGTTGTGCTCATCATCAATGACGAGAATCTTCTTCCTTACGGGGAAGACCTCCTCCTTGATGTTGAGCTTGTACTTGTCGAGAAATGACATGAACTCCTCACGCCCCACACGGTAATGTCCGCCGGGGGTCCTGAAAGCGGAAAGCTTTCCGGAGGCTATCCATTTTTTGACCGCGTTTATGGTGACGTGACAAAATCCGGCTATTTCCCCTGTGGTGTAAGGTTTTTCATTGTACGTCATAATGTGTGCCTGGAATATGCTGTGAAAGTGCGCGTTTTTTCAGACTTTCTCAACCCTGAGAACGCTTCAAGCCGTATCATCTTGCGGGACGGAAGTGGCGCTGATCTGGTTACGATTTTTATAGTAGTTATAATATCTTTAATCTCCCTGAAGGTCAAGTGCTTTTTAAATATAGATAATATCGGTCTGCCGCCCTTCAGCCCCCGCCTTGCCCCGTGGGCTCGATGCTGTCCCAGCTCCGGCCCGCCTTCAGGTTGACCACAACGGGCACGCTGAGGGTTATGACGCCTTCCATTCCGGCCTTTACGAGCGCCGCGAGCTCATCCATCTCCTCCTCGGCCGCCTCGAAGACCAGCTCGTCGTGTATCTGCAGTATCATCCTCGAAGTGAGCCTGCGCGCCCGGAGCGCCTCGGAGATGCCTATCATGGCGGCCTTTATCATGTCCGCCGCGGTGCCCTGCACGGGGGTGTTTATGGCGAGCCTGCGGCCTAACCTGACGGTCGACTCCACCGGGCTCTTGAGCTCCGGGATGAACCTGCGCCTGCCGAAGAGGGTCACGGTATACCCCCGCTCGGCGGCCTCCTCCACGGCGGCGTCTATGAACTCCTTTACACGCCTGTAGTGGTTGAAGTAACTTTCTATGTAGTCGTTCGCCTCCTTCATGGAGATGCCGAGCTCGGTGGAGAGCCCGTATGGCCCCATGCCGTAGATGATCCCGAAGTTTATTGCCTTGGCCCTCCTCCTCATCTCGGGGGTGACGAGGCCGGGCATGATGCCGAAGACCTCGCTGGCCGTCCTGGTATGTACGTCCTCGCCCTTTACGAACGCGTCCATCAGCACGGGGTCCCCGGACATGTGAGCTGCAAGCCGGAGCTCTATCTGGGAATAATCGGCGGACAGGAAGCTGAACCCCTGCTCCGCGACGAATGCCTCCCTTATGCGCCCGGCGTACTCCCCCCTTACGGGGATGTTCTGGAGGTTGGGCCGCGAGCTCGAAAGCCTGCCCGTGGCGGTAACCGTCTGGTTGAACGAGGTATGCACCCTCCCCGTGGCGGGGTTTATCAGCTCGAGCATGGCGTCGACGTATGTGGATTTGAGCTTGGAGAGCTGCCTGAACGTGATTATCAGCTGCGGCACCTCGTGGCTGGCGGCAAGCTTCGTGAGCACCTCCTCGTCGGTGGAAAAACCGGTCTTGGTCCTCTTGACGGGTTTCAAGCCGAGCTTCTCGAAGAGCAGCTCGGAGAGCTGCTTCGGCGAACTTATGTTGAACTCCGTGCCGGCGGCGGCGTATATGCGGGCCTCGATATCGGTAAGCTCGATGGCTATCTCCTTCGAGAGGTCCCTGAGCAATCCCCCGTCGACCTTTATGCCGGTTATCTCCATCTGCGAGAGCACGCTCGAGAGCGGAAGCTCCATCTTCTCGTACAGGGCGTAGAGTCCCTCCTCCTTGAGCAGTCTTTCAAGTATCCTCGATATCTTGTTGATACTGCAGGCTTTTCTTCCAGCGACAACCGTGGCCTCATCCAGGGTGAGCGTATCGGTGCGCACCGCTTCGGAGACCACCCCGAGGTACTCGTACTCGAGCGCCTCAAGGGTGTGGTCGGGCTTGGAGGGGTTCAGGAGGTAGGAGGCGAGAGAGGTGTCCACACAGACACCTCGGGCGTTTACCCCACGTGTGGCGAGGCATATATAGAGCGCCTTCGAGTTGTCTGTGTCCTTGCCCTTTGCCGGGTCCTCAAGGAACGCCTTCAACCCTTCGAGCACCACGGCCTCCGAAAGCCCCTCCCCCCCCTCCCCTGCCTCCGGGCCTCGGACCGGGATGTAGTATCCCTTGGCCGGGTCGATCGAGACCGACAGGGCAAGAAGCGTTCCCCCGAAGGCAGCATCGGTCATAAAGGCGGCTACAGAGGCCCTCCCGGCCCCTTTTAGGGCGTGCGCGAGTCCATCGAGCTCCGACTGCGTGGCAACGCGGACGAACTCGCCCTTTGCCTCGGCGCGCGGCATCCCGGGCAGCATGTCGTGGAGCACCTTCCTGAACTCCAGCTCGTTGAGGAGCGGCTCGAGGAGGTAGAAGTCCGGCCCCGAGTAGCGGAGGCTGTCGAGCGAGCCTTCCACCGGCACCTCGGGGTGGAGCGTGGCGAGCTCCCTCGAGAGCATGGCCTTGTCCCTGTTCTCTATGAGCCTCTCTCTCAGCTTGCCCTTCACCCTGTCGATGTTCTCGTAGATGGCGTCGATATCGCCGAACTCCTTCAAGAGCTTTGCCGCGGTCTTGAGGCCGATTCCGGGAACGCCGGGGATGTTGTCCGAGCTGTCGCCGGCAAGCCCTATCAGGTCCCTTATCTGTCCGGGGCCCACGCCGAACTTCTCCTCGACCTGCGCCGGGCCGTACTCCTTGCCCGAGTTGTAGTCGAGTATGACGACGTTCTCGTCCACGAGCTGGTACATGTCCTTGTCCCCGGTGATGAGCGCCACCTTTACGCCCTGCCCCTCGACCTTCCTTACGAGCGTGGCGATGACGTCGTCGGCCTCGAAGGAGGCCATCTCGAGCACCGGGATGTTGAAGGCCTCTACCATCCGCTTTATGTAGGGTATCTGCACGCTCAGCAGGTCCGGCATCGGGGGCCTCTGCGCCTTGTACTCCTCGAATATCTCGTGCCTGAACGAAGGCCCCTTGACGTCGAAGGCTATGCCTATGTAGCCGGGGGCGAAGTCGTTGATGATCTTGCGCAACGACTGGGTAAACCCGTATACCGCGTTGGTGGGAAGCCCCCCGGAGGTGACAAACGTGGGTGGGACGGCATGGAAAGCCCGGTATATGACCGAGCTGCCGTCTATGATGAAGAGCCTCTGCTCTGCGGAGCGTTCTCTGTTGTTATCCATCGCGCCTCTTCCTTCAATGCCGCTATTTGACAGCCCTGGCGGCCTTATATATACTGAGGTATGCGCAAGCCGGCCGCCACATTTACGTTCCTTCTCTTCATCTTCCTCGCCGCGGTCCCGGCGCGCGCCGTCATGGACACCGTATCCACGGCCCTCGACACGGTAAACGGCTTTTACGCCGAGGCCGCCTCGCTCATGGACAGCGTGGACGAGGCAAGCCAAACCTTCGTGGTCCCGGCGCAAAAGGAGAAGGAGAGGACACTCGAGAACCTCCGCTCCATAGGCTGGGCGAAAAAGCCGAGCAGGAGCAGGTACCGGGAGGTCCGAGGCATCGTCGAGGCCTACACCTCGGGGGTCATCTCGTCCATAGAGGCCCTCAAACCGGGCCTTCCCGCCGCCAAGGCCGTGCGCGTGGACGAGATAACCGAACAGCTGCAGGCGCTGCGGGAGTTCAAGCTCAAGGAGCTCGAAGAGACACTGAAGATAGAGTCTTACGAGAAGAAGGGCCCCAAACCCGTGCCGCTCATGGACCGCGGCCGCACGCCTTTCGAGAAACGCCCGGGCGAGACCCCGGGCATCTGGTTCCGGTAAAGGACAAAGAACCCTCTACCCCCATTAACGCGGTCATCAGAAGAGCTCAGTGGCCTCGAAGGCGTCCTTTACTATCTCCGTCCTGTACCCGCCCCCTGTAAGCTCTATGCTCACCACGTCGAAACGCACGTCCCTGTCCGTGAACCCGGACTCTGCCAGGTACATGGAGCTGGCGCGCGTTATGTGGCGCTGCTTGCGGTAGTCGACGCCCTCCTTGGGCGAGCCGAACCTGTCGCTGCCGCGGGTCTTGACCTCAATGAAGCAGAGGACACCGGCCTGCTCCGCCACGATGTCTATCTCGCCGTAGCGGCACCTGTAGTTCTTCTCTATTATACGGTAGCCGTGCCTCTTCAGGGCGCGCGCGGCCTCCCTCTCCCCGTTCCTACCTATGGCTATCCTGTCGATTATGGACAATGGCGCTCCTTTGGGGGCCTCCGGTCGCCATTCCGAGGGGCCGGAGGCAACGAGGAATCTCGTACATAGTCGTACCCGGGATCCTTCACTACGTTCAGAATGACAGGCAAAATGAGGCCGTAAAAAAAGCATCCGATCCCGAAGTCCTCGGGCCGTTGCGAAGATGTCGCCGCATTATATCAGAAGACCGGGTGTATCAGGACTAATTTTTGAGCGTGGAGGAGGCGCAAGCGGACTTTTTCAGCCGACCGGCTCCACTCCCCTGAAGCTGCGCCTGTGGATGGGGGCCGGGCCGAGCCTCCCGAGGCAACGGTAATGGTCGGCCGTAGGGTAGCCCTTGTTGGATGCGAAGTTGTAGCCGGGGTAGAGCCTGTCGTAGGCCTCCATCAGAGCGTCCCTCGCGGTCTTGGCTATTATAGACGCCGCGGCGATGGATACGCTCAAGGAATCCCCTGAGACGACGGGGAGCTGGGGTATCGTGCTGTCGACAGGAAACTTCCCGTCTATGAGGAGGAACCCCGGGGTAAGCCCGAGGGAGGAGACCGCCCTGCGCATGGCGAGCAGAGAGGCGCGGTGGATGTTTATCCGGTCTATCTCTACGGGCCACGCAAGCCCCACGCCAACGGCAAGCGCCGCCCCGTATATGTCGAAGACGAGCGAAGCGCGTCTTTTGGGCGTAAGCTTCTTGGAGTCGTTTATGCCAAGGCCATTGGGAGGGGGAGAAGAGAAGACCACGGCGGCAGCCACTACAGGGCCTGCCAGCGGCCCCCTTCCCGCCTCGTCCACCCCGGCTATGTGGGAGTACCCCCTGGCTCGGGCGTCGTTCTCGAAGCTGTCCATCCCGCAATCCCTTTTTGGAGGTGCGAAAGAAGATAGGTCAAAGACAACAGGCGGGCCTCTTCAAAGGCCCGCCTGCAGATGTACTGCAACGCGGAGATGCGTGGCAATGCACACCAGAGCCCCTTTGCTACACCAGAGGCCCCTGTCACACCAGAGGCACCCTGTCACGGCGACGGGCTACCTCTTTACCTTTATCCTCGCGGCCTTGCCCTTCAGCTCTCTCAGGTAGTAGAGCTTCGCCCTTCTTACCTTGCCCCTGGTAAGTACCTTCACGGACTCGAGCATGGGGGAGTTGACAGGGAATATCCTCTCGACACCCACGCCGTAGGAGACCTTCCTCATGGTGAAGGTCGCCCTTATGCCGCTTCCGCGCCTCTTTATGACGACGCCCTCGAAGGGCTGGAGCCTCTCCTTCTCGCCCTCTTTTATCCTTACCTTGACCTGCAGGGTGTCTCCGGAGCCGAACTCCGGGATATCCGAGCGGACGAAACCTTTTTCAATCTTCTGAATTACGCCTGTCATCACCAAATCCTCCGATTGTTTTCTATTCGTTGCTGCATTATACAGTTTTATATGCCTGCTTTCAATTCCTCGATCAGCCTTTTGTCCTCTTCGTCGAGTCCGGCCTGCTCCAGAAGGTCGGGCCTCCTCGCGAAGGTCCTTATAATAGACTGCGCCCTTCTCCAGCGCTCTATCTCGGCGTGGTCCCCGGAAAGGAGCACCTCGGGCACCTTCATCCCCCTGAACTCCTCGGGCCTCGTGTACTGCGGGTACTCAAGTAACCCATCGGAGAAGGTCTCCTGCAAGGCCGAGTCCTGTGCACCGAGCACACCGGGCACGAAGCGAGAGACGGCGTCGATTATGGCCAGAGCCGGTATCTCACCGCCCGTGAGCACGAAGTCCCCGATGGAGACCTCGAGGTCGGCGTACGCCCTTATCCTCTCGTCAAAGCCCTCGTACCTGCCGCACACGATGGTTATATCGGTAAGCCCGGAAAGCTCCGTGACGAGGGCGTGGCTCAAAGGCACGCCCTGCGGGGTGGCCAGTATCACCTTGCCGGAGAGATGGCGCTTGCCGCCCTCTATCCCTCCCCCCTGGCCCCCTGCGCCGCCTTCACCCTTGGCGCCTGCTGCCCCCTTTTCGCTCCCCCCGATGGCCCCGATGGCCTCGAGGGCGCGCACGACGGGCTCGACCTTCATGACCATCCCGGCGCCTCCGCCGTATGGGGAGTCGTCGGTCGTACGGTGCTTGTCCTGCGCGTAGTCCCTTATGTTATGCGTCCTGACCTCTATGAGGCCGCGCTCTATGGCCCTGCCCGTTATCGACTGGCCGAGAGGGGATGTGAAAAAACCGGGGAAGAGGGTCAGTATATCGAACCTCATTCGCTCTTCTCCTCCGGCAGCAGCCCTTCGAGCAGGTGGACGCTTACCTTTCTGTTCTCCCTGTCCACCCCGAGGACCACGCCCTCGACCACCGGTACGAGCACCTCGCCGTACTCCCCCCTCACCTCGAGTACGTCGTTGCCGCCGGTGGTGATGACGTCCTCTATGAGACCGAGCTGGCGGCCGTCGTCGGTCTCCACTCGCGCGCCGATGAGCTCGGCGTGGTAGTACTCGTCGTCGGAGAGGGCGGGAAGCTCCTCTGCGGAGATCGAAAGCTCCGTTCCGACGAGCGCGGCGGCGGCGTCCCTGTCGGCAAGCCCCTCGAGCTCGAATATAAGCTGCCCCTTGTGCGGACGCACCCGCTTTACTTCCATGTGGCGGGCGCCGGGGCCCGTGCCGACGTAGACGGTCTTCCATTGCACGTCATCGAGGTCGCCGTAGGGCGCAAGCTTCACCTCGCCCTTGACCCCGTGCACGCCAGTTATCTTTCCGACCGGGATTGTATC
>JBHHYT010000087.1:0-9658 GCA_046757705.1 Thermodesulfobacteriota bacterium
CGTGAAAAATGACATCTTGGTATGGTCCAGCAATATCACCCGTCTAAAGAGGTCTACCTGGTTAAACCTCAGGGAGAGGATGTTCCCAAGCCTCATCCCGCGCTATGCCATGCGACCAGAACAACCGGCCTGAACCAATCCTCGCACGCTTCAAGAAGGTTTTTAAACTCCTCGTCTGTCTCTGCTTACCTTAGAAAACTTAAAAAAATAATGTTTGAAAAAGGTGATAAAAAATGACAATGCCATTCGAAGCCCGGTAGATTGGGTTAGCGATGCTAAAAACCCAACAATATTTCGACTGTTCTAAAATTGGGCTAATTTTCTTCCAAAAGGGCAAGAAATCCCGGTACAGGCAATTTCCTCGCAACGCCACTAACCCTCTGATCATAAAGGCAAAACAGGAAACCAGACCGTAAATCAAGGGGTTATAGTTTTAGTGCCAGACGAGCTCTCAAGGCTAAAACACGGGTTCGACTCCCGTTAGGACCGCCATATAATAAGAAGGGCTGTTCCGCAAGGAACAGCCCTTCTTCGCATTTCGGGCCTCAAGGGGGGATGAAAAACACCTCTGCTTCGTCTCCCGGAGACTCCGTTTCGGGCGGCCATTGTTCCCCGTGCCTGAAAGACCGTGGTCTTCCGTCCGAGTTTACACCCTCCCCAGGACCGTAAGAAAATATTACAAAACCCTTTGCTCCGGCCCCGGAGCGTTATATAATGTCCACTAACGCTTAATCCGGGTCTCCACGCGCCCCTCTACGGCCGCCTTATGACTGGCGGGCGAAGAAGATCCGCAACTTCCGATGGCTGGCTTTACTGCCGCCAATCGTGTGGTATATTTAGTATCATGGCCGGAGCCGTGGACCCCGCGGCCCGTTATCGCCAGCATAGAGGTTTGCTCATGTCCATCAAGCTCAGGCTTTCCATAGCGCTTCTGGCCTTCGCCCTGATACCCATGTTCGTCATAGCCATGCTGACGTTCAGCAACGCGCGGCACACCCTGATAAAGACACGCACCGCGCAGCTTGAGAGCATCGCGGGGCTGAAGGTCGAAAAGCTCCAGAACTTCTTCGAGAGCAAGCTCGGGGATGTGCAGATCTCTCAGGAATACCGCACCATCAAGACCAACCTCCCGATCCTGGACAAGTACGCCGACCGGAGAGGGGCCGCGAGCTATCTGGCCGCAGTCAAGAGGCTCGACGACCAGATGAAGACCTTCACGGTGGTGAGGGGGTACGCCGACATCATGCTGGTAAGCCCGGAGGGGAAGATAGTCTACGCATCGAACAAAAGGCACAGCATGATAGATGTGGGCAGCACGCTGCCCGACCCCGCCGGGCATGCATTTGAAAGAGGCAGAGACGGCGTATACATCAGCGAGGTGTTCCGGAACCCCGTCGAAGAGGAGAGGTTCGGGATGCTCATCACGGCGCCCGTCCGTGACCCCGAGGACAACTTTATCGGTGTCATCGCCTTCGAGATAGACATGAGCCAGGTCTATGACTTCATTCAGGACACGACCGGGCTCGGCCAAACCGGCGAGACGCTTATCGGCCGCAAGACCGGGAATGCCGCTTTGTTCCTCAACCCCCTGCGCCACGCGCACGACGCCGCCTTGAAGAAGACCGCCGTCTTCGGGGAGCGGGACGCCTACCCCATTCAGGAGGCCGTGCAGGGACGCGACGGCTCCGGCGTGCTGACCGATTACCGTGGGAAAGAGGTCATCGCCGCATGGCGCCACGTGCCCGCGCTGGACTGGGGGCTGGTCGCCAAGATAGACACGGCAGAGGCCTTCGCCTCCATCCGGCACCTGAGGAATTACGTTGCCGCCACGGGGGTGCTCGTTGCCATACTGGTGATCATAACCTCGCTATACATGGCAAGCTCCATCCTCGACCCCCTGCGCAGGCTTCAAAAAGGCATCAGGACAATCTCGGGCGGCGACTTCGACTACAAGGTGGGCACCGACACCAACGACGAGGTGGGCCGGCTCTCGAGGGCCTTTGACGACATGACCTCAAAGCTCAAGGTCATAACCGCGTCACGGGACGAGCTGAACAGGGAGATAGCGGAGAGGAAGAGGGTCGAGTCGGAGCTTCGCAAGCTTACCGTCGCGGTCGAGCAGAGCCCCGCCCAGATCGTCATCACGGACCTTGCCGGGCGCATAGAGTACGTCAACCCCAAGTTTACGGAGATAACCGGCTACGCCCCGGAAGAGGTCATCGGGGAGAACCCGAGCATCCTCAATTCTGGTTTCCATCCCAGGGAGTTTTACGAGGAGATGTGGAATACGGTAACCTCCGGCGGGGTCTGGCACGGCGACTTCCAGAACAGGAAGAAGAACGGCGAGCTGTACTGGGAGACGGCGAGCATCAGGCCTATCCTGAACGAGGAGGGCGTCGCCGAGCACCTGCTCGCCATAAAGCTCGACATTACCGAACGCAAGAAGACGGAGAAGATGCTGGCCGACCTCCTCGAGGACCTCAAGCGCTCCAACGCCGAGCTCGAGCAATTCGCTTACGTGGCCTCCCACGACCTGCAGGAGCCGCTGCGCGTCATCTCGGGATACGTTCAGTTGCTGGCAAAGCGTTACAAGGGCAGGCTCGACGACAAGGCGGACAGCTACATACACTACGCGGTCGACGGCACACACAGGATGCAGGTACTTATCCGCGACCTGCTCGCTTATTCGCGTGTGGGCTCCCACACCGCGGTCTTCACGCCGGTAGACTGCTCCGAGGTGCTCGGCAACGCCGTAAAGGCCCTGAAGACGGCCATCGATGAGAGCGGGGCGGAGGTGACCGGCGGCCCCCTGCCGACCATACTCGGAGACGCCGCGCTCCTGGAGCACCTGCTCATAAACCTGCTCGGCAACGCCATCAAATACCGCAGCGCGGAGACTCCGCGCATACACGTATCCGCGGAGCAGAGAGACGACGAATGGCTGTTCAGTGTGCGCGACAACGGCATAGGCATAGACCCTAAGTACTCCGAGCGCATCTTCTCGTTGTTCCAGCGCCTGCACGGCAAGGGCAAGTACTCGGGCACGGGCATAGGCCTTACCATATGCAAGAAGGTGGTTGAAAAGCACGGAGGAAGGATCTGGGTAGAGCCGGAGGAAGGCAATGGCTCTACGTTCTGTTTTACAATTCCGAAGGAGAGAGGCATGCTATGAGCTACAGGTTCAATGAGGGCAGCCCCATCGAGATATTGATGGTGGAGGACAGCCCGGCGGACGTGGAACTGACGATGGAGGCGTTCAAGGACGCCAAGATGATAAACAACATACACGTGGCCGAGGACGGCGAAGAGGCGATGGCCTTTCTCCGGCGCGAGGGCGGGTACGCGGATGCGCCCCGGCCGGACCTGATACTCCTGGACCTGAACCTTCCAAGGAAAGACGGCAGGGAGGTGCTGGGCGAGGTAAAGCAGGACCCCGACCTCAAACGCATCCCGGTGGTCGTGCTGACGACCTCCGACAGCGAAAGGGACATCCTGAAGGCCTATGACCTGCACGTGAACGCCTACATCACAAAGCCCGTAGACCTCGACCAGTTCATCAAGGTCGTGGACGCCGTAGAGGACTTCTGGCTCTCTGTCGTGAAGCTGCCGCCCAGATAGGGCCACAGGGCCCCGGACCGGCCGGGAGGGGTCGGGAGGGGCCCGCCGTCGGCCCCGGACCGGCCGTACCAATATAAATTCTTGTCCGTGTCCGCCGCGGGTATTATAATACGGCGAGACAGAGCAAGGAGTCCCGGATGCAGTTTGGAAACCGCCGTCTTTTATACGCCCTCTCCCTCGCGCTCCTGTTCGTCTGGGGCTGCGCGTCCACCCCTTACACGAACCGCCAGCAGCTGATGCTCGTCTCCGAGGCCGAGGAGATGAGGATAGGCGCGGCGGTCTTCGAGCAGGTCAAGAAGGACGAGACGCTCAGCACGGACGCCCGGAAGAACGCGCTCGTCGAGAGGGTCGGCAGAAGGATAGCCGCGGCCGCGGAAAAGCCCGGCTATGCGTGGGAGTTCGTCGTCCTGAAGAGCGAACAGGTAAACGCCTTCGCCCTGCCGGGCGGCAAGGTGGCGGTCTACACCGGCATACTGCCGCTTACCGGGGACGAGACCGGGCTGGCCGTGGTCATGGGCCACGAGGTCGCGCACGTGCTTGCGCGCCACGGCGCGGAAAGGATCTCCCAGCAGGAGGCGCTCTCCGTCGGAGAGGCGGCCCTCTCCATCGCGCTCCTCGGGCGGAGCCCGGCGGCCGGACGGGCGGTATTGGAGGCATACGGCCTCGGGGCCCGGGTCGGCGTCCTGCTCCCGTACAGCCGCACCCACGAGGCCGAGGCGGACAAGATAGGGCTGATACTGATGGCGCGGGCAGGTTACGACCCGAGGGCCGCGGCGGGCTTCTGGAGACGCATGTCGGCAAAACACAAGGGGCCCTCCCCCCCGGAGATCCTCTCGACGCACCCGAGCGACAGGAGGAGGATAGAGGAAATAGAGAAGTTCATGCCCATAGCCATGCAGTACTACGAGGAGGCCACGAGACAGGCCGGCGCAGGCACGAGGGGCCGGTAAAGCCGCGCTTGACCGAGGGGGCTTAGCCGCGCTCTGCGCCGGGGACGGCCGCGGCGCGTCCCTGGAGCCTGCCCATGCCCCTGTAAAGGGCATAGGTCATGGAAAGGTACCCGAGGTACCCTGTCATCTCTGTCAGTGACGGTTTACCGGTATAGCCGAAGAGCGAGGAAAGGATGCCGCCCATGGTGCTTTTTTTGCTCACTATCCATGTGACGTCATAGAGATGCTCTACGATCGGGGAGAGTACCCCCGCCTTCTGGAACTCGAGCAGGGCATGCGAGGTGAGCCCCGCCGCGAACAGGATGAGGATCACGCTCGTTATCTGAAAAAACGCCTTCAGCCTGACCCTCTTCGCGCCGGTGAAGAGAAGGTACCCGAGGGCCACCGCGGCCAGCCCGCCCATAACGGCCCCGCCAAGGTCCGCGGCGCCGGCGAAGCTCGCAGCGTACAGGAATATCACCGTTTCAATCCCTTCCCTCAGCACGGCTACGGCCACGAGGAGAATGACGCCGAGGGCCTGGCGTTTATCCAGCTCCCTCGATACCTTCCTTTCCAGCTCCTTCGCGACCGTCCTCTGGGCCATCATCCATACTATCATCCATGTGAGCAGGGCGACCGCTATCAACATCATGACCCCTTCAAAGACCTCCTCCGCCCCTGCGCCGAGCCCCCCGGAGACAAGCCCGAAGAGCACGGCGAGGGCTACGGAACAGATAACGCCTATCCCCGCGCCGTACCAGACGTTCTTGGCGTGCCGCGCGTGCCCTGTCCTTTTGAGGTACGAAAGGATCACGACTATCACCAGCGTCGCCTCGAGGAACTCCCTGAATGTAAGCACCATGCTCGGTATCATCTTCTGCCTCCCTTTTCATCTGAAAGATCTCTTGCCCCCGATAGCCGGTCCACCGGGGCGTATTTAACTGGAACGGGTATCCGCCCCCCAACGCAGGCACCCGTCATCCGATAGAGGAAGGGCAGAGGGCCTCCGCCGTCAGAGGCCCTCTTCAAGGGCCGCGTCACCCGTCCTTCCTCTTACAGAGGCTCAAAACTCATACCCGAGGGCGAACCTGAACAGGTCCTGGCTGACGTTCGTGAGGCCGACGGCATAACCGAACTTTGCCATGGACTTCCCGCTCAGGTGGAGCATGGCGTTGAGACCAAGGTAGTGCTGTGTGACGTCCGAATCGGCGGTGAGCCCCTTGTCGCTATCCCCGAGGCCGCCGAAGAGCTCAAGGCCCAGCCGCACGCCCGGATGGAAACCGTGCTCCGCTTCGAGATGGCCCTCCCCGTCGGTCTCCCCCGAAAGCTTGTAGTTGAGTCCCACCGCGTATCCGAACGACGTAACCCCCGTATCGAGGTCGCTCTCGTTCAACCAGTTGAAGGCCACGTCCAGCCTGTCGGTCAGGTCCTCCCCCAGAATGACCCTCGTCTCAAAGACCCTCTCCCTGGGCCTGCTCTTCGCCTTTGCCGAGGCGTCCTCCCTGCCGCTCACCTCCATAAGGTACTTTGTGTCCTCTCCGAGGCTCTCGTACTCCATGTACAACACGGGGTTGAGGAAGGTCCCGTACTCGAAGAGGCGGTAACGGGTCTCCCACCTGAAGCCCGTGAAGTGATACCCCCCCTGCCCCGAGGTAAACTGTCCCTCTATCATGAACTCCGTAGCCAGCCTGTCGGTGATGCCCAGCTCGAACTCTATCATCTGCGCCGCGTAGCGCGTCCCGTCCGGCTCCTGCGCCAGATCGTTCATGAACATTACCTCCTTCTCACCCGCCTCAGGCGTATGGTGGTTGTAGAGAACGAAGTTCGAGCCATTCCCGCTGTAGGCCACCGACGGGACCGCCACGACAGCGACCATCGCAAGCAAAACATAAAACCGCATCACCGAAGACATTACAGACATAACCGAACCTCCCCTTTATTTTCACCGATTATATTGAAAATGATTATCATTGTCAATTGAAATCTACATTCAATTAGCATCCGGTACGCAGGCAGGCCGCGCGCCGGGGGAGAAAACCCGTTGATATCGTTAAAGAATGCAGGGCGCCGGAGGGACGCCCCGGGGATGAAGAATTTACCCGGGGAAAGGCCGTCAAGGCGCCTGTACCATCCCCGCTGCCACACGGCCCTGTCCGTCCGCCCACCTCAAATGACCTTTTTATTTTCATTTTTTTATGTTAAGCTATTGCGATTCACAGACCACGTCCCTATATTTATCAAAAAAAGGAGTTTTTCGAGATGACAGATATCGAGAAGACGCAGGGCCCGGAGGCCGAGATACGCAAGATTGTAGCGTTCATGGATGCCGCCGGGTCATCTTTCGACGCCAGCGCCAACGGGGAGGCGCGCAGGCTGGCCGTATGCATACTCGCCCTCGTGGAGGATACGAAGACCCTGCCCTCGCTCCTCGGAAGGCTTGGGCTCAAGGACATATCGTTCTACGACAGCTCCCCGGACTACAACCCCGAGCTCGGGCTTCCGCTCTGCGGCCTTACACTGGTAACGCTCGGCGCCAAGACCATGAACTACGTGCCCAGGTTCAACAGGAACACCAACATCAAGGCCGTATCCTTCGACAGCTGGTGGAACAAGCCGGTAATCGTGGACACCGAGAAGGAGATCAACCTTACGCGCAGGGACATAGTCTACGCAGTTGCCGCCTCGAACGTCGGGACGACCAACACGGGCCTGCTCGCCGCCTACGAGGAGATAACCAGCAAGGTGCCCTTCGGGCAGGTGACGAGCTCGAGCATCAACTCGGATATGGTGCAGCCGTTCTTCGCGAGCGTGCGGCAGATATCGTATGAGCTGCTCGGCTCCATACGCGACCGCGCGCCCCAGTACTTCGCGCCCCTGCACTGACGCGCCAACCGGGGTTTCGCGCGGCGCGCCGTACCCCGCGCCGCCGGCCCAACCATCCACTGGAGAATTTACCTATGCCGTTCAAGTTCAAAAGGGCCTTCCTGCTCCTGCTGCTCGTGGTAGCCGTCATGCTGCCCGGCTGCGCGGTCAAGGACCTCCTATTCAAGCAGGACCACTCCCGCGCCGACAGGTTCGCCAGAGGGTTCATAGAGACGCTTAGAAGCGGGGACATGGATACGCTCAAGGACTTGAGCGTGCTGGACATCGGCGCCGAATCCATCCGTGGAAAACTCCTCGAGATGAAAGGGCAGCTCGACCGCGGCGAGATGGTCTCCGTGGAGACCATCAGCGCACAGGACTACAGCAGTTACTTCTCTTCCATTTCACATACGCTGCTCGGCTACCAGATAACCTTCGAGGGCTCGTGGCTAAAGGCGCTGGTGCTCGTGGACGAGGCGGACGGGGTGCAGAAGGTCTCGACCATCTATACCGAGCCTCTGGCGAGACCGATGCAGGAGTTGTACGCCTTTAACTTCTCCGACATGACCTTCGCCCATTACGCGGCGCTCTTCTTCGCGGTCGCCGTGCCGTTGTTCATCATCTACAACATAGCCCAGTGCATCATGACGCAGGTCCGGTTCAAGATACTCTGGATAAGCTTCATGCTCGTCGGCATCGGCACCATCATATTCGACTGGTCGAGCGCGCATATGGGCTTCAAGCTCTTCGCCCCCATGTTCCTGGGCAGCGGCGCGCACAAGGCGACCATCTACGGCCCCTGGGTGCTTAAGACCTCCCTGCCGGTCGGGGCCCTCATCTTCTACTTCTACCGGAACAAATTGATAGAACGGCAGATACTGAAGAACAGGGCCGAGGCGCTCAAGGCCGGAAGGCATCCGGGCTGATATCCACACACCGCGCCACCTTGCCGGTGTTTTACCCTATGGGAACGTAACACGAGCACAAAAAAGGAGGGGCCTGAACATGAAAGTTACCAAGGAAGGCGAGAAGTTCAGATGTACGATATGCGGCAACGAGGTCGTCGTGACGGAGGCCGGGGGCGGTGAGCTCGTCTGCTGCGGCGAGCCGATGGAATTTATCGATTAGATAGAAGACCTCTGACATGTGCCGAGCAAGGTCTTAATAGGTCAGACCTTCCGTCAGGAAAACCTCCCGGGGCGGGCCAAAGGCCCGCCCCGCTCCACCCCCCAAGGTTCGACCCATTGAAAAACCCTACCGTAAGAGACGCGCTGAAGAGCGCAACCCGGTCCCTCGAGGCCGCCCGCATCGAAGACCCCGCCTCGGAGGCGGAGTTCCTGCTGACCCACCTTTTGAGGATAAAGCGACACGAGCTGTTCACGGGCCCCGAACGGGTACTTACGGACGCCGAGGCCGTAGCCCTCGCCTCCTTCCTCGCCAGGAGGGCGGCCGGGGAGCCCGCGCAGTACATAACCGGTGAGACCGAGTTCAGGGGGCTTGCGTTCAGGGTCACGCCTGACGTGCTGATACCGAGGCCCGAGACCGAGCTCCTGGTGGACACGGGGTTGAAGGCCGCGGCGTTGAAGGCGACATCCGGGGCGCATGGGAACGCGCCCCCTGTGGCCGTGGACCTGTGCACGGGCAGCGGCTGCATAGCAGTATCGCTCGCCAGAGAGCTTCCGGGCTGGCGCGTCTACGCGACCGACATCTCAAAGGCCGCGCTCGCCATAGCCCGGTCCAACGCCCGGTCCAACGGCGTGGCCGAAAGGGTCGAGTTCCTCGAAGGCGACCTCTTCGCGCCGCTGGCCGGGGTAAGGGCGCACCTCGTCCTCTCGAACCCGCCCTACGTCACGGCGGCGCAGATGGAGGCCCTCCAGCCGGAGGTGGCCCACTGGGAGCCGCGCGGCGCTCTCTACGGCGGGCCAGACGGGCTGGATTTCTACAGGAGGATCGTCAGGGAGGCGCCGGCGCACCTCTTCGCCGGAGGTTCCCTGTTGATGGAGCTCGGCTTCGGAGAGGCGCTCGCCGTAAGGGGGCTTCTCGAGGCGGACGGCAGGTACGCGGAGATCGAGATAACTAAGGACTTCGCCGGCATAGAACGGGTGGTCAGGGCGGTGGCCGCCTCGACGGAATGACAGACCGGAAATCCCCCTCCGTCCCCCTTTGAAAAAGGGGGATGGGTCTCTCTCCTTCCTCTACGCCCATCTGTCTACTCGTTGTTAAAAATATACCGGGTGATTAGAGCGAGC
>JBHHYT010000088.1:0-9566 GCA_046757705.1 Thermodesulfobacteriota bacterium
GAGCGGGGAAGAGGAAGCCCCAGCTGAGCGAGCCTGATCACCGAAGCGCCCCGCGTGCAGGGGCGCAAACGGCGTCGGGGCGGCCCCCCGCGGTTTTTCTCCCCGAAGGGGAGAGCTCCAAACGTGTTCAGGGGATGCCTTCCCCCTTTTACAAAGGGGGACAGAGGGGGATTTATAAGCCGCTCTGTGTGAGAGCTTTATCGGCATCGTTTCACCATAAGGAGGATATCCGTTTTGAAGATTACCGGCTCCACGAAGGTCTTATGCATATTCGGCGACCCCGTCGCCCACTCGCTCTCGCCCGTTATGCACAACGCGGCCTTCGCCGCCCTGGGCCTCGACATGGTCTACGTCCCGTTCCACGTGCCTTGCTCGCCGCCCGGCGCGCTCAAGAAGGCGGTGGCCGCGATAAGGGCCCTCAACATCCACGGCCTGAACGCCACCATCCCTCACAAGGAGAAGGTGATGCGCCTGCTCGATGAGGTCGACCCTCACGCCGAGGCCGTGGGCGCGGTCAATACCATCGTAAACCGGCGGGGGCGTCTCGTCGGGTACAACACCGACGGCGCGGGCTATCTCGAAGGGCTCAAAAGGGAGGCCGGCCTTGCGCCGAGGGGGAAGAACGTCGTGGTCATCGGCGCAGGGGGCGCGGCGCGCTCCATACTCTACTCCGTGCTCCTCAAAAGGCCGAGGTCGGTCGTCGTCGTAAACCGCACGCTCAAGAGGGCGAAGGCGCTGGCAGGGGAGTTCTCCGAAAAGCTTTCGGTGGAGGTAGGGGCCGCGCCGCTCGACGGCAAGGCGCTCCGGGCGTACGCCGAAGGGGCGCACCTCGTGGTGAACACCACGTCCGTGGGAATGAACGGGCGCGGCGAGCCTGACTTCCCGGTCGACGCGCTCCCTGCCGGGGCGGTCGTCTCCGACATAGTCTACGCGCCCCTTGAGACCGCCTTCCTCAAAAGGGCGAAGGCGCGGGGACTCAAGACGCACAACGGGCTCAGTATGCTCGTTCATCAGGGCGCGGTGGGCTTCAAGCTCTGGACGGGCAGGAAGGCCCCGGTGGATGTGATGCGCCAGGCCGCGCTCGAAGCCCTCGGAAAGAGGGGCGGATGAAGATAGTATTCGTCGCGGACGCGCACTTGAAGGGCTTGGACGACCCCAACCAGGCGAGCCTCGTAAAGTTCCTCGACAGCCTCGCGGGCATAGACCTGCTCGTGATACTCGGAGACCTCTTCGACTTCTGGGGCGGGGACAACAGGGTCGTGAGGAGGTACTACAGGCCAACGCTCGACGCCCTTGTTCGCATCAAGGAACGCGGCGTAAAGATACTCTATTTAGAGGGCAACCACGACTTCTCGATGGGCAGGTTCTTCATAAAGACGCTGGAGGCGGACGTCTACGGGGACAGCGTGGAGATCGAGGTCGACGGAGGCAGGAGGTTCTTCCTCGCCCACGGGGACATCATCACCGGAGGCGTGGGCCACGCCGCGTGGAGGCAGTCTTTAAAGAGCGGGATAATGCGCCTGCTGATGACCTCCGCCGGGCCGTGGATAACCTGGAAGGTGGCGATGGCGCTCTCGAAGAAGAGCAGGCAGTACAGCGAGAAGAAGGAGGTGGAGGCGCGGCTGCGCGAGTTCGCCGCAAGGAGGATAGCCTCCGGCTCGGACGCCGTCGTGCTCGGCCACTCCCACGTGCCCGGCGTGCACAGGGAGAAGGCCGACGGGAGAGATGGAACCTACGCCAACCCCGGAAGCTGGGCGGGCGCGAAGAGCTACCTCGTCTACGAAGAGGGGGAGTTCAGGCTGAAGCAGTGGGGGTAGGGGGTGCGAGTTGGATCGTGTTTTTTAACCCGACCAACGGTGCTGGCCTACGGCCATGTATTTCAGCGGGTTCAGGTTTTCAACCTGAACCCGCGATAATTTTTCAACGCCGTTTGCGCCCCTCAACGGGGCGCTTCCGTGATCAGGCTCGCTCAGCTGGGCTTCCTCTTCCCCGTTCGCGCGCCCCGCTTAAGGTCGCTACGCGCCCTGAAGACCACCCCGGCACGCTCACCCGCCGCTACCCAAAGCGCCGCTCGCTCTAATCACCGGGTATGTTAAAGACAAGACCTACAAGCGACATGTCAAAATAGCGTAGGTTGGGTTGTGTCTTTCAACCCGCTGAAGCGTACATGGCAAACAGGCAGCGCGTAAGCCCCGGACTTGATATCAGAAAGAAATACAGGTTCAGGGTTGCACCCTGAACCTGCGACAGTGGGCGGTATGAGTTTTAAGTCAGTCCCCCTACAGCCCCAGGTCGTGCCTCGTGCTTACCACGAGCGTGTTGGCGAACCTGTCGCCGAACCTCGTGCCCGCCGCGTCGGTGTATATCATCGCTATTTCGGAGCCTATCACGACCACCCACGCCAGAAAGACGATGAGCATTCCGATATACGGGATGCCGCCGATGATGAAGTAAAGTACGATGAGCCCGCCGAAGACCCAGTTACGCATTATCGACTGCTTGAAGTTGCAGGGCAGGGCCGCCCCCCTCGTGGATATGACCCGCAGGCCGATTATCCTCTTGCCGATGGACTGGCCCCCCTTGAGGCCGTCGGAGATGACGATGTAGGTGATCGCCGCCAGAGGGCCGATGAACGAGGGGAATGTGAAGAGCGCCCCGACGAAGAGGAAGTCTATGAACTTTGCCAGCAGGCGCTCGAGTATCTCCGTCTTGGGGAAAGAAGGCAGCTCGTCGTAGCTGTCCGCAATTTGTGAGGGGTCTTCTCCGCTCATCTATACCTCTGTTCGGAATATGGCCAGCGTTGGCAAAAGGGTCGAGAAGGGATGTCCGGGCCTTGGAGCGCGGAGTCCCGTCCGCCACGGGCGGGCGGACGGGTTAATTATAGCAGGGCGCGGGCAATAAAGCACCGGCCGCCGGCTGAAAAACCGGCCCGCCCGTGATTTTTTTCGTGGTCTTTCGGGCCGCCGCCGGGGGCGGCGGGCGTGGCGGGGCTTACCCGGCCTCCTCACGCGTAAAGAGGATAAAGGCCATGGCGGGCCTCTTCGAGGAGTCCCGCATGGCGAAGTGGATGCCGTCAAGGCCCCAGCCGTCCCTGACGTGGGCGTTTATGGCGGTCTCCATCTCCTCGTCGGTGACGGTGCTCAATTCCACGACCTTGTAAGTAAGCATAATGGAAGGCCTCTGCGGATGTTAAAAGGCGCGCGCGTAACTGGAAAAACGCGCGCGCCTTCTGGTTCGTTTACAATGGTTTCAGGCCTTTTCGCCTTCCGCCGCCTCCCGGGCCTTCTTCTCGTCCCGGGCCTTCTTCGCTGCGTCCGAGGGCTGGTAGGTGCAGAACGGCTCTTCGTCCATGTAGTTGCCGGTAAAGGCGAAGGCCCTTGCCCTGCACCCTCCGCAGACCTTCCTGAACTCGCAGTACCCGCACCGGCCGTTGTAGTCGTCCCAGGCGCGCATCTGCTTGAAGACCTCGGAGGTGTCCCATATCTTGCTGAATGACTCCTTGCGGATGTCACCGCACTCCTGTTCGAGGAAGCCGCATATCTGCACCTTGCCGGTGTTCGATACGAAGGCGAAGCTCTGGCCGCCCATGCAGCCCTTGCTCATGGCGTCCATGCCGTGGGTCTCGGGCGTAACGGTTACGCCCTTCTCCCTCTCCTTCTGCCTGAATATCCTGTAGTAGTGGGGGGCGCAGGTCGGCTTGAACTGGATCGGCACCTTGTCCCTCATCTCGTAGAACCACGTGAGCGTCTTCTCGTACTCCTCGGGCGGTATTTCCTGGTCCTTCAGCTCCGCGCCCCTGCCGGTGGGCACCAGCAGGAAGGGGTGGTGCGCCTTGGCCCCGAGCTTTATGACGAGGTCGAGTATCTGCGGCAGTTCCTCGAGGTTGTGCTTGGTGATGGTCGTGTTGACCTGGAAGTCGAGCCCGACCTTGTTGACGTTCTTTATAGCCTCCATGACGCTCGCGAAAGCGCCGTTGACCCTGCGGAAGTTGTCGTGGCTCTCGGCGGTGGCTCCGTCTATGGAGAAGCTGACCCTCTGGATGCCGGAGTCGATCATCTTCCGGGCGGTCTCCTCTGTCACGAGAAAGCCGCACGGGGCCATGACCATGCGCAGGCCCAGCTTCGTGCCGTACTTTGCGATATCCCAGATGTCGTCCCTGAGCATAGGCTCGCCGCCGGTCATTATCATGATGGGGTTGGAGAACGAGGCGACGTTGTCGAGGAACTTGAAGCACTCCTCGGTCGTAAGCTCGTTCGGGTACGGGCCGAAGCGCGCCGCGGCCCTGCAGTGTATGCAGTCGAGGTTACAGGACCTGGTAAGCTCCCACGCTATGAGCTTGGGCAGCCACTTCCTGCCTCCGCTCTTGTCCGGTCCTCCATGTCCTCCGTGTCCTCCGTGAGGGGCCATACCCGGCACCTGGTGCGGGTGGCCTTTCGGCATATGCATATATGACTCCTTTTTTCTGTAGTGTGGTGCGGTTAAGCCTTGCTATTTCTGCAGGAGCGCCGCCGCTTCCTTGGCGAAGTAGGTCAGTATCATGTCCGCGCCCGCCCTCTTTATCGATGTGAGCGACTCCATCATCGCCCTGTCCCCGTCGAGCCAGCCCTTCTCGGCGGCGGCCTTTATCATCGAGAACTCGCCGCTTACGTTATACGCCGCCGTGGGGAAGCCGAACTGCGACTTTATCCGCCTTATGATGTCGAGGTACGGGAGCGCTGGCTTTACCATGACCATGTCCGCGCCCTCCTCGAGGTCGAGCATCACTTCCCTTATGGCCTCGTCGGTGTTGGCCGGGTCCATCTGGTAGCTGCGGCGGTCGCCGAACTGCGGGGTCGACTCGGCGGCGTCCCTGAACGGGCCGTAGAAGGCGCTGGCGTACTTCGCGGCGTAGCTCATGATCGGGATGTTGGAAAAGCCGTTGTCGTCGAGCACGTCCCTTATGGCGCCGACCCTGCCGTCCATCATGTCCGAGGGGGCCACGATGTCGGCCCCTGCCTGAGCGTGCGAGAGCGCCTCGCGGCTGAGCAGGTCGAGCGTCTCGTCGTTGTCCACGTCGTTACCTTTTATGATACCACAATGGCCGTGTGAAGTATATTCGCACATGCAGACGTCGGTCATCACGATAAGCTCGGGAACCGCGTCCTTTATGGCCTTGATCGCCGCCTGGACCGGCCCCTTTGGGTCGAAGGCCGACGTGCCTTCGGCGTCCTTGTGCTCGGGTATGCCGAAGAGGATGACCGAGGGTATGCCGAGCTTGGCGACGGCGCGGGCCTCTTTTTTTATGTTGTCCACAGAGAGCTGGAAGTGCCCAGGCATCGACTTTATCGGTTTCTTGACCTTCTTGCCGAAGGTAACGAAGAGCGGCAGGATGAAGTCGTCGGGCGAAAGCGTCGTCTCCCGGACCATCCTCCTCAGTACCTCGGAGCTTCTCAGTCTTCTCGGGCGGTGCAGTAGATAGCTCATCTCAACTTCCTTTCAATGGGTTATTATCAGAAAACTCCGGGCCGTGTCTCTGGAACCAATCCGCCATCGCCCCGGTCAGCGCCGGTATGGTGTAGTCTCTGGGCATTATGTCGACGCCGAGGCCGAAGCCTTTGGCGGTATCCGCCGTTATCGGCCCTATGCAGGCGACCTTCACGCCCTTGAGGAGCCCGGCAAGCTCGGACTTCCTGAACATGGAGGCGAAGTTCGTGACCGTGGACGAAGAGGTGAAGGTAACGACGTCTATCTCTCCCTCCTCGAACATCTTCCTCAAGGCGCCGGCTTCCTTCGTCGGCCGTATCGTCCTGTACGCCGGTGCGACGTCTATGTGCCCGCCGAGCATCCTTATCTCATCGGGCAGAACCTCTCTGGCCTTTAGCGCCCGGGGGAGCAGAAACCTCTTGCCCTTTATCCGGCGCTTTCCGAGCGACGAGAGTATGGCCTCTGCGCGGTATTCCTTCGGCGTCAGGTCCACGTTTATGTGGAGCGCCCGTATCGCTTTTTCCGTCATCGGCCCGATGGCGCAGATCTTTACGCCCTTCAATTCCCGCAGGTCGAGCCCGAGCTTCGTCAGCCTTTCGAAGAAGTATTTTACACCATTTACGCTCGTAAATATAGCCCAGTCGTAGGTGGAAAGCCTCTTGATGGCCTTATCCAGCGGCGCCCAGCTCGGCGGCGGGGCCGTCTTTATGGTCGGGAAGGTAACCGGCTCCGCGCCGTTCTTCTCCAGTATCCGCGTAAAGACGCCCGCCTGTTCGAGGGCGCGGGTGACAAGCACCCGCTTGCCGAAAAGGGGCTTCGTCTCGAACCAGTTGAGCCTTTCGCGCAGGCCCACCACGTCGCCGACGATGGTCACCACCGGCGGCATGATGCCCTCGGCCCCGGCCAGACCGGTGATGTTCTCGAGGGTGCCGACGACCGCCCTCTGCTTGGTCATGGTGCCCCACCTTACGAGCGCCACGGGTGTTGTGGGCGCCCACCCGTTCTCGATGAGCTTGCCCGTGATGAACGGGAGGTTCTTCCAGCCCATGAGGAAGACCAGCGTGCCCCGGCCCGTGGAGAGCCTGTCCCACGCGATGTTAGGCCTCTCCTTCAACGGGTTCTCCTGCCCGGTGATGAAGGTGACCGAGGAGGCGAGGTCCCTGTGCGTAAGCGGTATGCCAGCGTAAGCCGGGGCGGCCGTGGCGGAGGTCACCCCGGGTATCACCTCAAAAGAAAGGCCGGCCTTGACCATCTCTTCCGCCTCTTCGCCGCCACGGCCGAATATGAATGGGTCGCCGCCCTTGAGCCTCACGACGGTCTTGCCTTGTTTTGCCTTCTTTATGATGAGCCTGTTTATCTCAGCCTGCGAGATGGTCTTCTGGTTGCCCTTCTTGCCGACGTATATGGTCTCGGCCCCCTCCCGTGCGTGTTCGAGAAGCCGCGAGTTCGCCAGAAAATCGTAGATTATGCAGTCGGCCTCCTCGATCGCCCCGAGGCCCTTTATCGTCAGCAGTCCCGGGTCCCCGGGCCCCGCGCCGACCATGTATACCTTTCCTTTCGCCATATCGCGAGAAACGCTCCTCCCCGTTAAGTTTATATCAAAAAGAGATTAAGGGAATTTTAAGTTTTTGATTAAAAAAAGATGAAACGCCCGCCGCAAGCAGCGTGGCGTCAAGAAGACTATTTTGCTTCTTGCGCCGTAGACTGTGGGAATTCGAACCCCGAAAGATTAAGATTCCGTTGTCTGCGTCGTGGACGGCGTATTATATCAGACCGGGGGAGGGTTATCAATTCGTTTGCCCCCGGAGGGGGGCTTAAAAAAAGGGCGCGGGGCTACAAGCCCCGCGCCCTTTGCATGCATGGGTTTTACGTGGAGGGCGGCGGGCTCACATCGTAGAGCGCCTTCAATATGTCGTACCCGCCCATGGAGAGGAGCTTTTCGGCGAGGGCGACGCCCATGGACTCGGCGTCCTCCTTCGGGCCCGTTACCACGTCCTTTACGATGGTCTTGCCGTCGGGGCCGGCCACGAGCCCGGTGAGCTTGAGCGTGTCGCCTTCGAGGGTGCCGTAAGCGGCTATCGGCACCTGGCAGCCGCCTTCGAGCCTCTTCAGGAGCGCCCTCTCCGCCCTTACGCAGCAGGAGGTCTCCGGGTGGTTGAAGAAGTCTACGAGCCGGTTGGTCTCGTCGTCGCCGGTGTGCGTCTCTATGCCGAGCGCGCCCTGTCCGATGGCCGGGAGGCTGACCTCTGGCGGGAGCAGCTCTGTTATCCTGTCCTGCCAGCCGAGCCTCTTCACGCCCGCGCCCGCGAGTATGATGGCGTCGAAGAGCCCCTCGTCGAGCTTTCTCAGGCGGGTGTCCAGATTGCCCCTTAATTGGAGTATCTCGAAGTCCGGCCTTATGTGAAGCAGCTGCGCCTGACGCCTGAGGCTGGAAGTGCCGACCTTCGCCCCCCGGGGCAGGTCGAGCAGCTTTACGTTGTTGCGGCTGAAGACCGCGTCCCTCGGGTCTTCCCTCCTGGTTATGCACCGCAGCGAGAGCCCGTCGGGGAAGAACGTCGGCACGTCCTTCATCGAGTGGACGGCGAGCTGCACCCTTTTCGCGAGGAGCGCCTCCTCTATCTCCTTTACGAAGAGCCCCTTGCCCCCTACCTGGGCGAGCGGGACGTCGGTTATCTTGTCCCCGGTGGTCTTTATCTTCTCAAGGGCCACCTCCATGCCGGGGTATCTCTTCTCGAGCTCGGACTTTACCCAGTTGGCCTGCCACAGGGCAAGCATGCTTCCACGAGTTCCGATGGTAATCTTTTTCAAGACAAGTACCTCTCAATTCCTTTTATTTGATTCCCGTTCGTATCGATAAGCCTGCGCGCGCGGCCCGTGCCGCTGGTCTTTGCTCCCGGCGGGGCCGCCTTGGGCCCAACACGGCCCCATCTTGCCCCCCTGGCCCCCCTTGCCGCTTGCCGCTTATTTGTCGTCGTTCTGGGCCTTCTTGAGCGCCTCTTCGTCGTTTACGTCGAGGTCGAAGAGCTTCCTGATGATGTCTATATAGAGGTCGCCCTCTATCTTGTTCGCCTCTTTCTTGAGGTGCGTCACGGGGTGGTGGAGTATCTTGTTGACTATCGCGGAGGTCATGGCCTCTATGGTCTTCTTCTCCTTGTTCGTAAGCGAGTTGAACGAGGGGATGGCCTTGGCCATCTCGGCCTTGCGTATCCGGTCGCAGGTCTGCCTGAGGGCTATGATGGTCGGCACCACGTCGAGCGACTTTATCCAGCGGTAGAACTTCTCTATCTCCTCGTTGACGATGGCCTCGGCCTGCTCGGCCTCATTGGCGCGCTCCTGGAGGTTGGCCACCACCACGCCCTGCAGGTCGTCGACGTCGTATACGTAGGCGTTGTCTATGTTGTTTACCAGCGGGTCGACGTTCCTCGGCACGGAGATGTCTATGAAGAACATCGGCTTGTGCCTCCTCTCCCTCATCACATCGTGTATCTGGTCGGGCTTTATGATGAAGTTGGGGCTCCCCGTGGAGGCTATGACTATGTCGACGTTCTTGAGGTAGTGCGGGAACTCGCGGAACATGATGGCCGTGCCGTCGAACCCCTTTACGAGGTCCACGGCCTTCTCGTACGTCCTGTTCGCCACGAGTATCTCGCGTATGCCGTTGTTCTGCAGGTGTTTTGCCGCCAGCTCCGCCATCTCTCCGGCGCCTACGAGCATGGCCGTCTTCCCCGAGAGGTCGCCGAAGATCTTTTTCGCCAGCTCCACGGCGGCGAAGCTGATGGATACGGCGGACTCGCCTATCTTCGTCTCGCTCCTGATCCTCTTGGCGACCTGAAAGGCCTTGTGGTAGAGCTTGTTTATGATGACACCGGCGGTGTTGTGCTCAACGGCGTAGCCGTAGGAGTCCTTCACCTGCCCGAGTATCTGGGGCTCGCCGAGGACCATGGAGTCGAGGCCCGCGCCAACGCGGAACAGGTGCTTTACCGCGTCCTCGCCCTGATGCACGTACAGGTGCTCGTCGAGCTTTGCCAGCGGGATGTCGTGGTACTCGGAGAGGAACCGCTTTATCTGCCAGACGCCCTTTTCCATGTCGCTGGTGATGGCGT
>JBHHYT010000089.1:0-9412 GCA_046757705.1 Thermodesulfobacteriota bacterium
CACCAGCGTGCCGGTGTTCAGGTTCGACGTGGTCGGCGAGACCGGCTGGTTCTGCGTGCTCGCGGTGATGACCGGGCCGCGGGGGACCGGGACGCTGAACGTGGAGGAGGTGCACGCGCTCGAAGAGCTGTCGTTCGTGTAGTAGATGGTTATATTTATGGTCGCGTTCCTCATGTCCACGGCCGCGCTGTCGGTGGAGTCCCTGAAGTCGATGGTCATCTCGTTGAGCGTGCTCCCGGCCGCCAGCCTCCTCAAGGCGGCGTCGGGCTCGTACGACGAGTAGTCTATATTGACCCCCGAGCTGGTAAGCGGCAGCGTGGTGTCGTTCCACAGCGTGTTGTCGCTTCCGCCGAAGGGTTTGAGCTTCACCGTCTTTATCAGGGCGGCGGCGGTCGTCCACGTCATGGTGGCCGAGTTTATGGTCACGTCCGTGTTGCCGAGGTTCTGAAGGCCCAGCTTCACGACGTTGTGCTGCGTGCCGGTCACACCGGCGGAGCCGTACGAGATGACCTTTATCGCCGGGTCCCAGTCTATGCCGCTCGGTATTACGGTGACCTCGCTGGAGGCGACCGTACTCTCGTTGGCGGCGCAGTCCACTGCCTTGACGACGTAGTAGTACGTGTTCCCGGCAACCACCGTGGCGTCCGCGTAGCTCGTGGAGGTGATGGGGGCGGCGTTGAGCTGGGTGTAGCCGAACCCGGAGGTGGTCGAGCGGTATACGTTGTAGCCCACCACGTCGTTCTCGCTCGCCGGGTTGAAGGTATTTCCGTTCTCGCTGCCGGCCGAGGCGGTCCAGCTGAGCGTGCTCGTGGAGCAGACCGCCGCACTCAGGCCCGTCGGGGCGGAGGGCGGCCCGTAGTGCTTCGAGCCCGGCGCGCCGTCGCCGCAGGGCTTGGCGGTCGCCTGGGATATGGTGCCGGGGCTGAAGTTCATGCAGCCGTCGTAGGCGAACGCCCTGTAGTAATAGGTATCGCCGATGACCACGCCCGCGGAGTCGATAAGAGAGTATGTCTGGTTCGGCGTAAGCGGGGAGTAGTCCTTGGTCCCGTTAGGCCCGACCGCCGCGGCGTCGTCCTTGTCCGTCGGGAAGATATCCTGCCTCCTGAGTATGCGCACTCCCTGCAGGTCCGTGTCCACCGGGGTCGCGTAGCTCAGGTATATCTTGTCCGCACCGGCCACGGCCTGGAAGCTCAACGGGTCAGCAGGAGGGGTCGTCTCGGTCGGGTTGGTGTCCGTGGTCCCGTCGGTGGGCACGTCGGTTATGCCGCTTACCAGCGCCGCGTCCCCGTATACGGCCGACTGGCTGGCCAGCGCCTTCTCGTTGGCGGCGCAGTCCCACGAAGTGACCTTGTAGTAATATGGCTGGGTGGGGCAATTGGTCACCGTGGTGTCCGAGTACGACGAAAAGGTCGAGTCGACCTCCGTCACCTTCGTATACACGCTCCCGCCGTCGTCGCTTCTGTAGACGTTATAACCGCCTACGTCCACCGAGGTGCTGCCTGTCCAGGTAAGCGTGACCGAGCCGTCGGCGGCGGTGGCATCGGTGGCGGTTGGAAGCTCCGGGGCCACGCTGTCGTCGGGCTTCGTGTCGGTGGGAGAGGCGGTGCCGGTCACCGGCCCGGCGTAGGCGGCGTTTATGTTGCCGGCGGTGTCATAGCACTTCATCGCTATGTCGTACTGCACGCCGTCCTGAAGGCCCGTCATGGTGTACGCCTCCGTGGCGCCGCCGGGGACCTCGAGCAGCCCGGAGTAGAAGCTCGTGCCAGTTGGACGGTAGTATATCCTGTACCCGGCGGCGTCCGAGCTCGTGGACTTCGTCCACGTGACGTTGAGGCGCCCGCAGATGCCCGGGTCGGCCACCTGTATGTCTGTCGGCACCGCGCACTCGGTCGTATCCGTGCTCTGCTGCACGCCCATGCACCTCAGGTAAAGGCTCGTGGTGAGGGTAATGCTGTCGAACTTCTTTGTGGAGGGGTTTATCTCGTCCGTGGTGGCCGTTACCACCGCGTCCACCCTGCGTATCCTGTCCCTGTTGGCCTGCGAGGTAATCGGCGCGGGTATCACCGTGCCCGTCTCGTCGTAGTATGCGAAGCTAAGGCCCGTTATGTGGCCCGCCACGGTCTGCGCGGCGGAGTAAGCGCCGTAGGCAGAGCCGGTCCATGCCGCGGAGCTGCGCTGAAGCTCTTTGTCCGTGGTATCAAGGTTGTACTTTATCTTCCACGGGCCCAGCGCCGGGTCGGGGTCTGTGTCCGACTCGAACTCGAACTCGGTGGCCGTGGCGGTTATGATAGGGGTGTTGCGGTAGTAGCACCCGGCGGCACGCACCTCTTTCGATATGCGCTCGATGGCCGCCCTGCCCTCCTGCTGTATCTCGACTATCTTGTCCTGGCCGGCGGAGGTGCGGATGAAGTTGATGTAGAGCGAGTAGAGGGCGCCGAGCACGATGATAGAGAGCGCCATCGCTACGAGCAGCTCGACGAGCGTAAAGCCGTGGTCTTTTTTCGGGGCAGGGAATTTCATAACGTTACCTCGCCAGGGTCGTCCTCAAAAGGTTCGAGTGGGTGCCGATGCTGTCCGCCCACACCACCCTTACGGCGACGTCCTTGGAGTTTACGGGCGCACTTCCGTCCGTTATGTAGACCTCTCTCCTGAAGTTCGGGTATCCCGCTATGGCCCCGTAGTCCTCTACCATGTCGGGGTTGACCGCGGTTATCGGGTCGCTGCCAGAGGCGGAATCGGTCACGGTGTCGAAGTCCACCGCGCCCATCATCTTTAACGACTCTATCTTCTGCTGCGCCAGATTGGCCGCCACCGTCGTGTTCTTGCCGAGGTTCGTGTTTATCATGGTCGAGGTCAACAGCCCGGCAAGCGAGATAAGCGCCACGCTTACGAGCACTATCGCAATCAAGACCTCGACGAGGGTGAAGCCTTCCTCTCTTCCCACATCCTTTGATATCTTCATCCCTACCACCCGCTCTTTATCTTTACCCTGCCGGTGCTCGATGTCACCGCGATAGAGTACTTGTCGTTAAGGTCCGCCAGGTTCTTGAGCTTTATATCAGCCGAGGATGAGGTTCCCGTGGCCTCGAACCTTATAACACCCGTCGTGCCGGTGGTGTAGTTGACGGCGTCCACCGTGATGCTGTCCACAAGTACCGCCGGGTCTATCTGCTTGGTGGCAAAGGAGCCTTCGGTGGACCACGAGGAGCTGGAGTCCGGGCGGCTTACTATGTTGTATGTGACGGGGCTCGCGCTGAGGTCGAAACGTACGCCGTACTGGGACGTGGAGCCGATAGCCTTGCTCCTGCAAAGCTGAAGGGAGGTGTATATCTCCATGGATGTGCTCTTGAGCTTCATGTGCGAGAACGGAGAGCCCATGAAGCTCGGGATGGCGATGGCCGCGAGAGTCGCTATTATGGCGATGACGACCAGCACTTCTACAAGGGTGTAACCCTTTTTATTTCGGATGGCGCAATTCATACCCATAAATGTTGCAAGAGATATGCCAAAAGTCAAGTACCTGATATTCCTTGACTTAGGTCTCAGCCACGCCGCCGTAACTATGAAAAAATTTCATAGGCCGTAATTTTTTATCTTATAAAGGAGCGCCCTGTGGCTTATCTCGAGAAGCTCTGCGGCCTTCGTCTTGTTCCCGCCCGTCCTCTCGAGCGCCCTCGCTATGAGGTCCCTTTCCATCGTAACGGAGGCCTGCTTGATGGAGAGCACCTCCGGGGGCGCGCCGGGCGCCGGGGCCGAGGGCCCGGGCGTGGCGGTCCTTATCGGAAGGGACATCTTCCTTATCGTGTCCGTCTCCTCGAGTATCATGGCACGCTCGATGACGTTCTCGAGCTCCCTTACGTTGCCGGGCCAGGAGTAGCCCGCAAGCGCCTCCTGCGCCTCCCTGGAGAGCGCCTTTACGGGCTTGCCAAACTCTTTTGCGTACTTCTCAACGAAGTGGGCGGCGAGCACCGGTATGTCGGCGGGCCGGTCCCTGAGCGGCGGGATCTTTATCTCTATGACGTTGAGCCTGTAGAAGAGGTCCTCGCGGAAGGAGCCCTTCCTTATCTCGGAGGGAAGGTCCTTCAGGGTCGCCGCCACCACGCGGGTGTTTACCTTGACGGACTTCGTGTCCCCCACCCTCCTCACCTCCCCCTCCTGAAGCACGCGCAGCAGCTTGACCTGCAGCTCCATGGGGAGCTCGCCGACCTCGTCGAGGAAGATGGTGCCGGTGTCCGCCTCCTGAAATAGCCCCGCCTTGTTCCTGTGCGCGTCGGTGAATGCGCCCTTCACGTGGCCGAAAAGCTCGCTCTCGAGGAGCGGGGCGGGTATGGCGCCGCAGTTGACGACCACGAACGGCCTTGACGCCCTGTTGCCGCTGTAGTGTATGGCACGGGCCACGAGCTCCTTTCCGGTTCCGCTCTCACCGGAGACGAGCACGGAGGTGGAGTAGTCGGAGACCTTCTTCACCAGCTCGAGTATCTCGCGCATATGCCTGTCCGCGGTATAGATGTTCTTGAAGTCGTAGTTCGCCAGCGCCTGTTCCTTGAGGCGCGTATTCTCCTTTTTGAGCCGCTCCCTCTCCTCGGCCTTCCTTACGGTCAAGACTATCTCGTCCGCCTTGAAGGGCTTGGATATATAGTCGTAGGCCCCGAGCTTCATGCACTCGATGGCGGAGTCGATGGTGCCGTATGCGCTCATCATTATCACCGTATGATGAGCGTCGCGCTCCTTCAATGCTCTGAGGAACTCCATGCCGTCCATGCGCGGCATCCGGATGTCGCAGAGTATGAAGTCGAAGTCGTCCCTGCCGAGCGCTTCGAGCGCCGCCCTGGCGTCCGCGAAGGCCACCGGCTCATAGCCCTCCCGCTTGAGGATGACCGAGAGCATGTGGCGCATCGAGTCTTCGTCGTCAATTATCAGTATCTTCATGGCCCTCTTTCACGGGGAGCGTGACGGTAAAGGCCGAGCCCTCGCCGGGCTTGGTCTCCAGCGTTATCTCCCCGCCGTATGTCTTTATGATGGACTGGGAGACGAACAGGCCGAGCCCCGTGCCCTTGCCGACCTCCTTGGTGGTGTAGAACGGCTCGAATATGTTGGCGGCGTTCTCCGGGCTTATGCCGACGCCGGTGTCCGTGAACCTGATGAATACAAACTCCCTCTTGCTCCGCCTTGCCTCGAAGCCGGCCCCGAGCCGGGCGTCGTCCCGCCTCCTCCTGCGATTGGCGTCCACCGTCCTGCTCTGCGTGCCCGTGGCTATACGCACGGACCTCTCCCCCGTGGTCCCGTCCATCGAGTGCGCGGCGTTCAGGAGCAGGTTTATGAATACCTGCCTGAGCTTCCTCTCGTCCATGGCGATGCGGGGCAGCGGTTCCGTGAAGGCCATGTCCACGTCCACGCCATCGAGGTCGGTGTGCACGGAGAGGGATGAGACCGTCTCCCGCACGAGACTGTTTACGTCCACGATGTCCGGGGCGTTCTTCGACGGGCGGGAGACCTCGAGGAACTCCCTGACGATGAGGTCTATCCGGGAGACCTCCCTGGAGGCCCTCGCGATCATCTCTTCCTCTTCGCCCTTATCGAGGCCGCCTTTAGACAATATCTCGAGGTAACCGCTGACGGCTCCGAGCGGGTTGCCTACCTCGTGGGCTATGCCGGCGGCGAGCCTGCCTACGACCGCGAGAGTGGAGGAGCGGAGAAGCTCCTCCTGCGTGCTTACAAGCTCGTTGTTCACGCGCTCGAGGCTCTTTATCTCATCCTCGATACGTTCGGCCATTATGTTGAACGAGGTGGCGAGGCTCCCGACCTCGTTATCTACGGCGATATCGGCGCGCTCGCCGAGCGCGCCCCCGGCGATGCGTGTAGCCGCCTGGTCGAGCTTCTTTATCGGGCCTATAATCGAGCGTGAGAGGAAGAACGCGCCGAAGCCTATGATGATGACCGAATCGAGCAGAGCGTAGAACAGCAGGAACCTGCGCACCCCCGCAAGGTCCCCGTTTATGTCGTCGAGCGAGACGGTGAACTCGATGGCGCGGGGCCCCCCTGGCGCGTTGTCGATAGGCGCGGAGACGAAGAGCTTCTCTCCGGGGCCGCTTACCAGCCCTCCGCCTATCCTCCACACCTTCACGTCACCGGAGTACGACACGCGGCTGCCGCGCTGCTCCGGCAGCCGGCCGGCGGCTATGAGCGTACCCCCGGCGGGCCCCGCGAGCCTGAAGTCGGTAATCCCGGCCTCCGTAAGCGCCGTTGAGACGTACCCGAGCATTACGGCCGGCTCCCTGGCGGACGAGGGCAGGCGCGCGGCCCCGCGTATGAAGCGGACGATGTTCTGCGCCTCGCTTATCTTCCAGTAGACGGCGTTGTTCTCGATTATCTTTATGCTCAGGAGCCCGATGAGCCCTATGCCCGCAAGGGTCGTAAGGACTATGCCGGCCACGAGCTGGGAGCGGATGCCGAGGGTAAACTTCTTCAAGAAAGGCCCTCCCCTTCAGGTGTCAGGGTCCGGTTAGAACGGAGTTCACGTACCAGTCTATGAGCTCCGTGCCGTAGAACAGATAGAGTACAGCGCCGCCGGCGAGGAACGGGCCGAAGGGTATGCGGTACCTCGCTCCCTTGCCCTTCGCCACTATCACGGCGACCCCGATGAGCGCGCCGAGGAAGGAGCCGCACAGAAGCGCCACGACCACGCCCTTCCACCCGGTGAACGCGCCTATCATCGCCAGCAGCTTGATGTCCCCGCCCCCCATGCCCTCGGCCCCGGTTATGAAGTAGTACCCGATGGCTATGGCCAGGAGCGCCCCGCCCCCGGCGAATATGCCTATGGCCGAGTCGAGCACCCCGGGGGAGGCCATGAAGAAAGAGGCGGCAAAACCAGCCGGTATGCCCGGCAGGCTGATGACGTCCGGGATTATCTGGTGCCTTAGGTCTATGAAGGTGATGACGATGAGCGCGCAGATGAAGGCGAAGTAGACTAAAAGCTCGACCGACGGCCCGAACCTCAGGAAGAGCAGGACGGCGAATACGCCGGTGGCCGCCTCTATCAGGGGGTACCTGACCGAGATGCGCACCCCGCACGAAGAGCACCTGCCCCTGAGCATCAGATAGCCGAGCACGGGGACGTTGAAGTAAATGGGTATGCCCTTGCCGCATGACGGGCACTTCGAGGGCGGGTGCACTATGGAGATGCCGAGCGGGATGCGGTAGATGCACACATTCAGGAAACTCCCCACCACGGCCCCGAAGATAAAAGGCAGAATTAAGAACGCGTTGTAGACCATCTTTTGAGTTCGCCGCCCCCTCGCGGTGTGCCCGCCCGGCGCTACCGGATTAGAGGGTATCCGGGAGATAGGCCTTGCGCGTCTTCTCGACCAGGGCTATTATGTCCGCGGCCTGCCTTATCGCGTCCCGCGAGTCCTTCTCGGTTATGACCTCCGCCGGGATGCCTCCGGGTATGGCGTCCGGAAAACGGGCGGTCTTGTAGTACAGGTCCAGGCTCGTGGATACGCCCACGGAGCCCTTGAACCCCTCCTCGTAGGTTATGGCCCGGTCCAGGAGGTCCACCACCGAGCGGGTCTCGTGGGTCTCCTCCCTGTTCAGGTAAAGAAAGGCCCTCAATGACTTGGCCGCCGACTGCTGCGCCATGAAGCAGGCGGGCGCGAAGAAACCTCCCTGCTGATCCCACTCCGCCGCCTTAAGGTCATACTCGGCCTGCCTGAGCCACCTGTCAGCCTCCCTTGCGAGTACCTCCATCGTATAGACCTCCTTGATTGAAAAAGACCTAAGTCCTGTACGCCGAGTTTATCTTGACGTACTCGTACGAAAGGTCGGTCGTCCATACCTTCGATGAGCCGGCCCCGGCGTGCAGGTCCACCTTCACGTAGACCTCTCTCTTCTTTATCGCTCGGGCGGCCTGCCTTTCCTTGCCCGTATCGAGGCCCGCCTTGACCACCTGAACGCCGTTAAGGAAGATATCGGCCTTATCCGGGTTGAACTTTACACCGGCCCTGCCTGCGGCGGCGAGCAGGCGGCCCCAGTTGGGGTCCCCGCCGAAAAAGGCCGTCTTCACGAGGAACGACTCGGCCATGGTGCGCGCCGTCCTGCGGGCGGCGGCCTCGGAGGGCGCCCCCGCCACCTCTATCTCTATAAAGCGGGTGGCCCCCTCGCCGTCCTTTACTATCAAATGCGCGAGCTCCACGGCCACGCCCGTAAGGAGCCTGGCGAACGCCTTGAACTCCGCGCACGAGCGGGATCGGACAGGAAGCGCGCCTGAAGCGCCGTTCGCGAAGGCCATTACCGTGTCGTTGGTCGATGTGTCGTTATCCACGATGATGCTGTTGAACGATGCGTCCGCCGCCTCCTTGAGCGCGGCCTTGAGCACGGGCGGGGCGACGTCTGCGTCGGTCAGGAAGTAAGCGAGCATGGTCGCCATGTCGGGGCATATCATGCCCGCGCCCTTGGCTATGCCGGCTATCGTTATCATCTTGGAGCCGACACGTCCGCGCGCTATCGCCTTTTTCGGAAAGGCGTCGGTGGTCATTATGGCCTCGGCGGCGTCGTGCAGTCCGCCCGGGTGCGCGGCCCCGGCAAGTGCGCCCGCCCCGGAGACCACCCTGTCAACGGGCAGGGGCACCCCGATGACCCCGGTAGACGAGACGAGAAACGAGCCCCTCGCAGACCCTGCCGCCCTTTCCACGACCCCGGCCATTTCGCGCGCGTGGGCGTAGCCCGCGGGGCCGGTGCACGCGTTCGCGTTGCCGCTGTTCACGACAACACCCCGCGTGGTGCCCGAGCCACCCTTGAGACGCCTCATGTCGAAGACCACCGGCGCGGCCTTCACCCTGTTGGTCGTAAACAACGCGGCGGTGGCCGCCGGGGTGTCGCTTATGATGAGGGCCAGGTCCTTGCGCCCGTCCTTCTTTATGCCGGAGCATATCCCGGAGGCGCGAAAACCCCGCACCCGAAGCTCCGCTGAGCTCTTCACGGCAGACGACGCACGCTTTTTCTTCAATGCCATCCGAATACCTGTCTTGTTTTCTTAAAGGTCTGGAGACTCCGGGGGCAAGGCCCGGGAGGGTCATGGTGTGAAGTTCCTCTTCTGACGGGGGTGCAGGTCCGCATCCGCCCCCCCCCCCCCCCCCCCCCCCCCACCCGCCAAAAGGCCCACCCGCCCCCCCGCGGAACAACCGGGCGCGTCACCGCGGTACTTCGCCCCGCAGCACCTCTTGTACTTGAGGCCGCTGCCGCACGGGCACGGTTCGTTCCTGCCGACCTTCGCCGATTGCCGCGTGGCGGGGACCCTTGCGGAGAGCGTGCCCTTCCTGCCCTTCCTGCCCGCAGAGCCTGCCGACCCGCCCTGAACGGCGCCTTCCTCGCCCCGGTTGTAGCTTACCGGCTGTTGCTGTTGCTGTTGATGTTG
>JBHHYT010000090.1:0-9320 GCA_046757705.1 Thermodesulfobacteriota bacterium
GTGCTCTTCGTCCTGCTCGTCGCCTCCGGCGTGCTCATGGGGGTGGCCGGCACGCTTATCTCGATGGGCAGGTTCCTGAAGGTATAGCCCTGGTAAAAGGTACGAACTATGTCAAGGACAACGATTATATTCTTCATGGCCGTTGTGCTGGCCCTTGCGCCCGCTTTCGCAGGCGCCGGGCAGAAGGTCTCCAGGCACAAGCTCGTCGGCAAGGAGAAGACCCTCGAGGACGTCAAGAGGCGGATAAGGGACGAGAAAAAAGAGGTCAGGGCCATCGAGCGCAAGGAGTCGAGCATCCTCGGCGAGATAGAGAGGATAGGCAAGCTGATATCCGCCAGGAGGAGGGAGATAAAGAGGATAGGGGCCTCGATCGCGAGGATAGACAGGAAGATACGCGCGGCCAACGCCAGGATAGACGCCCTCGAGGCGAAGAGGCGCGCGCTCTCCGCCCGGCTCGCGCAGCGCCTGAGGGCCATGTACATGATGCGCAGGGGCGAGACGATGGACGTCCTGTTCTCCGCGGCCTCCGCCGCTGACCTCGGCAGGAAGAACAAGTACCTTACCGTTATAATGGACTACGACTCCGGGCTCATCTCCGAGTACGAAGGCAACCTCAAGAGGCTCGATGCCGGGAAGCGTGCCCTTAAGGGCCTGCAGGCCGAGCTCGCCAAAGACAGGGCGAAGGCCGTGGCCGGAAAGCGGGAGGCGCAGAGGCTCGCCCGCAGGAAGTCCGCCGTGCTCCGCGGCGTCCAGAGGGAGAAGGGCAGGAGGGAGAAGGCCGTATCCGAGCTCGAGCAGGCGGCCAGGGAACTTGGCGACCTTATCGGGAACCTCAGGAAAGAGGGGGCCGGGAGCTCGGGCAGCGGGTTTGCCGCCATGAAGGGCAGGCTCAGGATGCCGGTGCCCGGCAAGGTGGTCTCCCTTTACGGCAAGGTCACCCACCCGAAGTTCCGGACCATCACCTTCAACAACGGCATAGTCATCGAGGCGCGCGTGGGCAGGCCGGTAAAGAGCGTATACGACGGAAGGGTCGCCTACGTCGGCTGGCTCAAGGGGTACGGGCAGGTTATGATAATAGACCACGGCGGGGGCTTCTACACGCTCTTCGCGTATCTGTCCGAGGTGCTTAAGAAAAGGGGTGAAAAGGTCGAAAAGGGTTCCGAGGTGGCCCTTGTGGGCGATACCGGCCCTCTGGCCTCCGGCGGGCTGTACTTCGAGATAAGGCAGAAGGGCGTGCCCAGAGACCCCATGGCGTGGCTCGCCAGAAGGTAAGAGGCGCCGGGGCCCTGGGGATTCTTCTGGATTTTCGGGAAGTTGGACACGCATCTCCGTCTTATCCCCGGCGGTCTTGCGCGTGGAGCGTGAAAATATTTTTTGATTTTTCACGTGCTTTTATAATATCATATCCAGATAGGCCGCCGAGTGGCGGCCCGGTCAACAACAGGAGGAAAAATAAATGTTCAAGAGGTTTACCAGTCCCAAGTTTCTGGGTGTCGTTCTTCTCGCGGCCGTTGTCTTTACCGTGGTCTCATTGGGCGCGTCCCGCAGGGTCGTCGCCGTTTCCAATAATACCTACGAGAGCCTGAAGATATTCACCGACGTGCTCGGCATAGTGCAGGACAATTACACGGAGCCGGTCGATACGAGAGAGATAGTCTACGACGCCATCAAGGGCATGGTCAAGGGTCTCGACCCGCACTCGAGCTTCCTCACCCCCGATGAGTACACCGAGATGCAGATAGACACCAAGGGCACCTTCGGCGGGCTCGGCATCGAGATAAGCCTCAAGGACAACATCCTGACAGTCGTCGCTCCCATAGAGGATACCCCTGCCTTCAAGGCGGGCATCCTCGCCGGTGACAGGATAGTGAAGATAGAGGACAAGTACACCAAGGACATGAGCCTCAACGAGGCCGTGAGCCTCATGAGAGGGCCACGCAAGACGTCTGTGAGCATCTCGGTGATGAGGGAGGGCTTCGAGAAGCCCAAGGTCTTTACCATCGTCAGGGATATCATCAAGGTCAAGAGCGTAAGGTCCAAGATGCTCGAGGACGACTTCGGCTACGTAAAGATAGTCCAGTTCCAGGAGAAGACCTCCGCGGACCTCGAAAAGGCGTTAAAGAAGCTGAGCTCGCAGAGCAAGAAAGGCCTCAAGGGCCTCGTGCTCGACCTGAGAAACAACCCCGGCGGCCTGCTGCAAGAGGCGGTGTCGGTCTCCAACGAGTTCATAAGCAAAGGCCTTATCGTCTATACAAAGGGCAGGGCGCCCGGGCAGGATATGTCTTTCAGCGCCGACAAGGCCGGCACGCAGCCCGACTACCCGATGATAGTGCTGGTCAATAACGGCAGCGCCAGCGCCTCCGAGATAGTCTCCGGCGCGCTTCAGGACCACCACCGCGCCGTCATCCTCGGTACCACCACCTTCGGCAAGGGCTCGGTCCAGACGATAATCCCGCTTTCAGACGGCTCCGCCGTAAGGCTTACGACGTCGAAGTACTACACGCCCTCCGGCCGCTCCATTCAGGCAAAGGGCATCGAGCCGGACATCGTCGTCGGCGAGAACACCGGGCACATAAAGGAGAAGGACCTCAAAGGCCATCTCGCCGCCGAGGGCCCCGCCAAGGGTGACAAAAAAGCCCCCGCCAAGGTGAATAAGATAAAGATAAGCGAGAAGTCCGTAAAGGACAGCAACGGCGAGGACATCCAGCTCAAGAGGGCGGTAGACTACCTCAAGAGCTGGTACATCTTCAAGGGGATGCAGAAGGCGGGCTGAGCCGGGCCACGGCCTTGCGGGCAGGCGGCGGGCGCAGGTGCGCCCGGCCGCGCCCGGCCCATTTAAGGTAGCCGATGGGGAAAAAAAGCAATAGGAAAGGAGGCCTCTCCTCATGGGGCCTCCTTGTCTTTGGATTTCTCGTGGGTGTGGCCGTCGTGATGGCGCTCGTAAGGTTCGACGCGATCGTTCTTACGAGGTACGCGCCCGTGGAAAAGCCTTCGGTAAGGCAGGTACCCGGGCCCCCTCCGCAGACCCCGGCGGGGCCGCCCGCTGTGCCCGTCCCGTCATACCCGAAGCTCGCCATAGTCATCGACGACATGGGCCCCGACATAGGCAAGCTCAGGGAGCTCATGCGCATCGGCGAGCCTCTGACCGTGGCGGTGATGCCTTACCAGAGGTACTCGCGCGCAACAGCGAGCGAGGCCTATGACAACGGGCTCGACGTGCTTATGCACCTGCCGATGGAGCCCAGGGATACCGTTACCCACGACCCCGGCAAGGGGGCGCTGCTCGTGGCCATGACGCCCGTGGAGGTGCGCAGACAGATGGAGGACGACTTGGGCACCGTCCCGCACGTGATAGGCGTCAACAACCACATGGGCTCGAGGTTCACCGAGGACACGCCGCACATGAGAGAGGTGCTCGGTTTTATCAGGGACAAGGACCTTTTCTTCCTCGACAGCCGCACCTCCGCAAGATCGGTCGGCATCAGGGTCGCAAGGGAGATGGGCGTACGCAACGCCGGGCGAAACGTCTTCCTCGACAATACCCGCGACGTCGGCTACATAAAGGGGCAGCTCCTTGAGGCGGTGCGGATAGCGAAGAGCAGAGGTTCGGCCATAGCCATAGGCCATCCGTACCCGGAGACGATACAGGCTCTCGCCGAGGCCCTGCCGGGCCTTGACGCCGCGGGGGTAAGGGCCGTCAGGCTCTCCGAGCTTATCGGGCACGCCGGCGGGCCGGAGCCGGGGGGGTGGCGGTGAAGGTTTTTTCAGCCCCGATGGTTTTAATAAAAGATTGAAAGACCGTACGCCGGTTTTTACTTTGGTTAACAAAAAAAGCTTGACACCCTTTATCCGATTGGGGTAGGATAACCGTAATTTCACACATTGTGCCAGAGTCATACTGATTCGAATAATGGTCTTGGTTATCGGGCCGTGGAGGGCCGCAGTAACCTTCCACGGCTTTTTTTATGCAACAGTAAGAGAGTTACACCGAAAACAAGGAGGCAAACAGGATGGCTAGAGGCACGGTAAAATGGTTCAACGACACCAAGGGTTTTGGTTTCATCCAGCAGGAATCCGGCGAGGACGTCTTCGTCCATTACACCGCCATCACCGGCGACGGCTTCAAGACCCTTAAGGAGGGCGAGGAGGTAGAGTTCGAAATTACCCAGGGCCCGAAAGGCCCGCAGGCGTCTAATGTCGTAAAGGTGGCCTGAGCGGTTTCTCTGTCAGCCTGATAAGACTCCCGGGGAGCGGCTCCCGATAGAGGTGCCACGGAGCGCAGACCGCAAAATCTTTTTCGGCCGTTGTGCCCCCTCCGTCCCATGGACGGAGGGGGCTTTTAGATACGGCCCCTTTCTCTTCCCCCTCCCGTTTTCGCGCAGGACAAAAAGGCCTTCGGCCCGGGGCGAGTTTCTTGTAATCCAACATCTATTCTGTTAATATGATACGTGCTTCAAAATCCGGAGATGGAAGGCGCGTCCGCCCTCCGTCCGGATTGAGATTGAAACCTTCGTTGCCAGCCCCGGCCTCCGCCGCCGGGAAAGGCGGGACGCTCTGGGGGGGTCTCGGTGACATCGGAACTTGAAAGGTATCTCGCCCGCAAGGTGGAGATGGTCAACACGGGGCTTGCCGCCCTGCTTGCAAAAGAGGACGAGTATCCGCAGGGGCTGCACAGGGCCATGCGCTACAGCCTGTTCGCCGGCGGCAAGAGGATACGCCCCGTGCTTGTGCTCGCCGCGTGCGAGGCGGCTGGCGGCGACGCCCGGGATGCGTTGAACACCGCCTGCGCCTTCGAATGCATACACACGTATTCCTTGATACACGACGACCTGCCCGCGATAGACAACGACGATATGCGCCGGGGCAGGCCCACCTGCCACAAGGTCTACGGGGAGGCCACGGCCATACTCGCCGGCGACGCCCTGCTTACGGCGGCCTTCGAGATAATAGCGAAGGACGGCACCGCCGAGAGCGGCAGGCTCTTGAGGGTGGTCTCCGAGCTTGCGCGCGCCGCCGGTTCCATGGGCATGATAGGCGGCCAGATGGTAGACATAGAGAGCGAGGGCAAGGACGTCTCCTTCCCCGTACTCGAATACATCCACATCCACAAGACCGGCGAGCTGATACTCGCGGCCGTCAGGTGCGGCGGCATACTCGCCGGGGCGTCCGAGGAGGAGCTGCGCTCGCTCGGCTCATACGGCAAGGCCGTGGGCCTCGCCTTCCAGATAGCAGACGACATACTCGACGTCGAGGGCTCGAGCGCCGAGATGGGCAAGCCCACCGGCGGGGACGAGCGCAAGGGCAAGGCCACGTACCCTTCCATACTCGGCCTCGACCCGGCGCGCACGCGCGCCACAGAGCTCGTCGATATGGCCTTGGGCGCCATCAAGGGCTTCGACTCGAAGGCGGACCCGCTCCGGTCCATAGCAAGGTACATCGTTCACAGGAAGAAGTAGGCAATCGTGCGGATACCGATTCCCGCGTGAAAAGGGCACTTGAAGAATGGGAAAACTCGAAAAGATAGACGGCCCGGCGGACCTTAAGAGGCTCGCCCCGGAGGAGCTCCCGGACCTGTGCGATGAGATAAGGGAGTTTATCATCGACACCGTATCCGAGAAGGGGGGCCACCTCGCCTCGAGCCTCGGGGCGGTCGAGATAGCCGTCGCGCTCCACTACGTCCTGAACGCGCCCGAGGACAAGCTCATCTGGGATGTGGGGCATCAGGCCTACGCGCACAAGATAATCACGGGCAGGAGAGAGCGGTTCCCGGGGCTTCGCGTCTCGGGCGGCATAAGCGGTTTTCCGAGGCCCGCGGAGAGCCCCTACGACGCGTTCGGCGTCGGGCACTCCTCCACCTCCATCTCCGCCGCGCTCGGAATGGCCGCTGCGCGCGACCTCGATGGCAAGGACTTCAAGGTCGTCGCCGTAATAGGCGACGGCTCGCTTACCGCCGGGCTCGCCTTCGAGGGGCTCAACCAGGCGGGCCACCTTAAAAAAGACGTGGTCGTGATACTCAACGACAACGAGATGAGCATCTCTAAGAACGTCGGCGCTCTCTCCTCCTTCCTGAGCCGGAAGATCACAGGGAGGTTCGCGACCAAGCTGAAGCACGAGGTCGAGTCTTTCATAAAATCGATACCCCGCATAGGCGAGAGGCTCGTGGGCATAGCCAAGAGGGCGGAGGACTCCCTCATCACGCTCCTTACGCCGGGCATGCTCTTCGAGGGGCTCGGTTTTTCGTATGTAGGGCCCATAGACGGCCACGACATGGACGCCCTCGTCACCACGTTGCAGGACGTAGGCGGCCTCAAGGGCCCGGTGCTCGTGCACGTCATCACGCGCAAGGGCAAGGGGTACGCCCCGGCGGAGCAGAACCCGTCATCCTTCCACGGCCTCGGGCCGTTCGTAAAGGCGACGGGAAAGCCGAAGAAGAAGTCCGCGCCCTCGTACACCGATGTCTTCAGCTCCGCGCTCGTGGAGATAGCCGGGCAGGACAGGCGCGTCGTTGCCATAACCGCGGCCATGCCCGACGGCACGGGCCTCTCCCGCTTCGCACAGAAGTACCCGGAGAGGTTCTTTGACGTTGGCATCGCAGAGCAGCACGCGCTCACATTCGCCGCCGGGCTCGCCAAGGAGGGCTTCGTGCCCGTTACGGCCATCTACTCGACCTTCCTCCAGAGGGCCTACGACGAGGTCTTCCACGACGTATGCCTCCAGGACCTCCCGGTGGTCATCGCCATGGACAGGGCCGGGCTGGTCGGCGCCGACGGCGCAACGCACCACGGCCTGTTCGACGTCTCGTTCCTGCGCCACATACCGAACATGATAGTCTCCGCTCCCAGGGACGAGGACGAGCTCGTGCACCTGCTCTACTCCGCCACCCGGTGGGGGCACCCGGCGTCGATCAGGTACCCGAGGGGCTCGTGCGTGGGCGTGGAGATGAAGGAGAAGAAGTTCATACCGGCAGGAGAGGCCGAGGTGCTGCTCGAAGGCCAGCAGGTCTCCATCATCGCGCTGGGCAGCATGGTCCACCCGGCGCTCGCGGCGGCCGAACGGCTGCAGGCCTCCGGCATCAAGGCCGGGGTGGTAAACGCGCGCTTCGTAAAGCCGCTGGATGCCGGGTGCATCCTCAATGCCGCCACCTCCGCCGACGGCATCGTCACCGTCGAGGAGGGCGCCCTTCAGGGTGGCTTCGGCAGCGCCGTGCTCGAGCTGCTCGAAGACCACGGCGTGAGGTGCCCCGTAAAGAGGATGGGTGTGCCGGACGAGTTCGTGGAGCATGGCACTCAGGAGGAGCTCAGGGCCCGCTTCGGCCTTAACAGCGAGGGCATCGAGCGCGCGGTAAGGCACCTCATCGCCGAGAACAAGAAGGCCATGAAGATAGCTTTTTGATGTTCCCTCCGGCGCAATAATATCTTATAATATCAAATAGTTGATGAAAAAAGAGCGTAAGGTCCGGATAGACGCCCTCCTGGCCGAAAGGGGCCTGGCCGAGAGCAGGCAGAGGGCGCAGGCCCTCATCATGGCCGGCAAGGTCATGGTCGACGGCGCGGTCGTCGACAAGCCGGGCCATCAGGTCCCCGCGGGCTGCGATATCGTCGTAAAGGAGCCCCTGCCTTTCGTCAGCCGTGGAGGGGTCAAGCTCGAGGGTATGCTCGACGCCACGGGCTTCGACGTCAAGGGGCTGCGTGCCGTTGACATCGGCTCGTCGACCGGCGGCTTTACCGATTGCCTGCTCAAACGCGGGGCGGCCGGGGTCTGCGCCGTGGACGTGGGTAAGGGTATCCTCGACTACAGGCTGCGCAACGACCCGAGGGTCAGTGTGCTCGAGGGCAGGAACATCCGGTACCTCGACCCCGCCGAGACAGGCGGGCCAGCGGACCTCGTTGTCATAGACGTTTCGTTCATCTCCCTGGAGAAGGTGCTCCCCCGGGCTAAGGCGCTTTTGAAGGAGGGCGGCGCTGTCTTCGCCCTCATAAAGCCGCAGTTCGAGGTCGGCAAGGGGCAGGTCGGCAAGGGCGGCATCGTAAGAGACCCGGCCAAGCACAGGGAGGTGGTCGAGAGGATCACGGAGTTCTCCGCCTCCCTCGGCTTTACGCCCGCGGCCACGGGCGAGTCCCCCATAAAGGGGACCAAGGGCAACAGGGAGTTCTGGATATTTTTGAGGCTGTAGCAGGGCCGTTTTTGTTCCACGCGCCGAGCCAAAACTGTTGCCATAACGCCTGCGTTCTGATATTATTCACGGGCTTTTAAAAAAGCCGTTCAGCGGCCCTTCCACCGGGCCGCCGGGCAAAGGAGTCCAGCGATGTATGAGATAGTCGAGAAAAAAGAGCTCGCGCATACGGTATACCAGTTCAGGATAAAGGCCCCGATGATAGCGAAAAAGCGCAGGGCAGGGCAGTTCGTGGTCCTGCGGCTCAATGAGATGGGCGAGCGGATACCGCTTACCATCGTCGATTCCGACAGCGCGCAGGGCACCATCACCATCATCGTCCAGGAGGTCGGCAAGACCACGGCGATGCTCGGCGACATGGGAGTAGGCGACCGCATACTCGACGTCGTCGGCCCGCTCGGGCGTCCCACCCACATAGAGAACTTCGGCATCGCCGTCTGCGTCGGCGGCGGCATAGGCACCGCCCCGGTGCTCCCAATAGCCAGGGCACTGAAGGAGGCGGGCAACAGGGTCATCTCCATAATAGGGGCGCGCAACAGGAGCCTGCTGATACTCGAGGAGGAGATGAGGGGCGTAAGCGACGAGCTTCACATAACGACCGACGACGGCAGCTACGGTCACCACGGCTTTGTCACGCAGGTCCTCCAGAAGTTCATAGACGAGGGCATGAAGATAGGCCTTGTCGTGGGCATAGGCCCGGTGCCCATGATGAGGGCGGTAAGCAACGTCACGAAGCCGTACGGCATCCTGACCATGGTCAGCCTCAACCCCATCATGGTGGACGGCACGGGCATGTGCGGCGCGTGCAGGGTTACCATAGGCGGGAAGAACCAGTTCGTCTGCGTGGACGGTCCGGAGTTCAACGGCGCGGAGGTGGACTTCGACGAGCTGATGAAGAGGAACCGCTCGTACCTGAAGGAAGAGAAGATGGCCATGGAGGAGTTCACATACCACGAGGGGCACAAGTGCTACGAAAGGTAGCGCCGCGGCAGTCTGCAACAAGGGAAGGTTTGATCTATCAAGTCGGTCAGAAAACCCCGAGCTTTTAAGCTCGGGGATGAATGGCCGCCCGGAGCGGAGCCAGATTTAGCTGGCGTAGCGGAGGTAATTTTCATCCTCCCCCTTGATGGGGGAGGACGGAGGAGGG
>JBHHYT010000091.1:0-9041 GCA_046757705.1 Thermodesulfobacteriota bacterium
CCATCGAGGGAGGGGAAGCACGGAAACTCCGGGTTTTAGCCCGGTGTAGTCATTCCGAGACGTCTATCGTAATCTTGCGGGGCTGTTCCTTTACGGCCTTTGGCAGGTGTATGGACAGGAGCCCGTCCTTGAGCGACGCCTTTATCTTTTCCACCTCTATCTTCAAGGGCAGGTTGATAGACCTTGAGAACCCCGTGTACTTCCTCTCAGAGTAGGTGTGCCTCTGGCCTTCGCCGGGGGCCTCGTCCTTGACCTCGCCCTTTATGTAGAGCGTGTCCTGCTCGATGGATACGCTCAGGTCTTCCTTCTTGACCCCGGGCATCTCGGCCTTTACGATGACCTCGCCTTCGCTGTCTATGATGTCTATGGCGGGGGTCGCCGTCCCTTCCTCGCGCTCCGTCCTCTTTTTCGAGGGAGCGGGCGCCGGGGCCGGGGCGGAGAAGACGTCCTGCCATATCCTGTCCATCTCCCTTTTCATGGTCTCGAGTTCCTGCAATGGATGGAATCTTTCAAGGGACATCGGATGACCTCCTTCTTTTTATGGGATAACTGCCGTTCACTTAAAAGATAGGTACGGGGCGCACCGGTGTCAAGCGGCCGGGACAGGATTTTTTCAGCAGGGCAGGGGGCGGGGCGGTCAGGCCAGTATCATGGACAGGACGATGCCGATGAAGGCCACGTAGAAAAAGCCGTTCATGATGAAGTAGAGGGAGGAGAGGCGGTGGACCCTGCTCGAGAGGAAGTAGAGCCAGACGGCGGCGAGTATGGTGATGATGCTGCTCGTAAGCACGGTGACGTTGAGCGTCCACGGGGTGAGGAATATGCCTATGGCGGGCAGGAGGCTGCCCTGAAAGACCATGGCCCCGGTGATGTTGCCAACGGCCATGGTGTCCTTGCCCTTGCGTATCCATAGTATGCTGTTTATCTTCTCCGGCAGCTCCGTGGCCACCGGCACTATCAGCAGGGAGAGCGCCATGATGGGCAGCCCGAGGATATCGGCGAGGTGCTCTATCTCGTGCACGAAGCCCTTGGCCCCGGCTATTATGAGGGCCAGGGCGATGAGGAGCTGGAGGAGCACCACGGCCATGTGCTCCTTCAATATGAGCGAGAGGTAGAGCTTCTTGCTCTCCTCCGTGGCGTGCCCGTCGCCCACGAGCCCGGCGCTTGCCTTTACCGTCTCGAGCACGTAGTAGAAGTACGTGAGCACGAGCGAGAAGGCCACGAACATCCTCAACATGCGGTACTCGTAAGGCGTGAACGCCACGATGAAGGCTATGGTGAAGCAGAAGAGGAAGAACTCGAGGTCCCGCCTGAAGCCGGTGCGCTCCGGGGTAACGGTTATCTTCCGCCTCTTTTCGCGGAAGTGCCACGCGGCGACCCCGAGCAGGCACATGGCGAGGGTGGAGAGCATGAACGGTGCGCCGAGTATGGCCCCGACGCCGACCTCTTCGCTGACCTTCACCGAGTTGCCGCCGAATATGGCCACGAGAGGCACCATGGTCTCGGGCAGCGCCGTGCCCACCGCGGCGAAGAGGCTCCCTGTGACCCCCTCTGAGAACTTGAGCCTGGCGCCGAGCGTCTCTATGGCGTTGGTGAATATCTCGCTCGCTATGACTATGACGACGAGGAAGAAGGCGAGGATGAGGAGATCTAATATCAAAGTAACCTCTGAATAATTCGTCCCTGAATTATTCAGAGACGAAAAAGAAAGATGTGATTGTTCTTTTTCTTACATTTTCAATGGCTTGCAGCCATCGAAAATGGCGGCACATCCATGTGTCGCAGAAGGTCTGAATAAACCAGACCTTCCCAAAGTACCCTTGCGTTATTCGGCATCGAGCCCCCTGCGCACGAGCTCGCTCCTCTCGCCCCGGAAGAAGAGCAGGAGAAGCATGCCGACCACGAGTATCGACGAGCCGGTTATTATAAGCCATATCCCCGGGTCCCTGTTGATGGAGAGGACCACGTACGGGGCCATCATGTAGTCCTTCATGGTAAAGACCATGCCGTTTACGCGGCTTACCGCCCCGGGGGCGGAGACGTCGAGGTACGCGGCCAGCCCGCCGCCCTCCGGCAGCAGCTCGATGTGGGGGTTGCGGAAGGAGCCGGAGCGGGAGTACGCCCGCCCGCTTTCGTCGAGGGCGAAGTCCGGGTAGATCTCCCCGAGCCTGTAGCGGGTGCCGTCGGGTGCGGTGAACGCCCCGTCGAACCTGACCTCGGTTGTACCCGAGCCGGTCTCGAGCACGACACCCTCGGGCGAGTATCCCTGGTCGAGGTGGTAGAAGGCCGTGCCATTGTAGATGAGCGGGCCGTTTATCTCGATGCCGTCGGTCACCACCTCCTTGCCGCCCCTAAGGAGCGTGACGGTGGATTTGAGGTACTCTATGTCGCCGTCATCCCTCTGGCGCATCTCGAAGTCGTCGAGCCTCAGCGAGAGGCCCTGCCCACCCGGCACCTCTATGGTCGAGCCCTTGAATACCGTGTGCCCGTAGCTCTTGAACCCCCACGCGTTGCCCGCGAGGTGGCCGAGAAGGGCGATGAAAAAACCGATGTGGACTATGTGGGGGAAGAACGCCTGCCAGGGTCTGCGGGCCTTGACTATGGAGCAGACCTTGTCCGTGGTGCAGACCACGGTGTTTACGGCGAAGAGCCCGACGAGGAGGATGAGGATGAATATCCAGAGCGTAAGGCGCGGGTATTCCATGCCGTGCTCCAGCAGGGTGGGCAGGAGTATGCGCGCATCCAGGCCCCTGTAGAAGGCGGGGTTGCCCATGGTGAGGATGGAGCCCCACGCGGCGTCCACGCATATGAGCGCGGCGAGGACTATCGTCAGCCGGATGGAAGCGAAGAATCTCCAGAGCTTTGCCATTGAGATATTTATTCAGCCTTGTCCTGAAAGCCGGTGTTACCGGCCGAACCATTCGATGATGTTGCCGGCGAGGCGGTGGTTGTCGGCCTCGTCGAGGAACCTGTTGGCGAACGGCGCGTCATCCGCCACCACCACGACCTTGCCCGCGCCGTACGTGGCCACGGCTATGATGGCGAACTTCTGCACCGGCTCGCCCTCGTCGAGCTTCCTGTTGCGGTCCATGTCCGCCCACGCCTTATCGGATGTGGTGGCGACCTCCTTGGCCGCGCCCTGCGCGAGCAGGCCCCATGTGCCGTAGACGGCCACCTTCTTGAGCCCTCTGGTCACCGGGTGCGGGGCGAACCGCTTTACGTAGAAGTCCTGCGACAGGCCCTCTATCAGGTCCGTCTGCTCGGAGATCACGAAGTTGGAGACGAGTATGCCGAACGACTCGGTGAGCTGGGCCACCGGGCTCGATATGTGCAGCATCACGAGCAGGTTCCCGCCGTTGTTTATGAAGGTATGCAGCGCGCCTGTCTCCGCGTGGGTGAACTTCTGCGTCGGGCCCGCTATTATGTACGTCCCGGCGTCCGCGAGCGTCTTTGTCGTGACAGGCCCCTTGTTTATCGACAACTGCGCGCCCGAGGCCTTCAGCATGTCGTAGAAGCCGGAGTAGTCGAGCTCGCCGTTGTTCACAGGGGAGAATATCTCGCCGTGCGAGCCGTCGAATACCGTCCCGTGCATAGCGGCCTCCAGGTCGGGCACGCTCGTGGCGGGCCTGCTGTTTTTGAGGCGCGCGGCCTCCGGCAGCTTCGATGAGGCGGGCGCGTTGAGAAACAAAGGTACGAAAATCGCCAGCAGCGCGGCGTATATGAGTGTTTTTTTCATCTGTTCCCCTTTCGGTCAGGTCTTTTCCATCTCCGGTAAGGATATCCGTTAGGCGGTGGTAAAGTCAAGCTATAAGAGGCGGGCCCGGTGGCGCGCCGCCGCCGGGTTTTCCTTTTTTTTAAGCGGAATGTTGTGATACACTGAACGGATGTACGAGCTTACCATAACGACGACATTTTCATCGGCGCACAACCTGCGCGGCTACGACGGCGCGTGCGAGAACCTGCACGGCCACAACTGGCGGGTGGACGTGAGCGTGCTCGCCGAAGGGCTCGACCGCCTCGGCATGGTCATCGACTTCAAGAAGCTCAAGGCCGAGACCAGGGAGATAGTCTCGGCGCTTGACCACAGGTACCTGAACGAGGTGCCACCGTTCGATGCGGAGAACGCCACGGCCGAGAACATCGCGCGCCACATCTTCACCGGGCTTTCCGAGGCCCTGAACACGGGCCCGGTAAAGGTCAGCCGCGTGGTGGTATGGGAGTCGGACAACGCCTCGGCCGCGTACTACGAATGACATGACGGGAAAGAGCTTGAGAGATATCCAGGGGGAGCCTGACTTCCGGCACATAAGCATCGACAAGGTGGGCGTAAAGGACATACGCTACCCGATAGTGGTGCTCGACAAGAAGAACAAGCACCAGCACACCATCGCCTCCATAAACATGTACGTGGACCTGCCGCACCAGTTCAAGGGCACGCACATGAGCAGGTTCATCGAGATACTCAACGAGCACCGCCGCGAGATAACCGTCCGCAACTTCCCGGACATCCTCGAGAAGATGAAAAAGAGGTTCAACGCCACCACGGCCCATCTGCAGGTGGAGTTCCCCTACTTCATCGAGAAGACCGCGCCGGTCTCCATGTCCAAGGGCCTTATGGAGTACAGGTGCAGGTACATGGGCACCCTGGGCGCCGAGAAGGACTTCGTCCTTGAGGTGATGGTCCCGGTCTCCACGCTCTGCCCGTGCTCGAAGGAGATAAGCGAGAGGGGGGCGCACAACCAGAGGGGCGTGGTCAAGGTGGCCTTGCGTTTCGACGGCTTCGTGTGGATAGAGGACATAGTGGATATCATCGAGGCCTCGGCGAGCTCCCCGGTCTATTCGCTCCTCAAGAGGGTGGACGAGAAGTTCGTCACGGAGAGGGCCTACGACAACCCGATGTTCGTCGAGGACGTGGTGCGAGAGGTGGCGGTAAACCTCGGCAGGATGGATAAGATAGCCTGGTTCAGCATAGAGGCCGAGAACTGGGAGTCGATACACAACCACAGCGCCTACGCATTCCTCGAAAGGGAACGGGACTGAAGCTCAGTCCCTGCCCGGCTTCCCTTCGGCCAAAAGCAACTTGCCCCCGCCCCGCAAGCCTTTCAGAAACACGTCTTTTTTTTCATCCAGCATGGTAAGCATCCAGCTCACCGCCGTTATGAGGGCCAGATATACTACTATGCCGAGCGCTTTGTTGTCGAACCTTGATATCACGGGGTAGATGAACCCCCAGTGGATAAGGAATATGGCGTATGAGCGTCTTCCGAACCACCGCAGCCCCCGCTCAAGCCAGTCGAACAGGGGCGCCTTCAGGAGATGGACCATCTCGGAGAGTGAGCACGCGGAGACGACGAAGGAGAGGCTGAAAAGGGCGTAAGCGTATATGTGCGCCGCCTTCGGGATGTAGCCCGGTGTGATGAGCGGATAGAGGAGCGCGGCGCAGGCCGCCGAGCCCGCCAGGAAGACAAGAACTACATAACGGAAGGATAGGTCAAGAGGGTTTTTGCTGACGGTGCGCAGATACACGCCGGTCGTGAAGAAGAGGAAGGAGAGCAGTATCTGTGCCTTTGCAGAAACGGCGTTTAGCGCAAAGACGGCTATAATGACTAACAGGAAGACGGCCCCGCCAGCCTTTTTATGCCCGAGCGCGCCATACAGGACGGGGAATGCGAGGTAGAAGTAAACGATGGCCCCGATAAACCACCATGCGACGTTTATCGAGAAGAAGCTAGCATTGAAAAAGACGTGTAGCATCAGGGCGTGGAGCGCGAAATCCGTCATTGCCGCACCCTTTAACGGGGTTATTCGCAAGGCTGGGGTGCCGGAGGCGTAGACGGCAAGTGTTATGATAAGGGTGAGCCAGTAAAGCGGGATTATGCGCCAGATGCGCCGACTGAGCCATCGCGCCCAGAAAAGGAGGGGAGGCGCGTCGCTATTCTTGCTCCGAAGGGCGTTTGTAAGGCCGAAGCCGCTCGCCAGAAAAAAGGCGGGTACGCCCTGATAGCTCAATATGCGGAACCACATTGGCTCTGAGTGGTATATTTGGCCGCAGATATGGAAGCCGACGAGCAGAAGGATGGAGAGGCCCTTGACTATGTCGATATAGACCAGCCGTTGATGCATTTTTTCAGGATGATAGACAAATGTGTGTTGAACGGGCGGGCCGGGCTATGCCGTCCCCGAAGCCGCACCAGCTCGCGTATAAATATGAAGTGGTGCGCAAGACCTCCCGATCAGTCCTTGTACATCACCTCTTTTATCTTGAGCTTCAGCTCCTCGGCCCAGAACGGGTTGCCCTTCTGTATAAATCCCTTTACGCGCAGGTCGAACCACTTGGGGTCGAGCACAAGGTCGTCTATGATGTCCTTGCCGGTGGTTATTATGGCCGGTATGGCCATGCCCATGTCGTGTATCTTCTTGAGCAGCTCTTCGCCGTCTACGAGCGTTTCCGGGTCCCCGGGGCCCTTCAGGTACAGGTCGGTGACTATCAGGTCCACGTCCTCGCTCTTTATGAACTTGAGCGCCTCGGCCGAGTTCTGCGCGGTGACGAGCCGTATGCCGACGTCCTTGAGCGTGTTGCGCACCATCTCCCTTGCGAGCTTGTCGTCGTCTATCAGCAGCACCGTCTCTTTCTCCACCGCCGGCTGCTCCGAAGCGGGGGGCCGGCCAACGGTCTCCTGCGACGGGGGGGACGCCTGCGCCTGTTGGAGGGGTTGGGCGTGCTGCTGCACCGGCTCGGCGGCCGTTGCGGCCCCGACCGGCCCGGCCTGCCCTGCTGGGGTGGGGGGGGTGGCGGGGGTGGCTGGCCGGGCCTCGAGCCCCTTCTTGCCCTGTTTTACGGTGTATTGAGCGCCGCACCCCACACAGCTTATCCGGGTGCCCTCGTCGCCCCATTCCTGGACGGTGCCGGGGGGCACCCAGAGCCTGAAACCGGTTCCGCACGACGAACAGAGTATCTCGACAGGCTGTTTTTTCTGTGTCATCCCATCCTCATTGCCCTATTTTATTCAGGCTTTTTACAGGTTTATCGCTGGCGTGTAAAGGCCAGTTTAACTTAATAAGGCGCGGGTGTCAACACCTCTTCGCCCTCCCGGCGCGCGGGCTTCGTCCTCGGCGGTCACAGGGGCTCTATAACGCCCTCTATGCCCGCCACCCTGCCGAGCCCGAGCAGGTCGAAGCTCAGGTAGATGACCTTCTCCTCGAGCCTGTCCGTGTAGGTGAGCGTCGAGCTCCAGCACTGGTGCCTGTACTCGATGGTGTACGAGGTCTCCAGGGCGCGCCCCTCGTCGAAGGAGTACCTCATCAGGTACGTAAAGTCCACCGGGCGCATCACCTGAACCCGCGCGGAGGCCTCGAGGTACCTCGTGGCTTCCGCGCGCACGAACCTGTAGTCGAGCTTCAACGAGTCCCCGCGCTCGTCCGATGCCGCCAAGGACGCGTTGTAGCTGTTGAACCAGTGGTCGTAGACGTCGTACTCTCCGAGCGCCGAGAGGTCCATCCACCGGGTGGGCTCGAGGAGGAGCTCCGCGCGCAGGTCGGAGAACGGGCGGTTCCTGTCCTGCGGCGTGAGAAGCTTCCTGGTGGCCTCGTTTATGTCGTAGCTCTGCCTGACGTCGAAGTACGCGTACTGCCTGTAGACCGGCTCTCCGTCCACCAGGCTCTTGCCCGTGAGCACGGAGACGAGGGAGTAGGCGAGCGTGTTCTGCTCCACTATGTTGTCGACCGCGTCGAACTGGGGCAGGTCCGACTGGACCGCCTGCGGTATGTATGTGTATGAGAGCCTCGGGCGGATGATGTGCCGCAGTGTGCCGCCGTTGTTCATCTCGGGGTGGAAGACGCGCACGAAGCTCGTCGTGGCGTCCACGTTTATCTCGTAGAGGTACCTGTCCCTGAACGCGTTCCCGGGGTGGTCCTCGGTGAGGTAGAGCGTGGCCCTCGGCGCTATGGACGGCGTTATGTCGATGTACCCGCCCGCGCTCATGGGAAGCGACAGCTTCGGCCTGATGTCGAGCCTCTGGCCGGCCACCCCCTTTTTCCGGGAGAAGTTCACGAACCCGGTCTCCGAGGAGAGGTAGAGGGGTGTGGAGAAGAGCCTCGTGTCGGTGCCTGTCAGCGTTATCTCGGGGAGCTTGTGTAGCGTGGTCTCGTCGGTGTCGTTAAGGAGGTTGTTGAAGTACCTGAGCTGCCCGACGAGCGAGTAGGCGCCCCAGTCCTTGCTGAGCGATATGTTGTTCTCGATCGACTCACGGGTGCGGTCGGCGCCGCTGCCGAAGTCCAGAAGGTACTCGTCGTCGCTGACGAGGTTGATGTCCGCCCGGAGCTTTATCCCGTCTCCGAGCGCCTCGGTGTGGTTCATCCTGAACTGCCACCTGGTATTGGTCGCGTTCGCGGGCCTGGAGAGGTTGTCTACCCCTGCCCGGAACGAGCGCACCCGCTCCATCTTCCTTTCCTTGAAGTGGTTGAAGTAGAGCTGCCCGAAGCTCTTGCTGGTGCGTATGTAACGGTACTCCACACCCTCGCCCACGCCCCTGTTCGTCTCCACGTCGAGGTAGAAGGTCGCGTCCGTACTCTCAGAGATGGCCCAGTACAACGAGTTCTCGATGGCGAAGCCCCGCAGCTCGGAGTAGCCCAGCCCCGGCTGGAGCAGGCCGCTCTGGCGCTCCCTGTTGACCGGGACCTTGATGTACGGGAAGTAGAGTACCGGCACCCCCTTTATGTAGAACCTCGAGTTCCAGCCCGTGAGGTACCTGCCCACAGTGACGCTGGCGGCGGATGTGCGGAAGGCCCACGCCGGGCTCTTTTGCTCGTCCTCGCAGTCGCAGGTCGTGTATGCCGTCTCCGTGGCCTGGAAGGACCGGGGGCCGGTCTTGCTTATCTGCCCGGCGGTTATGTGGAGGTTGTCCCTCTTGTAGAAGATGCGCGTATTCGTTATGACGGCGGTCTCTTTTTTCAGGTCCATCCGGAGGTCGTGGCCGGTTAGCGTGTTGCCCTCGCCGTCTACGACCCTGACCAGCCCCTTTGCCGTGGCGACCCCCGCCCCG
>JBHHYT010000092.1:0-8701 GCA_046757705.1 Thermodesulfobacteriota bacterium
AGCGGAGGAAGCCGAGGGTGCGGAAGGTCATGGCCGCCTCGTCGAGGCGCCCGAGCTTCTTTATCGAGTCGGCCATGGCAGAGACGTGCTTGGCGCCGGGGTTGTCCGTTATCCCCTCCTTCATGGCCCTGGAGCGGAGCAGCTCGATGGCCTTCAGGGGCTTTACATCCTTCGGGCAATACTGCGTACAGTGGATGCAGCGCACGCAGTCCCACATGCCGTGCTCCTCGCTCAGCCTCTCGAGCCTCTTTACCGAAGCGCCCTCCCTGACGTCGCCCACGAACCTCCACGCCTTTGCCAGCGCGGCCGGGGCCGCAAAGCGGGGGTCTATCTCCAGCGCGTTGCACTCGGCGTTGCAGCAGCCGCACATGATGCACTTCTGGCTCGAGTCTATGGCCTGCTCGTCCTCGCTCGACATCGTGGCGTCCGCGGCCCCCTCGCGCGCTACGAGGTACGGGGTGACCTTCTCCATCTTCCTCCAGAAAGGGTCGAAGTCCACCACGAGGTCCTTTGCCACCCTGTGGTTGGCGAGCGGCCCGATTACCATCTCCCCCATCTTCTTGAACTCGGGTATCACCTGCGTGTTGCACGCGAGACGCGAAAAGCCGTTTATCTCCATGGCGCACGAGCCGCATATCGCCGAGCGGCACGACCTTCGAAACGAGAGGGTCGGGTCCTGCTCGTCGGCTATCTTCATCACCGCCTCGAGCACGCTCATGCCCTCGGCCGCCTCGACGGTGTAGGCCTGTATGTACGGCTCCACGGTCTCGGCGGAGTCGACCGGGTTCGCCCTTTTTATCTTGAACTGTATCTTCATATTCTTTCCGGTTTTCTGGCGTCCATGTCATCTGGCGAAAAACGGGGTTCTTCGCCGCCTCCGGCTCCCCGGAATGACAGAGAGGTTTTCCCGGCCGCCCTCAGTACTTCCTCTCCTCGGGCTCGAACTTCGTGACCGAGACCGGGGCGTAGCCTATCTTCATCTCGCCCGTATAGGGCTCCTTCGTTATGATGGTGTGCTTGAGCCACTCGGCGTCGTTCCTCTCGGGGAAGTCGGTGCGCGAGTGAGAGCCCCTGCTCTCCTCCCTGTTCAGTGCGCCCAGGAGTATAGCCTCGGCTACGTCGAGCATGGAGCCGAGCTCGAGGACGGAGAGCAGCTCGTTGTTGAAGGCCTCTCCCCTGTCGGTGAGCGCCACGCCGGGGTACCGGTCCTTGAGGCGCCGTATCTTCTCGAGCCCTTCCGATAGGCGCTCCCTGTTGCGGAAGACGCCGCAGTGCTCGTGCATCACTCCGGTCATCTCGTCCCTGAGCTCTGCCGGGCTCTCGCCCTCCTCGCGCCTCATGATGTCCGCGACCTCGAAGGCGGCCTGTTCGAGCGCGGAGCCCGGGAACTCCGGCAAAGGGGCCTCGGCGCAGAACTGCGCGGCCCGTGCCCCGGTGCGCCTGCCGAAAACGATGGTCTCAAGGAGTGAATTCCCGCCGAGCCGGTTGGCTCCGTGAACGCTGACACAGGCGGACTCCCCGGCCGCGAAGAGGCCGGTTATCTTCGTCTGCCCGTTCACGTCCACGTTTATGCCCCCCATGGAGTAATGCGCCCCCGGCTTTACCGGCACCGGCTCCTTGACGGGGTCCACGCCCGCGAAGTTTATGGCAAGATCCCTTATCTGGGAGAGCCTCTCGCTTATCTTCTTCTCCCCGAGGTGGCGCAGGTCCAGGAGTACGCACCCGTCCACCCCCCTGCCCTCGTCTATCTCTGTCTGCTCCGCGCGGCTTACGACGTCGCGGCTGGCGAGCTCGCCGACCCTGGGCGCGTATTTCTTCATGAACCTCTCACCCTCGGAGTTGAGCAGATACCCGCCCTCTCCCCTGGCACCCTCGGTCATGAGTATGCCGGTACGCTTCAATACCGTAGGATGGAACTGTACGAACTCCATGTCCATGAGCTCGGCCCCGGCGGCAAGGGCAAGCCCCATGCCGTCGCCGGTCGATGAGAGTGCGTTGGTGGTGGTCCTGAAGGTACGGCCGTAGCCGCCGGTGGCGAGTATGGTAGCCTTGGAGTGCAGACGGTGGAGCTTTCCGCTGTTGAGCTCGATGGCGACGATGCCGCGCGCCACCCCGTCCTGGACTACGAGCTTTGCGACGTGCCATTCGTCGTATATGGCGACCCCGTGCTTTATCAGCTGCTCGTACATCAGGTGGAGCAGGCCGTGGCCCGTCCTGTCCGCAAGGTAGCAGGTGCGCGCGAAGCCCGCCCCGCCGAACGGCCTCTGGGCTATGCGCCCCTCGGCGTCGCGGCTGAAGATGGCGCCCATGCGCTCGAGCTCCATGATGTCGCCGGGGGCCTCCCTGCACATTGTCTCGATGGCGTCCTGGTCTCCGAGATAGTCGCTCCCCTTGACGGTGTCGTACATGTGGTCTTCCCAGGAGTCGGTCTCCTTGAGGGCCGCGTTTATCCCGCCCTGGGCCGCCACCGAGTGGCTCCTTACGGGGTATATCTTCGTCACCACGGCCACGCTCAGGCCCGCGCGCGCGCCCTCGACAGCGGCCCGCATCCCGGAAAGCCCGGCGCCGACGACTATGAGGTCATGGATTACCAGAGAAGCCTCCAGTGTTGTTAGATGGTTTCAAAGGGGTACTACTGTTGGCGGACGGATGAGCGCCGCTTTATGCCGGGGGCCGCCACGGCGGCGCCCGGCAGCAAAAAACCAGCCCCCGAAGGGGGCTGGCCGATTACGCCTGTTTAAGGGACTTTGCCTTTTCAAACCCTATCTGGAGGGCCTTTTTGTTCAGATCGAGGAAGGCGGGAGGCACCCTTGAGAGAACGGCCTTCTCGATGTTCTCATGCGAGACTATGCCCGTAAGCTCGGTTATCATCCCCAGGGAGATGATGTTGGCGACGATGGTCTTGCCGAGCTCCTTTCTCGCGGTCTCGATGATGGGGAAGCCGAGCACCTTGAACTTACCATCGGGGACGTCCTTCACCTCATCGCTGTCTATGAGCAATATGCCGTCGTCCTTCACGTCCTTGTGGTACTTGGTGCACGCCTCCTGCGTCATGGCGAGCATGCAGTCGATGGCCGTGGCCTTGGGGTAGTCGATGGGCCCCGAGCTGATGATGACCTCCGCCTTGCTCGCCCCTCCGCGCGACTCGGGCCCGTATGACTGGCTCTGCGCCGAGTTCTTGTCTCCGTAGATGCCAGCGGCCTCCGCCATGATTATACCGGCCAGTATCATGCCCTGACCGCCAGAGCCGCTGAAGCGTATCTCGTACCTTTCGCTCATATCAAAAAGCCTCCGATAATCTATTTAAGAAACCTCTGAACGGCCCAGACCTTCCTGAGACCTATTTTTTGACCTGCGCCTTTTCCATTATAAGCGCCTCGTACTGCTCGCAGTACTCCGGCCTCTCCACCTTGTGGAGGATGCCCCTCAACGCCTTGCCCTCCACCTTCTCCGGCGGGAGCCTGTCGGCCTGCTTCACGTTGACCGTGCCGTCCTTCTCGATGACCTCCATCATCTGGGTGGCGCTCTTGAACTTGTTCGCGCGCCCGAAGTAGGTCGGGCAGGCGTCTATGACGTCCACCACCGAGGTGCCCTTGTGGATGAGCGCCTCGTGTATGGTCTTCTCGAGCTCCAGCGTGTGGTAGGCGGTGCCCCTTGCCACGAAGGTGGCGCCCGAGACCCTGGCCATCTCGCATGCGTCGAACGGCGGCTCTATGGAGCCGTAGCGGCTGGTCGTAGCTATCGAGCCGAGCGGGGTGGTGGGCGAGTACTGCCCGCCCGTCATGCCGTAGGTTTCGTTGGTCATGACGAGCACCGTAAGGTCTATGTTCCTGCGGCAGGTGTGTATGAAGTGGTTGCCGCCGATGGCCAGGGCGTCACCGTCGCCGGTGACGACTATGACCTTGAGCTTCGGGTTGGCGAACTTCACTCCCGTGGCGAAGGAGAGCGCCCTGCCGTGGAGCGTGTGCAGGGTGTTGAAGTCCACGTACCCGGGGGTCCTCGACGAGCACCCTATGCCGGAGATGACGCAGACGTCGTCCTTCTCCCATCCGGCCTTGTCTATGGCCCGGAGCATGGCCTTCAATACTATGCCGTGCCCGCATCCGGGGCACCAGATGTGCGGCAGCTTGTTCGCCCTCAAATATTTATTGTAGTCAAAAGGTACGCTTACCCTCTGCTTTTTCTCCGTAACGGCGGGTGCTGACATATCATGCCTCCGTAGTGTGTGTTCCTATGCGTGCTTTTTGATGACCTCGAGTATCTCGGCCGGGGTTATGGGCTCGCCGTCGACCCTGTGGATGCCCTCCACCGCGGCCTTCTTCGAGCACCTCTCCACCTCGTGGACCATCTGGCCGAGGTTGAGCTCTGGCACTACTATCGCCTTTACCTTCTCCGAGAGCGCCCTTATCGCCTTGTCTGGGAACGGCCATATGGTAAGCGGCCTCAGCAGGCCCGCCTTTATGCCGGCCTTGCGCGCCTCGTTGACGGCGAACCTGGCGCTGCGCGCGGTGGAGCCGATGGTAAATACCGCCACATCGGCGTCCTCGAGCTGGTACTCGACGTTCTTCCAGATGTCGTCCTTGTTGTCCTCTATCTTGGACATTATCCGGCGGTTGTTCGTGTCTATGGCCACGGAGTCGTTCGTGGGGAAGCCGTCCTCCTTGTGGTCAAGCCCGGTTACGTGGAACCGGTAGCCAGAGCCGAAAGGCGCGAGCGGGGCGACCTGGAACCTGTCGTCGTAGGGCTGGTACTCCTCCGGCTTGCAATCGGGCTTCGCCCTGTCCACGACCTCGAAGTCCCCCGGGTCGGGTATCGTTATCGGCTCCCTCATGTGGCCGAGTATCTCGTCGTAGAGCACCACGACAGGCGTGCGGTACTTCTCCGAGAGGTTGAAGGCCCTTATGGTCTCGGTGAGTATCTCCTGGACGTAGCCCGGGGTGATGGATATCGCCGGGTGGTCTCCGTGGGCGCCCCACTTGGCCTGCATGATGTCCGACTGGGAGGGGCCGGTGGGGTATCCCGTGGACGGCCCGCCCCTCATGACGTTTACGATAACGCACGGTATCTCCGCTATGCAGGCGTACCCGAGGGCCTCCTGCTTGAGCGAGAAACCCGGGCCCGAGGTGGCCGTAAGGCTCTTGAGGCCCGCGAGCGAGGCGCCTATGGTGGCGGCCATGCCGCCTATCTCGTCCTCCATCTGGATGAACTTGCCTCCAAGCTTGGGCAGCCTGACGGACATGCCCTCGGCTATCTCCGTTGAAGGCGTTATCGGATAGCCGGCGAAGAACCGGCAACCGGCGTAAAGCGCGCCCTCGACGCAAGCCTCGTTCCCCTGGAGGAGCTTTTTCTTCTTGGACATTTAAAAACCCCCTTGAAAAAACCCGGATAGTTTTAATCTTCTCTCAAAGGCCCCGGAAGGCCCCCGGAAGGCCCCCGGAAGGCCCGTTGATGCCTTGGTATATACAACACATACGCCCGCCGTGACCGGGCGGGCACAGGGTTTCAGTCGAAGACCTGTATGGCGAAGTCCGGACAACGCAGGTCACAGAGCTGGCACCTCGTGCACGCGGCCAGGTCCTTTACCGCCACGCATGAGCCCCTCAACTCGAGGACGTTGGTCGGGCAGAAGTCCACGCAGATGCTGCACGCCTTGCAGAACTTCGGGTTTATCACTATGTTTGGCAGTTTTTTCGCAGCCGCCTCACTCATATTCCCTCCATGTCGTATCATCTGGACGGCCCCGCAGCCGCAGGGCAGCCCGTTTTTTTGCCGCCTTTAACAGTATGAGGACCGCCCCCCCATCGCCCCCGTGACGCCCCTTGGCCCCTTGGCCGTAGACGGCCAGTGAAGCAGCGATGCGCGGGTTACCTCCCGCCTCCGAAGGCCTGCTTCGGGCGGGAATTGGGAGAACCGGGGGGAAGGACTTTTTTACCATACGAGGAGCAGGCAGTCAACATTCAATGTTATATTTTATCATACCTGTTCCATGAGTTCCAAGACCGTCTTACCGATATCCGCGGTGCTCAGGGTCACCTTTATGCCGGCCGCTTCCATGGCCGCCATCTTCTCCGCGGCGGTGCCCTTGCCGCCGGATATGATGGCCCCGGCGTGGCCCATCCTCTTGCCCTTTGGCGCGGTAACGCCGGCTATGTAGCCGACGACGGGCTTGGTCACGTTCTTCTTTATGAACTCGGCGGCCTCCTCCTCGGCGCTGCCCCCTATCTCGCCTATCATGACGATGCCCTCGGTGGCGGGGTCTTTCTGGAAGAGATCGAGCACGTCGATGAAGTCGGTGCCGTTGACGGGGTCCCCGCCGATGCCCACGCAGGTGGACTGGCCGAGGCCAAGGCGTGTGAGCTGGTCGACGGCCTCGTATGTGAGTGTGCCGCTCCTTGAGACCACGCCGATGGAGCCGGGCTTGTGGATGTGCCCCGGCATGATGCCGATCTTGCACTCGCCCGGGGTTATGACGCCGGGGCAGTTGGGGCCCACGAGCCTCGAGTCCCTGCCCTCCATGAACCTCTTCACCTTCACCATGTCGAGGACCGGTATGCCCTCTGTGATGCATACGACGAGCTTGATGCCCGCGTCCACCGCCTCCATCACCGCGTCCGCGGCGAAGGCGGCGGGCACGTAGATGACGGTGGCGTCGGCGCCCGTCTCCCTTACGGCAGATTGCACGGTGTCGAAGACCGGTAGCTCGTCGACCTTCGTGCCGCCCTTGCCGGGTGTAACGCCGCCGACCATGTTCGTGCCGTAGGCGACCATCTGGCGGGAGTGGAACGTGCCCTGCTCCCCGGTGATGCCCTGACAGATTACCCTCGTATCCTTGTTGACCAGTATGCTCATTCAAAAACCTCCAGCGGGTTCTTTTTATTTTTTTTCAATCCATGCGAGGGGCTAACCCTTCGCAGCGGCCACGACCTTCTCGGACGCCGTGTCCATGTTCTCGGCGGTTATGATGTTGAGGTTGGCGTCGGCAAGCAGCTTCCTGCCCTCCTCCACGTTGGTCCCCTGGAGCCTTACCACGAGGGGCACCCCTATGCCGACCTCTTTGGCAGCGGCTATGATGCCCTCGGCTATGATGTCGCACCTCATGATGCCGCCGAATATGTTGACGAGTATCGCCTTGACGTTCGGGTCGCTCATGATGAGCTTGAAGGCCGCCGTCACCTGCTCCTTGTTGGCCCCGCCCCCAACGTCGAGGAAGTTGGCGGGGCTTCCGCCGGAGAGCTTTATCATGTCCATGGTCGCCATGGCAAGGCCAGCGCCGTTGACCATGCAGCCGACCGAGCCGTCCAGAGAGATGTAGTTGAGACCGTACCTGGACGCCTCGACCTCCTTGGGGTCCTCCTCGTCCAGGTCCCTGAGGCCCTCTATGTCCTTGTGCCTCATAAGGGCGTTGTCGTCGAAGGATATCTTCGCGTCAAGCGCCATGATATCCCCGCCCCTGGTCACCACGAGCGGGTTTATCTCCGCCATCGAGCAGTCCGAGGATACGAACGCGTTGTAGAGCGCGGTCATGAACTTTACCGCCTTGCCCACCTGCGCCTTGTCGAGCCCGAGGCCGAAGCCGAGCTTGCGCGCCTGGAAGGGCACGAGCCCTACGGCCGGGTCGATGAACTCCTTTAGTATCTTCTCCGGGCTGCTCGCGGCCACCTCCTCTATCTCCACGCCGCCCTCGGAAGAGGCCATCATGCAGACCCTCTGCGTGGAGCGGTCCACCACAACACCGAGGTAGAGCTCCCTCTCTATCTGGCAGCCCTCTTCTATCAGCACCTTCTTGACCTCTTTGCCCGCCGGGCCTGTCTGGTGCGTGACCAGCACACGGCCGAGAAGCTCGGAGGCGAAGGCCTTCACCTCCTCGCGGCTCTTCGCGAGCTTTACGCCACCGGCCTTGCCCCTCCCGCCGGCGTGTATCTGCGCCTTTACCACGCAAACGCCGCTGTCGTTGTCGCCGAGGAACTCCTTTGACGCCTCCTCGGCCTCCGCGGGCGTGAACGCTATCCGGCCGCGCGGCACCGTAACGCCGAACTTTCCAAGTATCTGCTTCGCCTGGTACTCATGGATGTTCATTAAGCCGTGACCTCCGCTTGATGAGAATATACCTGCTATTGCGCCAATACCTCAAAAACAACGGCGGGGTCTTTGGCCCCGCCGTCCACACGCAAACGCGCTTTAGCCTGTACGCCTCGACCTGACGTGGTCGGGCGCGTAATCTGGAAGGAGCATCGGGCTTACGCCCTGGCCGTCCACCCCGGCAGCCTCCGACTCCCTGTTGAACTCCTCCACATGTTTCAAGGAGACCTTCGCCCCGGGCTTGCATCCCTTGGCGAACTCCGTGGCCTTGATGCCGGCCCTGCGCCCGAAGACGAGGACGTCCAAGAGCGAGTTGCCCATCAGACGGTTCCTGCCGTGGACCCCTCCGGCGACCTCTCCGGCGCTGAACAGGCCCGGGACGCTCGTGGCCGCCCACTCGTCTATCTTGATGCCGCCGTTCTGGTAGTGCAGCGTCGGGTAGATGAGCATCGGCACCTTGCTGATGTCTATGCCGTAGCGCTTGAACTGTATGTACTTGGCCGGGAGCTCCTTGCGAACCGTGCCCTCGCCGTGGAGCAGGTCTATCATCGGGGAGTCGAGCCAGACGCCCAGCCTGCCGGTGGGGGTCAGCACGCCCTTGCCCACGTCGAGGCACTCGCGT
>JBHHYT010000093.1:0-8470 GCA_046757705.1 Thermodesulfobacteriota bacterium
CGGCCAGATACTCGAGACGCACCTCGGGTGGGCGGCCAGGAACCTGGGCGCCTCGGTAAGGACGCTCGTGGAGAAGAACTCGTCGGTCAATACCGTCAAGGACCGCATAAAGAAGATATACGGCTCTCTCGAGTTCAGCAAGTTCATAAACTCGCTCTCCGACGAGGAGGCCTTCGAGGTAGCCAAAAAGCTCGGCAAAGGAGTACACATGGCCTCTCCGGTCTTCGACGGCGCCACCGAGCACGACGTCAAGGACGCCCTGGAGCTTGCCGGCCTTCCCAAGACGGGCAAGATGGTGCTCTACGACGGCAGGAGCGGAGACCCCTTCGACCAGGAGGTCACAGTCGGGGCCATGTACATGATGAAGCTCCACCATCTGGTCGACGACAAGATACACGCCAGGAGCACCGGCCCGTACTCCCTGGTCACCCAGCAGCCGCTCGGCGGCAAGGCGCAGTTCGGCGGCCAGAGGCTCGGTGAGATGGAGGTCTGGGCGATGGAGGCGTACGGCGCCGCCCACAGCCTCCAGGAGTTCCTTACCGTGAAGTCCGACGACGTCCCGGGACGCACCAAGATGTACGAGTCGATCGTCACCGGCAACTACAATCTCGAGCCGACTCTGCCGGAGTCCTTCAGCGTTCTCATAAAGGAGCTCCAGAGCCTCGCGCTCGACATCAACCTCATGGAAGAGAAGAAAAAGGACTGACAGGGCCAGGCCTGCGGGCCCCCTTCATATAATCAGGGCCGGTTAATCGAACCGGCCCGGTAGTGACCGGTTAACCGGGGCCGGGCGCACACCCGGCGGACGGAAAAAGGAGGTAACGCTTTGGAAAGCCTCATGGCATTATTCGAGAAACCCAAAAAGCCGATGGATTTCAACGCCATCAGGATAACCATCTCTTCGCCCGAAACGATAAGGGAATGGTCGCACGGAGAGGTGAAGAAGCCGGAGACCATCAACTACAGGACCTTCAAACCGGAGAGGGACGGGCTTTTCTGCGCCAAGATTTTCGGTCCGGTCAAGGACTTCGAGTGCAACTGCGGCAAGTACAAGAGGATGAAGCACAGGGGCGTCGTCTGCGAGAAGTGCGGTGTCGAGGTCATCCCCTCGAACGTCAGGAGAGAGAGGCTCGGGCATATCGAGCTGGCCACCCCCGTTGCCCATATATGGTTCCTGAGGAGCCTGCCTTCGAGGATAGGCGCCATGGTGGACATAACCCTCAAGGAGCTCGAGAGGGTGCTGTACTACGAGAACTACATCGTGCTCGACCCGAGGGATACCGAGCTCAAGGCCGGCGAGCTCCTCAACGAGGAGAGGTTCCAGAAGGCTATAGAGAAGTGGGGATACGGCAGCTTCGAGTGCGGCATGGGCGCGGACGCCATAAGGCAGATACTCCGTGACATCGATCTCGCGGCTGTCTCGGCGGAGCTTCACGAGGAGATGAGGAATACCGCCTCTGACGCCAAGAAGAAGAGGATAGCCAAGAGGCTCAAGGTCGTCGACGCGTTCCTGCACTCCGGGAACAAGCCCGAGTGGATGATACTCGAGGTCATACCCGTGCTCCCGCCGGACCTGAGGCCGCTGGTGCCGCTCGACGGCGGAAGGTTCGCCACGTCCGACCTTAACGACCTCTACAGGCGCGTCATAAACAGGAACAACCGCCTCAAGAGGCTGATGGAGCTGAACGCCCCGGACATCATCATCCGCAACGAGAAGAGGATGCTCCAGGAGGCCGTGGACGCGCTGTTCGACAACGGCAGGCGCGGCAGGGTAATAACCGGCCAGAACAAGAGGCCGCTTAAATCCCTCTCCGACATGATAAAGGGCAAGGGAGGCCGTTTCAGGCAGAACCTGCTCGGCAAACGCGTGGACTACTCAGGACGCTCGGTCATCGTCATAGGCCCGGACCTGAGGCTGCACCAGTGCGGTCTGCCCAAGAAGATGGCCCTTGAGCTCTTCAAGCCGTTCATCTACCAGAAGCTCGAGGAGAAGGGCTACGCGACGACCATAAAGAGCGCCAAGAAGATGCTCGAGAAGGAGAGGCCCGAGGTATGGGACGTCCTGGACGAGGTCATAAAGGAGCATCCGGTCATGCTCAACCGTGCGCCCACGCTCCACAGGCTCGGCATACAGGCCTTTGAGCCCATCCTCATCGAGGGCAAGGCCATACAGCTCCACCCGCTCGTCTGCACCGCCTTTAATGCGGACTTCGACGGAGACCAGATGGCCGTGCATGTGCCGCTTTCCATCGAGGCGCAGGTCGAGGCGCGCGTGCTGATGATGTCCACGAACAACATCCTCTCCCCCGCCAACGGCAAGCCGATCATCGTGCCCACGCAGGACATCGTCCTCGGGCTCTACTACCTGAGCCGCGACAGGCCCGGCGCCATGGGCGAGGGCAAGAGGTTCGCCTCCGTGGAGGAGGTCCGCGCCGCATACGACGCTGGCGCCGTCCACCTGCAGGCCAACATAAAGCTCAAGCTCGACGGCCGGATGGTCGACACCACCGTGGGCAGGATCATAATGAAGGAGGTCGTCCCGGACGTCATCCGCTTCGACGAGATGAACAGGGTCATGGACAAGAAGCGTCTTGCCGACCTCATCGACCTCTGCTACAGGAGGGCCGGGAGCAAGGAGACGGTGCTCCTTGCCGACAGGTTGAAGGACCTCGGCTACAGGCACGCCACCAAGGCCGGTATCTCCATATGCATAGACGACATGAAGATACCCCGCAAGAAGGGCGAGCTCCTGGACAGCGTCTACGATGAGGTCAAGGAGATACAGACCCAGTACAACGAGGGGCTCATCACCGACGGCGAGCGCTACAACAAGGTCATAGACATCTGGGCGCAGGCCACCGAGGAGATAGCCGAGGAGATGCTCAGGGAGCTCGGCACGGATACCGTGACCGACGACAAAGGGCAGGAGAGGCAGATACCGAGCTTCAACCCGATATTCATCATGGCGGACTCCGGCGCAAGGGGCAGCGCGCAGCAGCTCAGGCAGCTCGCGGGCATGAGGGGCCTTATGGCCAAGCCTTCCGGCGAGATCATCGAGACGCCGATTACGGCGAACTTCAGGGAAGGCCTCACCGTGCTCCAGTACTTCATATCCACCCACGGCGCGCGCAAGGGCCTTGCGGACACGGCCCTGAAGACGGCCAACTCCGGGTACCTGACCAGGAGGCTCGTCGATGTCGCGCAGGACGCCATCATCGCCGAGGAGGACTGCGGCACGCTCGACGGCATCTACATGTCTCCTCTGGTCGAGGGAGGGGAGGTCATCGAGCCGATAGGCGAGAGGATACTCGGCAGGGTCGTGCTCGAGGATGTAATGGACCCGTTCTCCAATAACGTGATAGTCGAGGCCAACGAGGAGATAGACGAGGGCAAGGTGGAGGTCATAGAGGAGGCGGGCATTGACAGGGTCAAGATACGCTCCGTGCTCACCTGCCGCTCCACCCGCGGCATATGCATAAAGTGCTACGGCAGGGACCTTACGCGCGGGCGCATGGTCGAGATGGGGGAGGCCGTGGGCGTCATCGCAGCGCAGTCCATCGGCGAGCCCGGTACGCAGCTTACGATGAGGACCTTCCACATAGGCGGGACGGCTTCGAGAAGGGCCGAGCAGACGACCATCGAGGTCACACACGAGGGGCGGGTCGCCTTCCACAACCTCAACGTCGCCGTCAACACGAGGGGCGAGAGCATCGTCATGAACCGCAACGGGGACATCTCCGTTCAGGACGAGCACGGAAGGGACAGGGAGAGGGACTCGGTCGTCTACGGCGCGAGGCTGCGCGTGCGCGAGGGGGATAAGGTCACCCCCGGCATGATAATAGCCGACTGGGACCCCTATACCATACCGATCATCACGGAGGTCGGGGGCATCATAAGGTTCGGTGACATAGAGGAAGGCAAGACCATGCGTGAGCAGGTCGACGAGGTCACAAGCCTCTCCAGCAAGGTCATCGTCACCTACAAGGACGGAGACCTGAGGCCGCGCGTCTCGGTCAAGGACGCCCAGGGCAGGACACAGAAGCTGCCGGGCACGAACATCGAGTCACGGTACCTGCTGCCCGTTGGAGCGATCCTCACCACAAACGATGGGGATACCGTCAAGGCGGGCGACATGGTCGCCAAGATACCGAGAGAGACGACGAAGACCAAGGACATCACCGGAGGACTGCCGCGGGTCGCGGAACTCTTCGAGGCGAGAAAGCCCAAGGAGACCGCGGTAATAAGCGAGATAGACGGCATGGTATGCTTCGGCAAGGACACCAAGGGCAAGAGGAAGGTCGTCATCACCCCGGAGACGGGCGACAGCAAGGAATACCTCATCCCCAAGGGCAAGCACATAAGCGTAAGGGAAGGCGACCGGGTAACTGCTGGAGAGCCGCTCATGGACGGCAGCGCCAACCCGCATGACATACTTCGCGTGCTCGGCGTAAAGGAGCTTGCGAAGTACCTCGTCGACGAGGTGCAGGAGGTCTACAGGCTCCAGGGCGTCAAGATAAACGACAAGCACATCGAGGTCATCGTCCGCCAGATGCTCCGCAGGGTCAAGATAAAGGACGCCGGGGACACCAGGCTCCTCATCGGCGAGCAGGTCGAAAGGTATATGTTCGAGGAGGAGAACGACCGGATAATCACAGAAGGCAAGCAGCCGGCCGTGGCCGAGCCCCTCCTTCAGGGGATAACCAAGGCGTCCCTGTCCACCGAGAGCTTCATCTCGGCGGCCTCGTTCCAGGAGACGACCAAGGTGCTCACCGGGGCGGCGGTCGAGGGCAAGATAGACTACCTGAGAGGGCTCAAGGAGAATGTCATCATGGGCCGCCTGGTGCCGGCGGGCTCCGGTTTCAAGAGGTATATCAATGTAAAGGCCCACGTGCCGGAGATAGAGCAGCCGGAGGCAGAGGAGCCGCAGGAGCCCGAGGAGACCGTTGCCCGCGAGGCGGAATCTCCCCTTTAACCGGCAGGGCGCCTCCGGGACGAGGGCCGGTACGGAAAACAGCAGGGGTTTGGACTCAAACGTCCAATTAGTTCTTGACAACGCAAATGAAAGCTGTTAGATTGCTTTGATTTACGCCACTTGAAGTGCCACGCCGCAAGCAGCGGGGTGTCAAAAAGCTGTTTTGATTTTTGCGCCGCAAGCGGTGAAAACCCGACATTGAAAGATTGAAAGGTTAGCTATGCCGACGATAAATCAGCTTGTCCGCAAGGGCAGGCTAAAGAGCAAGAAGAAGACGACCTCTCCCGCACTGGAGAACTGCCCCCAGAAAAGGGGCGTATGCGTAAGGGTTTACACCACCACGCCGAAAAAGCCGAACTCGGCGCTCCGTAAGGTCGCCAGGGTCAGGCTCACAAACGGCATGGAGGTGACCTCTTACATACCCGGTGTGGGCCACAACCTGCAGGAACACTCGGTCGTCCTCATAAGGGGCGGTCGCGTGAAGGACTTGCCGGGTGTGAGGTACCATATAGTCAGGGGCACGCTCGATACCACGGGCGTGCAGGACAGGAAACAGGCCCGCTCCAAGTACGGCGCGAAGAGGCCCAAATAGAGCCTCTCCGACGGACCGTGCCGCTTCGGCCGGGACCCGGCAGGGAGGATTGCGATCATAGAAGCATTAGAATCGGAGGAAGAAGATGCCTCGCAAGGGGAATGTCCCGAAAAGGGATGTGCTGCCGGACCCGAAGTTCGGTGACAAGACGGTAGCAAGGCTTATAAACAAGCTTACGCAGGACGGAAAGAAGAGCAAGTCCGAAGGGATTATCTACGGCGCTTTCGACGTCATCGAGGAGAAGACGAAGACCGAGCCGATAAAGGTGTTCAAGAAGGCGCTCGACAACATAAAGCCGGTCCTCGAGGTGAAGTCCCGCAGGGTGGGCGGAGCGACGTACCAGGTGCCGGTCGAGGTCAGGCCCGAGAGGAAGCTCTCTCTGGCGTTGAGGTGGCTGGTCAACTACTCCCGGTCGCGCTCGGAAAAGTCCATGGTGGAGAAGCTCGCCGCCGAGCTCATCGACGCCTCGAACAGCAGGGGTGGGTCCGTCAAGAAGAGGGAGGACGTCCACAAGATGGCCGAGGCGAACAAGGCCTTCGCGCATTACCGCTGGTAGTACACGCCCGTTTACAACGCGCTTTACTCAAGCCTGCCGGTTCTGTCTCCAGGGCCAGCAGGCTGGTTTGATATACGCAACGCACAATACCGTTACTTAAGACTGTGGGGGGTTTTGATTAAAGAGACTTCACGGACCATAGTAATCAATTTGAGAGGGGCCCTCGTGGCCCCATCGGGGAGTAATAGAGTTGGCACGCCAGGTAGCATTGGAAAAACAGCGAAATATCGGTATCATGGCCCACATCGACGCGGGCAAGACCACGACTACCGAGAGGGTCCTTTTTTACACGGGGATGACCTATAAGATAGGTGAGGTCCACGACGGCACCGCCGTCATGGACTGGATGGAGCAGGAGAAGGAAAGAGGCATCACGATCACGTCGGCCGCAACGACCTGCACATGGAAAGACCACTGCATCAATGTCATCGACACTCCCGGTCACGTTGACTTTACCATAGAAGTTGAAAGGTCTCTGAGGGTACTCGACGGCGCTGTGGCCGTCTTCTGCTCCGTCGGAGGCGTGGAGCCCCAGAGCGAGACCGTCTGGCGTCAGGCCGATAAGTACAAGGTCCCGAGGATAGCCTTCGTAAACAAGATGGACCGCGTCGGCGCGGACTTCTTCAGGGTCGTCAAGATGATGGTGGACAGGCTCAAGACCCGTCCCGTCGTCATGCAGGTGCCCATCGGCGCCGAAGACACCTTCAAGGGCTTCGTGGACCTCGTCACCCAGAAGGCTGTCGTATGGGACGAGGACGTGCTCGGCGCCAAGTACAGGTTTATTGACATCCCCGAGGATATGGTCGACCTTGTCGCCGAGTACAGGGACAAGCTCATCGAGACCGCCGCCGACTTCGACGAGGTCCTCATGGAGAAGTACCTCGATGGCGCGGAGGTGACCCCCGAAGAGATAATGAGGGCCATAAGGAACGGCGCAATAGGCATAGGGGTGACCCCCGTCTTCTGCGGCTCCGCCTTCAAGAACAAGGGCGTGCAGTTCCTCCTCGACGCGGTCGTGGACTACCTGCCCTCGCCCGTGGACGTCCCGGCCATCATAGGCAAGAACCCCGATTCCGGGGAGGAGGAGCCGAGGCCGAGCAAGGACAGCGAGCCGTTCTCGGCCCTCGCCTTCAAGATCATGACCGACCCGTTCGTCGGCCAGCTTACCTTCTTCCGTGTATACTCCGGCTGCATGTCCGCCGGCTCATACGTTTATAATTCCACGAAGGGCCACAAGGAGAGGATAGGCCGCCTCGTCAAGATGCACTCGAACAAGCGCGAGGACGTCAAAGAGGTGTACGCCGGCGACATAGCCGCTGCGGTGGGCCTTAAGAACACCATAACCGGAGACACCATCTGCGACCCCGAGAAGCCTATCATCCTCGAGTCCATGGAGTTCCCGGAGCCCGTCATCAGCATCGCAATCGAGCCCAAGACGAAGGCCGACCAGGAAAAGCTCGGGGTGGCGCTCCAGAAGCTCTCGATAGAGGACCCGTCCTTCCGTGTAAAGACCGACGAGGAGACCGGCCAGACCATCATATCCGGCATGGGCGAGCTTCACCTCGAGATCATCGTGGACAGGATGTTCCGCGAGTTCAAGGTGGAGGCGAGCGTCGGCAAGCCGCAGGTCGCCTACAAGGAGACCTGCACCAAGCACACGAAGGCCGAGGGCAAGTACATCAGGCAGACGGGCGGACGCGGCCAGTACGGCCATGTCTACATCGAGCTCGAACCCTCCGAGAAGGGCAAGGGCTTTGAGTTCATCAACAAGATCGTCGGCGGCTCCATACCCAAGGAGTATATAAACCCTGTCGAGAACGGCATCCGCGAGGCCACCGAGACCGGCGTGCTCGCAGGTTACCCTGTCGTGGACGTGAAGGTGACGCTTTACGACGGTTCTTACCACGACGTAGACTCCTCGGAGATGGCCTTCAAGATAGCCGGCTCCATGGCGTTCAAGGAGGCGGCCCGCTCCGCCGGCCCCATACTCCTTGAGCCCGTCATGGAGGTAGAGGTCGTGATGCCTGAGCAGTTCATGGGCGACGTCATCGGCGACCTCAACTCGAGAAGGGGCAGGGTGCTTGGTATGGACTCAAGGGGCGGCTTTCAGGTCGTCACCGCGAACGTTCCGCTGGCGAACATGTTCGGCTACTCGACGGACCTGAGGTCGAAGACCCAGGGCAGGGCTTCATATTCCATGCAGTTCTCGCACTACGAGCAGGTACCTAACTCGGTAATGGAGCTCCTGACCGCCAAGACACAGGCAGCCAAATAAACCATTAAAACAACGATTTTGGAGGACAGACAATGGGCAAGGCTAAATTTGAGAGGGGCAAGACCCACCTGAACG
>JBHHYT010000094.1:0-8453 GCA_046757705.1 Thermodesulfobacteriota bacterium
ATGACCCAGAGGTACAGCCACCACAGCCCCGAAAGCCTCCGTGACGGGGTGATGATACTCGACAGCCTAAAAAGGGTTAGCCCAATTTTAGCACAATCGGGCGAATTGAAAACGCAGACGAAGCATGACGCATCTGTAACGCTTTGATTTGCAGGGGAATTTATGGTGGGCGGTACTGGGTTCGAACCAGTGACTTCCACCGTGTGAAGGTGGCACTCTACCGCTGAGTTAACCGCCCGTAAGGGTTTGGGAAATGCACTTGAAATGATAATGCACCAAGAGGGCAAAGTCAAGAATTACCTTGAAAAAAGGCCGTTTAAGGAGTATATTTTCTGTAATGAGAGCGATGGGGCTGGACCTCGGAAAAAAGACCATAGGGGTGGCGGTAAGCGACCCGTCCGGCCTGACGGCGCAGCCCGTGACCACCATCAGGAGGACCACGCTGAACAGGGACATCGACGCCCTGCTCGCCCTTGTCGAAGAGTACGAGGCCGGAGTGATTGTCGTGGGCCTGCCCGTGAACATGGACGGCTCGCTCGGCTGGCGCTCCAGGGAGACGCTCAAGTTCGTCGACTTCCTCAAGGCAAAGACCGGGGCGGAGGTCGTCACCTGGGACGAGAGGCTCTCGACAGTGGCCGTAACCAGGGTGCTCATAGAGGGAGGGGCGAGCAGGTCGAGGAGGAAGGCGGTGGTCGACAAGATGGCCGCCGCCTACATACTTCAAGGCTACCTCGACTCGCGCAAGGCCCTCTGAAGCTCCCCACACCGCCTCTCCCGGCGCGTTTCGAATCCGGAGACGCCGAACCTGAAAAGACTTCCAAAGGCCCTTCCCCATGCGAAAGCGTATAGAAAAAATAGTCCTCCTCGCGCTCATCGCCGCCAACATCGTCGGCGTGCACCTCTACATCACCTTCTATAGCCCGGCGTCGCAGACCCCCGCCCCGCAGGTCGTCAACATACAGCGGGGATCGAGCTTCCGCGTGATAGCCAACAACCTCGAAGATGCCGGCATCATCCGCAGCGCGGACAGCTTCATATTCGCCGCGAGCCTCGTGGGCGCGTACAGGTCGGTAAAGGCCGGGGAGTACGAGCTTGACGGCACGATGAGCCCCATCGAGATATTGAGGACGCTCGTAAAGGGCGTGGTGAAGAAGTACATGGTCACCATACCGGAGGGTTACAGCGCAAGGGAGGTCGCGGGCGTGCTCTCCGCCGCCGGGCTCGTCGACTCGGAGGCGTTCATGGAACGCGCCATGGACAGGGAGCTCGCGCGCTCTCTCGGCGTGAGCGGCCCCACGCTCGAGGGGTACCTCTTCCCGGACACCTACGAGTTCACGCAGGGCCTCGGCGCGGACGAGATAATCGCCCGCATGGTCGAACGGTTCAAGTCCGTATACTTCCCGGAGATAGACGAGGCGGCGAAGAAGAGGAAGATGGGGATGAGGGATGTCGTGACGCTCGCCTCGATAATAGAGAAGGAGACCGCATCCAACGGGGAGAGAAGGCGCATCTCCGCCGTCTTCCACAACAGGCTCAGGAAGGGGATAAGGCTTCAGAGCGACCCCACCGTAATCTACGGCATAGAGAACTTCGACGGAAACCTGACGAGAAAGCACCTGCGCACGAAGAACCCTTACAACACCTACCGGAACTACGGCCTTCCCCCCGGCCCCATAGCCAACCCCGGCAAGGCCTCGCTCGAGGCCGCCGTGGACCCGGAGAACGTCCCCTACCTGTACTTCGTCTCCAGGAACAACGGCACCCACTACTTCTCCAGGACGCTGAGGGAGCACAACGCGGCGGTACTGAAGTATCAGAAGATGAGGACGGTGGCGCAGTAGGGGCCTTGCGGCGCAAGCGGGAGAAGAGAGAATATGAAAGCCCCGCCGCATCCTTCTCGCCTTAAACACCCCGATTTTTTCTATGAACGCCTTTCCCGTGTGCTCTCCGGCCCCGGGGTGGCCCGCGTGAAAAGACCGGCCGCCACACGGCGGAGTACCGCGATTATCAGCAGACCCCACATGGCGACAGCCACCCACACCATGATATGAGATATCCAGTGCAGCGGGTCGAACTCGGCCGCGAGTGAAAGCTGGACGCTGGCTACGGTGTACATGCCCAGAGGGAAGACGATGCTCCATTGCCGGGGGTCGTAGCCCACGGGGACCTTTTTGATGACATGCTTCCAGAAACTGACAACGGTCAGCAGGGGGATCCACCACGAAGCCCAGGCCCAGGTGATAAGGGCCATGCTGTCTATAACGGGATGCACCTCGTAGAGAACGGTTAAAATGGGAGGCGCCATATCGAGGCTGCTGCTGGCGTTGGCGCTGATGGCCGCGGCCCCCATGATGACCCACATCTGCGGGGTGTAGTCGTCGAGCTTCATCTCCAGAAAAAAGACACGGTAACAAAACAGCGTTACGAAGATGCCGTAGAGTATCAGGCCCAGCCCCCACAGCATGAAGATGAGCAACATAATGACGGTGTCGTAACTCCCGAGCTGGGGGATGATCTTCAGGCCGAGCAGGACAAGAGACTGCGTGCCCACTATGCATATCAGCCAGCCGCCGTCGACGATGTTTATATTGCGCTCGCCATGAAGAAGGGCCAGCACGCCGAAGCTGTAGTAGAGCAGCGCCAGCCATGCAAAGAACGCCACCGCCCAGCACAGAAGCGCCAGATTATAATGGCCGTGGAGATGGAGCAGGAGCCCGCAGATGCTGGTCGCCGCGACAAGGCTAAAGAAGTTGAAGGTCTGGCGGGGGTTCATGAGGTCGGCCCATACGGCCTTCGGGAAGAGAGCGAGGCGGGCGGCATAGAGGCCGAAGAGCGTCAACCAGGAGATCAGCGTGAGCCAATACATCAAGCTCGACAGCGCCGACGCTTCGAGCAGGCCCAGGCCTATCGAGATTATCCCGGTCGCCATGGTCAGCGTAAAATAGCCCGGGTACAGCTCTTCCAGCCAACGCAGTCCGGAGGTATCGGTACCCATGCCGGTTCACCCCTTGAAAGACGATGCGTTTAGCCGTAAAAGCGAGCACGGCGAAAGATATCCGATACTATAAAACCATACCTTCAGGTATCAGTCTACACCTTTAAAAATATCCATGCAACCCGATAATTCCGCCCCCTCCCCTATTCCCGTGGCGCAGGGGGTACACCGGCTTGCACGGGGGAGGCGGAAGGCACGCAGGGCGCGCCGCCCGTTTACCGGCGGACCCCCTCGCCCCCCTCGCCCCGTTAAAATATCTTACCCTTAAAACCGCTCGACGTGTGCACCTTCCCCCCGGTGTCCACCACCACCCCTTCCACCCCGTCGAGTCTTTCTATCAGTTCCATCCCGGCCCCGGGCCCCATGACGAAGACCGCCGTAGAGAGGGCGTCGGCCTCGGTCGGGTCCACGGAAGTGACCGTGGCGCTGCGCGAGGCGCGCGCAGGAAAGCCGGTGGCGGGGTCGAGTATATGGTGGTACCTGACGCCGTCCTTCATGAAGAACCTCTCGTAGTCCCCGGATGTCGCCACCGCGCCGTTGGTCACGAATATCTCCCCGAGGAGCTTCTTCTTCCTCCTCGGGTGCTGTATGCCGATGATGAAGGGCCTTTCACCGCCTGTCTGGAAGACGGTCATGTCCCCGCCAGCGTGCACGATGCCGCGCCGCATCCCGTGCGAGGTCAAGACCCCGATGGCCTTTTTGACTATGAAGCCCTTTGCCACGCCCCCGAGGTTGATGACCATCCCCTCCTTGCCGAGCATCACCGTGCCGTCCTTCTCATCCACCTTTACGGCGGTGTAGTCCACAAGCGGCAGGAGCCTTTCCACCTCTTCCTTCGACGGTACGTACCCCTTCTCGCCGGAGTAACCCCACGCCCCGGCGAGCGCGCCGACGGTGGGGTCGAACGCCCCGCCCGAGATGCGCGAGATATGGAGCGCCTCCTTGACGACCTCCATCACCTCCGGGGAGACCCTGACCGCGTGCTTGCCGGCGGCGCGCGAGAGGCGGGATACGTCGCTGTCGGCCTGGTATGAGCTGAACAGCCCTTCGAGCCGGGCTATCTCGTCGAAGGCGGCGTCGGCGGCGGGCCTGTAGCGGTCCTCGTCCCCGTCCATCAGCGTTATCTGGACGAGCGTGCCCATGAGCTGGCGGGTGAAGGTGACGCTGCCGGGCTCCCTCCTTAAGAAGAGCGAGGCCCCGAGCAGCACCATCACCGAGACGACGATGGCGCAGTAGACTATCTTCCTGGCAGTTGTGTTCATTCCGATTCAACTCCCTGCGGCCATTGGAGACGGCGGCACGTCCCTGTGCCGAGGGAGGTCTTTTTAAAGCAGGCCTTCCCGAATAAAAAAGCCGGGCTTTTTTGCAAAAGCCCGGCCGGTGGTCTTTGAAAAGGCGCGCGAGGCGCGGGGTCAGAACTCCTCGTCCTCCGACTCGCCGCGTTCCAATATCCCGAGGCCGCGCTCTTCCTCGAACCTGCCGCCGGTTATCTTGAGCACCCTCTCGTTCCTACTCTGGCATTCGATGCAGACGCGCGCCGAGGGGAGTATGCGGAGCCTGTTCTCCGCTATCGGCTCCCCGCACTCCTCGCAGGTCCCGTAGACGTCCTCTTGTATCCTCTCGAGCGCGCGCTCTATCTCCGCCAGCTTCTCGCGGTCGCGGTCACCGAGCAGCAGCGTAAGCTCCCTTTCGCGCTCGTTGCTCGCGATGTCGTAGATGTCCCCGGTCTCGGGCTTGAGCGCGCTGCTCTCGCTCTTGACCATGTGGGAGACCTCGTGGAGTATCCGGCCCTTTGCCTCCAGGAGCTTCTGGGTAATCTCTTTTTTGAAGGAGGCCTTGCCGGCCCCCTTGCCGCGCCCTCTCGGGGCCGCGGCTTTTTTCGCTTTTTTCGGCGCGGCGGGCGCGGCCTTTTTAACGGCGGCTTTTTTGGGCCTGGCCGCCTTGGTGGTCTTGGTGGTCTTGCTCATCGGCTGTTTCGCTTTTCCGGTCTTTGTAGCGGCAGTCTTTTTAGGGGCCGCCTTCTTGGTGGTGGCTTTCTTGGCGGCGGCGGGTGTTGCCTTCTTAACGGCGGCCTTTTTGGGGGCTGCGGGCGCAGCCTTCTTGACGGCGGCCTTTTTGGGCTTGCCTGCGGTCACTTTTTTCTTCGTCGTTGTGGCCTTTTTTGTCTTCGTGTTTGTTTTTGGCATAAGTGGGAAGTATACAGGTTTTTAAAATCTTGTCAATATTTTTGTTTTTCATCCATAAAATCAAATGGTTAGGCTATAATGCGAGTCTGCGTAAAAGGCCTTTGCGGCCTTTTGGAGAGGGTATTTCGCCTCCGGTTTAAATGATATATTGACACCCGCTCCGCGGTTAATATAAAATATAAAATTCAAGGGGTTACGAGGGCGCCGCGTTTCCGGGCGTTTTTCCGGGTTTTTCAATACGATCGCAGGGGTTTTTGTCTTGGGCGCTGCATACGACGTCATTATAATAGGGGCGGGCCACGCCGGGTGCGAGTCCGCGCTGGCGGTCTCCCGCATGGGCTTGACCGCCCTCGTGCTGACCATGAACCTCGACACAATCGGTCAGATGTCCTGCAATCCGGCCATCGGCGGCATAGCCAAGGGCCATCTCGTGAGGGAGATAGACGCCCTCGGCGGAGAGATGGGCCGCGCCATAGACGACACCGCCATACAGTTCAGGGTGCTCAACTACAGCAAGGGCCCGGCGGTGCGCGCCACACGCGCTCAGGCAGACCGTACGCTCTACAGGCAGAGGATGAAGTCGGCGCTCGAGCGCGCCCGGGGGGTGCGCCTGCGCCAGGGGCTCGTCGAGGAGATCCTGCAGGAGGGCGGCGCAGTGACCGGCGTGCGCCTCGACACCGGCGAGGTCTTTTCCGCGCGGGCCGTGGTCGTGACCACGGGGACCTTTCTCCGCGGGCTCATACACGTCGGTCTCTTCAACTACCCCGGAGGCAGGGCCGGGGACGCCGCGAGCCAGGGGCTTTCGGCCTCCCTGAAGGCGCTCGGCCTGCGGCTCGGCCGCATGAAGACCGGCACCTGCCCGAGGCTCGACGCCCGCACCATAGACTACACGCGCACGGAGGTGCAGGAGCTTCAGAACCCTTTGATTTTAAAGCCTTTTTCCTTCAATTCACCCCCGCTCGAAGGCCCCTTCGCGCCCTGCCACATCACCTATACCAACGAGCGTACCCACGATTGTATAAGGGAGAACCTCGAGCGTTCGCCCCTCTTCTCCGGCGTCATAGAAGGCACCGGGCCGAGGTACTGCCCGTCCATAGAGGACAAGGTCATGAAGTTCCCGGACAGGGCCCGCCACCAGGTATTCCTCGAGCCCGAGGGGTTCGATACCAGCGAGGTCTACCCCAACGGCCTGTCGACCTCTCTGCCGATAGACGTCCAGTCAAAGTTCCTGCGCACCATACCGGGGCTCGAGGAGGTGGAGATACTGAGGCCGGGCTACGCCATAGAGTACGATTACGTGGACCCGACGCAATTGAGGCTCAGCCTCGAGGTCAAGTCCTTGAGCGGGCTCTTTCTGGCAGGACAGATAAACGGCACCTCCGGCTACGAGGAGGCGGCTGCTCAGGGGCTTATGGCCGGGGCCAACGCCGCTCTCAAGCTCCTCGGCAGGCCCCCGTTCGTGCTCGACAGGTCCGAGGCTTACATCGGCGTCATGATAGACGACCTTGTTACGCGCGGCACCAGGGAGCCGTACAGGATGTTCACGTCGAGGGCGGAGTACAGGCTTCTCTTGCGGGAGGACAACGCCGAGTTCAGGCTAAGAGAGAGGGGATTCGAGGCCGGGCTCGTCAATGATACGGTTTTAAAGGGTTTTCTTGAGAAAAAGCGGCTCGCCGGGGAGGTCGCGTCCTTTCTTGAGGCGACGAGGGCAAACCCCACGCCCGAGGTTAACTCCATCCTGCGCGCCCTCGGAGAGGGGGAGCTCAAAAAATCCACCACCCTCAGGGCGCTGCTCCGCCGCCCCGGCATGACGCTTGCGGGTGCGTACAGGGTCGCGGGCAGGGAGCTCGACGTCCCCCGGTCCATAGCGGAGATAGTGGAGATAGAGACGAAGTACGAGGGGTACGTAAGGCGGCAGAGGGAGGAGACCGTGCGTTTCAAGAGGGTCGAGGGGCTCAGGATACCGCCGGGCCTCTCTTTTGACGAGGTTTCGGGCCTTTCAGCCGAGATAAGGGAGAAGCTCAACGCGCTGAGGCCGGAGTCCATAGGCCAGGCGAGCAGGATATCCGGCGTGACCCCGGCCTCCATCTCCATGCTCATGGTCCATCTGAGGAAGATCGGGGCGTACGTTTAGAGCTCCGTCGCAGGCGGCTGCGGTCTTCCATAATACCACTACCGTAAGAATGACAGCATGAAAAAGTTCCACGTGGAACGCCGGGGAGCGAGTGGATACGTTCTTCCATAAAGCCGCGGGCGTGGAAATAACTGCATGAAGATGTTCCATGTGGAACATTCGGCAAGCAAGGGGTGCTTTCTTCCACAACACCACGGCTGCGGAAATAATAGCATGAAAATGTTCCACGTGGAACATTCTGGCGCAGACCACCTTAAAAACCGATAGATCAAAGGGTTATGGAAGAAAAAGAGCTGAGGGAGATGTTGCGGGAAGGGGCGCTGGAGCTTGGTGTGGGCCTCGACGAGGGGGCGGTCTCCGCCTTTATGACCTTGCTGCGCGAGCTGAAGGCGTGGAACCGGAAGATAAACCTCACCTCCATCGAGGGGGACGCCGAGATAGTCGTAAGGCACTTCCTCGACTCCCTTACGCTGTGCCGGTTCCTCGATGGCACGGAGAGGCTGCTCGACGTCGGCACCGGGGCCGGTTTCCCCGGCATACCGCTCAAGATAGCCATGCCGGGGCTCGCATCCGTGCTCCTCGACTCCGTCGCCAAGAAGGTCCACTTCATAAGGCACATCATAAGGACGCTCGGCCTCGGGGGCACGGTAAAAGGCTCGATAGAGGCGGTCTCCGGCAGGGTCGAGGACAGGGCGCTGGTGGAAAGGTATGCGGGGACCTTCGATTGCGTGGTATCGAGGGCCTTCTCCGAGTTGAAGGACTTCGTCGCGGTGGGCCGCCCCTATCTCAAGCCGGGCGGCAGGCTCATCGCGATGAAGGGCCCGGCCTACGCCGGAGAGCTCGAGGTGGCCGGCCTCGAGGGCCTGAGCGCGCCGGAGGTCCATAAGGTGCGCCTCCCATCGACCGATATCGTAACCGTCCACGTCGTCTTCACGCGGCAGAACCCCTGAAAACCAGCCGTAAATCCCCGCATGTTTCCTGTGCAATTTTTTCATGCTGTTATTCTTACGGCAGTGGTGTTGCGGAAGAAAGCACCCCTTGCTTGCCGTATGTTCCACGTGGAACATCTTCATGCTGTCATTTCTGCGGCTGTGGTGTTGTGGAAGAACACTGCCGCCTGCTCGCCGCATCTTCCACA
>JBHHYT010000095.1:0-8348 GCA_046757705.1 Thermodesulfobacteriota bacterium
AGGGGCGGGCAGTAGGGGCGGGAGGGAGGGGTGTAGTGGGCAACGGGGGGGGGAGGTGGACGGGGCGTTTGTTTCTATTGCGGCGCGGTCTTGACAGCCGCTTTTGGTCCGAACGTAATATCGGGATGGCCTTATTTGAAGATCACCGGGGCAGGAAGAGTCGAACTCGACAGAATGGAGATTTACCTATGGGTAGAGTATTAAGGGTCTACACGGCGGTTGCGATAATCATGGCATTTTTTTTGACGGCCGCGTGTGCCGTTGCGCTCGGAGATGTCGCAACGCTCGATGCCATCTGCAAGGACAAGAACCTTTCAGCCGAACAATGCGCCATGTTCAAACAGGAGGTCTCCCGGAAGGAACTTCAAACCCCGGCCGACCACCGGCCCTTCATGCGGCCCGCAAAGTCGGTCCCGCCCAAAGGGGCGGCCAAACCCGGACAGAAGCACGCTCCCGCCGGGCCCGCAGCCGAGGGGGCTCCGGCGGTGAGGGAGGGTGCATCTCTCTTTAACAGGTACATCGTCGACAAGCCTATCGAGGACCCCGCCGGACTGATGCCCTTCGGGTACAACATCTTCTTGAACGCCTCGGGCAGGAATCTTTCGTTCAATATGCCGGCGGCGGACGATTATATCGTAGGGCCTGGAGACGAAGTGGTCGTTTATCTGTGGGGCAGGCTCAATGGCCGGCACAACCTCACCGTAGACAGGAACGGGGGTATCCTGATACCGGAGATCGGCCCCTTTACGGTGGCCGGGATGAGATTCAAGCAGATGGAGGGGTTTCTTAAAAAACAGGTCAAGAACATCATCGGCACGGATATAAACGTGACGATGGGCAAGCTGCGGAGCATACAGGTCTTCGTGCTCGGGGAGGTCAGGAATCCCGGCCCCTACAACCTGACGGCCATGTCCACCATAACCGACGGCGTTATCGCCTCGGGCGGCCCCTCGGCCATCGGTTCCCTGAGGAACGTCCGCCTGAAGAGAGCGGGCAAGGACGTTGCGGAGATGGACTTCTACGACCTTTTTCTCCGGGGGGACAAGTCCGCCGACTTGAGGCTTCGGGACGGTGACGTCATATTCGTGCCCACGGTCGGCCCTCTTGTCGGCGTGACCGGCAACGTCAGGCGTCCCGCCGTATACGAGCTGAAGGGCCCTACCGCCCTCGCTTCTCTCCTCGACATTGCCGGAGGGGTGATACCGACCGCTTACACACAGCAGATACAGGTGGAGAGGGTCAAGGACAACCTCAAGAGAATAGTCGTCGACGTAAACGCCGAGGCCGGCGGTATCGAGGGTTTCACGCTTCAGGACGCCGACCTCGTCAAGGTATTCTCCATCTTCGACAGGGATATGAACGCGGTCTACCTCAAGGGCAACGTCAAGAGGCCGGGTAAATACGAACTCAAGGCCGGTATGAGGCTCTCGGACGTGATAACCGGCCCTGACGACCTGCTTGAAGAGACTTACTTCGATTACGGCCTGATAAAGAGGCCCGTGAGGGAGACGGGAGAGATAACCCTGCTGCCGTTCAATCTTGGCGGTCTTTTCAAGGGCTCCGAGCAGGACGACATCGAGCTGCGGCCCAAGGACACCATACACGTATTTTCCAGGTGGATGTTCCAGGATAGGCCCAAGGTCTCTATAGAGGGGGAGGTCAGGAACAAAGGGGAGTTCCCTTACGAGAAGGACCTCACGGTCAAGGACCTGGTGCTCGACGCCGGAGGGCTTACAAAGGACGCCTCACTCGGCAACGCCGAGCTGTACAGGACCGACCAGGAGACCATGGGTATCTCACTGATCACGTTCAACCTCGGCAGGGCCATGGACGGCGTACCGGAGGACAACCTCCTGCTAAGGGGCATGGACAGGGTAGTGGTCCACTCGATACTGGAGACGGATCCCATGAGGACCCTTACGGTCAGCGGCGAGGTCAACAGGCCGGGCAAACTCCAGTACGCGTCCAACATGAGGCTCCGGGACCTTGTCTTCGCTTCCGGCAACGTCAAGGAGTCGGCGTACCTCGATGAGGCCGAGCTCGCCACGCACGAGATAAAGGACGGGAAGCTCTCGGCCATAAAGATGAAGAAGGTAAACCTGCGCAAGGCCCTGGCCGGGGACCCCTCCGAGAACATCCTGCTTAACCCGTACGACTCGCTCTTCGTAAAGAAGATACCGGATTGGCTGGACGAGAAGTTCGTGAAGCTCAACGGGGAGTTCAGGTTCCCCGGCAGGTACTTGGTAAAGAAGGGCGAGAGGCTCAGCTCGGTCATAGAAAGGGCCGGTGGCTTTACGAACAGGGCGTACCTTAAGGGGGCGGTCCTGAGCAGGGAGTCCGTAAAGAGCATGCAGCAGAAGAACCTCGACGAGGCCATTGAAAGGCTCGAGAAGACGATGTTCTCGCAGACGCTGAGCGATGTTCAGACCGCGGCATCGGCCGAGAGCGCCAAACAACTGCTCGCGGTAGCCGAGCAGAGAAAGGCCCTTCTTGCGAAGATGCGAAGCGCAAAGGCGAAGGGCAGGATGGTGGTTAAGCTCGCTCCCCCGGAGGAGCTGAAGGGAAGCCCTTATGACATATTGCTCGAGGGCGACGATACCCTTTTCGTCCCGGAGAGGCCCTCGGTGGTGAGCGTGGCAGGGTCGGTGGTGAACCCCACCTCCTTTATCTATGACCCGGACGAAGGTATATCCGGCTACATCAAGAAGTCCGGTGGCGCAAACGAGTTCGCCGACCTCGGCAAGGTCTACGTGATAAAGGTCGACGGCTCCGCGCTGAGCGCGGAGAACCTCAAGAGATGGAAGCTCATCGACTGGAACGAGCAGACCCGGAGCTGGGACTTCGGCTCGGTCTACTCGAGCCTCGACCCCGGAGACACCATCGTAGTCCCAGAGAAGACCGACAGGGTGGCATGGCTGATGCAGATAAAGGACCTGACCCAGATACTCTACCAGATAGCGGTCACGGCGGGGGTCATAATTGTTGCGTTTTAAACCATTGAGCTTCTCCGGCCCTGCATTTTTGTTGTTTGCGGCTCTCCTGTTTTTCTTTCCGGCCCTGTCGCTGGCGGAGGTCTCGACCAACATACCGCTTGAGAGCCGCGTCTACAGCGACCTCGAGTACCTCGAGGTCAGGGGCTTTATCGAAAGCGGCATGCTCTCTACACGGCCCTTTACGTGGACCGAGGGCGCGAGGCTCTTCTCCGAGGCCCGGGGCAGGTGGGAGGCGCAGGGGTCTGCGGGCAAGGCGCGCTCCGCAAGGGCGGGGGCTGTCATAAGGAGGCTTGCGCGCAGGTTCGAGCGCGAGGCCCCGGCCGCCCCACAGAGCCGGGACGGGGGCCGGGGGGTTGCCTCCTTCAGGCCGGAGAAGATCTACCTCAGGTACGTTTATGCTGACAACTCCCCGTTTTTCGCCAGCGCCAACAACAACGGCGACGAGCTGTCCGCGCATTCCAACCTGAGGGCGGGCTTCGACGCGCAGCTGCGCCTGCCCGGCTCCATCGCCGTATACATGAACCCGGAGTACCGTTCGAGCGAGGACATATCCGACGTGGACCTTGTGCGCGGCTACGCCATCGCCAACCTCGGAAACTTCCAGTTCGAGGCGGGCAGGGACTCTATGTGGTGGGGCGCCGGGCACAACGGCAACCTCCTTATAACGAACAACGCCGTGCCGCTCGAGATGTTCAAGCTCACCTCGCGTAACCCCTTCACGCTGCCGTGGGTGTTCAGGCGTCTGGGCCTCATAAAACCGACGCTTTTCCTCGCCCGTCTCGAACACAACAGAGAATATCCCGGGGCAAACCTGCTCGGCATGCGTCTGGACATGAGGTTTACCCCGCACTTCCAGCTCGCTCTGAACAGGGTCTTCATGTTCGGCGGCGAGGGCAAGAGGAGCCTGAAGTTCAAGGAATGGTTCAGCATATTTACCGTCTCCGACACCGCGGAACGCTCGGGTTCGCCGATCGACGGCAACCAGATCGCCTCCGTGGACGCCTCCTTCGTCTACGCCTTTTCAGCCTGGTACGTTCCCGCAACAGGCGTCAAACTCTACACCGAATGGGGCGCGGAGGACTCCTCCGGCACAACGAAGACCCCTTCGGGCAGGGCGAACGTATGCGGCCTATTCCTCACGGGCCCCCTCTGGCTCTATAACGCGGACCTGCGTGTGGAGTGGGCGAACACCGCACGCAATGCTCGTTACGGCCCGACCTGGTACGAACACGCCGCATACTCGAACGGCTACAGGTACAGAGGGCGTGTCATAGGCCACCATATTGGTGGGGACAAGCGCGACCTCTTCGTAAGGTTCCGGTACCACGCCGCATCCCGCCCGATAACCTTCGGGATCGAGTACGAGTACCTGAAGACAGGTATCCACTCCTCCAGCCCGAGCAGGAAGTCATGGTACGAGATGGATCTCTTCTATGCATTTAACGACAACTTTTCCGTCAAAGGGGTTAGTGGTTTCGAGGACATCGAGGACATCAAGGAAGGCAGAGACGGCTACGTTACCGGGTTGTCTCTCTTATGGGTCTGGTAAGGGGCCGGGGGCGGATTTTTTTGGGAGTGTTTTTTTTGAGGTGGTCGGGGGCCGGGGGTCCCCGGTGAGGGGGTCTCCGGTGAGGGGGCCTTTGAATCGGTTGGCATGATTTTTTGACGCCGTAACGCGAACAAGCGGGTTACGGCGTTTCCCATATGTGCTATATTATCGATAGAGACGCGCGGACAGGTGTTTTTTCTTTGCCCGAAGGGCGCGTTATGGTACTAAGGAAGCTCTGATTTATCAAATCGGTCGGAAAACCCCGAGCTTTAAAGCTCGGGGATGAATGGCCGCCCGGAGCGGAGCCAGATTTAGGTGGCGTAGCGGAGGAAATTTTTATTCAGGCCTCCCGCGGCACATGGATGTGCCGCCATTTGAAATGTGAGAGAAAGAAGGTCGCATTTTCTTTTTCGTCTCTGAATAGTTCGAGGCAGAATTATTCAGAGGTCCCCCGGAAGATGATAAAGATAACAGACTACATATCCATCGATGAATCCGAGCTCAAGGAGGAGTTCAAGCGCGCCGGGGGCCCCGGCGGGCAGAACGTGAACAAGGTCTCCACCGCCGTATTCCTCCGCTTCGATGTGGGCGCCTCCCGCGCCATCTCCGACGAGGTAAAGGCGCGGCTTCGCCGTATCGGAGGGCGCAGGGTGACGGATCACGGCGTGCTCGTCATAGAGGCGCGCCGTTTCCGCTCTCAGGAGAGGAACCGCGAGGACGCGCGAGCTCGCCTTGCCGGCCTCGTGCGCCGCGCACTCGAGCGGCCCGCGCCGCGAAAGAGGACCCGTCCTACCCGGGCCTCGAAGGAGCGCCGCATCGAGACCAAGCAGAAAAGGGGCACCACCAAGAGGATGCGCCGCCGCCCGAAGGGTGAAGATTGACCTCTTTCCCCGGTTTTTTTGTTCATTTAATGAGAAGCGCACAAGCAACGGAGGATGAAAAAAAGAATGGGAGACCCCGTCTACGTCATTGGCCACAAGAACCCGGACACCGATTCCATATGCTCTGCCATAGCCCTTGCGGAGCTTAAGAGGGCAGAGGGCAGGACGGACGTCATTGCCGCCAGGGCCGGCGACGTCAACCCGCAGACCGCCTTCATACTCGACTACTTCAAGGTCCCTTCCCCGAGATACCTGCCCAACGTCTACCCCAAGGCGCGGGACATAATGAGCGTGGACGTGGCGCATGTCTCCGAACAGACGCCGCTGCTCGATGTCATGCGCCTGATGCGGGAAGAGCGGGTGCGCTTCATACCGGTGCTCGACAAAGAGGGCAGGCCCGCGGGCGCGCTCACCTTGATGGACCTCGCCCACAGGTACATCGTCGTAGAGGCGGACAAGTCGACCGAGGTCGTGACCTCTCTGGCCAACGTCATAGTGACGCTCAAGGCCAGAGCGGTACTCGACTTCCTCGGCCGCGCGGAGAAGGCCTTTTCGGTCTTCATCGGCGCGATGGCCGTCGACTCGTTCCTGAAGATACTCGGCTCCACCGACCCTGCCTCCTGCGCCGTGATAGTCGGGGACAGGGAGGAGATACAGATGACCTCCATCGAGCGCGGCGTGGGCGCGCTCATCGTCACCGGGGGGTTCACGGTAAAGGAGAGGATGGTGGAGCTGGCAAGGGCCAGGGGTGTGAGCATCGTCGTCTCCCCTTACGACACCGCCACCACCTCCATGCTCGTTCGCCTGTCCACCCCGGCGTGCAGGATATGCGACGGTGCCTTGGAGACGGCCTCTCCGGACGACCTCGTCGACGACATCAAGTACAGGGTTGCCGGCATAAACGGCCTCGTCGTGCTCGACGGCGACGGCGTAATGCAGGGCGTGATAACGAAGAGCAACCTCCTGCGTCCCTCGGGCACGAGCCTCGTGCTCGTCGACCACAACGAGCTCTCCCAGGCGGTGGACGGTGCGGACAAGGTGGACATCATCGAGGTCATCGACCACCACAGGATAGGCAACTTCCAGACCACGCATCCCATACCCTTCGTCTGCGACCCGGTGGGCAGCACCTCCACGCTCGTAAGCGAGCTCTACAGGCAAAGGGGGGTGCCCATAAAAAAGGAGATAGCGGGCATCCTGCTCGGCGGCGTGCTCTCGGACACCGTGATACTCAAGAGCCCGACCACGACGCAAAGGGATGTGGAGGCGGTAAAGTGGCTGGAGCAGAGGTCAGGGCTCGACCACGCCGCCTTCGGCAGGGAGATATTCGCCGCGACATCGAGCCTCAAGAAAAGGGGGGCCGCCGCCGCCGTCGGGGGCGACTACAAGGTCTTCGAGGTGAAGGGGCGCAAGTTCGGCATAGGGCAGGTGGAGACCATCGGGTTCGAGGAGTTCTACTCCGAGAAGGAGCGGCTCGCCGAGGAGCTCGCGAGGATAAAGGAGAAGAAGGACCTGCAGCTCTCCGCCCTGCTGGTTACCGACATAGTCTACGGGACATCCCTGTTCCTCGTCGCCGCGGAAAAGGAGGTGCTCTACAACCTCGACTACCCGAAGCTTGAGGACAACGTCTTCGAGCTCAAGAACGTCATCTCGAGGAAGAAGCAGGTCGTGCCGCACATACTCGGCATCTTCGATTCCGTATACTGAACCCGGTCCCGCTTGCCACAGGCACCTGCCGGAAAATGACTACACCGGGTAAAGCCCGGAGTTTTCGCGCTTCCCCTCCCTCGATGGGAGGGGATTGAGGGGAGGGTGAAGGATTCTTTTTCACCCCCTCCTCCGTCCTCCCCCATCAAGGGGGAGGATGAAAATTTCCTCCGCTACGCCTGCTAAATCTGGCTCCGCTCCGGGCGGCCATTCATCTCCGAGCTTAAAAGCTCGAGGTTTTCTGGCCGATTTTATAAAAAAACCCCCGCCATCTCTGGCGGGGGTTTCAATGCATTCGGATTTAGAGGGGCACTACGTTCACGGCCTTTGAACCCTTGGCGTCCTGGGTTATCTCGAACTCCACGCTCTGACCTTCTTTGAGTGTTTTGAATCCGTCACCCTGAATCGCGGAATAGTGGACAAAGACGTCCTCGCCTGAATCCTGCTCAATGAAGCCAAAACCCTTTGACTCGTTGAACCACTTCACCTTACCTGTCGGCATATGCACAAACCTCCTTTCTGAAAATTAATAAGTCGTCGAGGTTGTGCAACACAGGCATAACCCTTTTGTACAAACCTGCAAAACTCATTATTCGAGTGTATTTAAAAACTGAAATGTTGTCAACAAATTTTTTGGCATGCGCGGGGCAGAATTTGCTTTGAGCGCGCGGGCGGAACATGTTATACTCGTTGAGGTTTTTAAGGATGCTCAACCTTTTTCCGCCGGTCCGCGCCGGGCCCGTTCACGCGCAGGGCGGTCCCGTACACCACGGCCCTCTGTCCCCACCTATGACATCTTCAGAGCTGACAGTACGCCAGAGTATCGCAGAGACGCTCAGAGGCGGGCCCGTTACTGCAAAGGACATATCCCGCGCCGTAGGGATAAAGGAGAAAGAAGTCATAGAACACCTGCAACACATAGCGAGGTCGGTTGCGTCCGGCCGTGACGGGACGCGTTTCGTTGTCCATCCTTCGGCCTGCCTTTCATGCGGCTTCGTCTTCAGGAAACGGGATAGGCTCAAGACCCCTTCAAGGTGCCCCCTGTGCGCCTCGGAGGAGATAACCGAGATGCGCTTCGGTATAACGGGGGGGTAGCTTGTCTCTGTTCAAAAGATCCATCGGCGGCCTCGGGTACGCGCTCATTGGGTTCGTCCTTGTCCTGCTTGCAGCGCATGGCGCGATGGCTGTCCAATGAATTAGCGCGGTTGGGCGCTGTCG
>JBHHYT010000096.1:0-8302 GCA_046757705.1 Thermodesulfobacteriota bacterium
GGCGGCATTCTGCTGGAGTACCTTCCGGTGGTGCGGCCACGGTTCATTTTTTAAAAGAGAAGAAAGAGTGAGATGGGACATATAGGCGCGTAGCTCAGGGGTAGAGCGCTACCTTGACACGGTAGAGGTCGGCGGTTCGAAACCGCCCGTGCCTACCATTCCTTTATTAGGCCCCGCAGGCGTAATCAAAGGTCGATGGGCTAAAAGGCATAGTCGGATGCCTTTTGTTGATTTCAATAGACGGACTACCCGCAGCGGGGTGTAAAGACCATATCAGGATGGGCCGCGCCCCGGGTGGCGTGGGATGGACGGCTGAAAAATGGATTGCCCCGACGCAAGCTTCGGGGTGTTAAAACCGTATAAAGGTAGGGCGTGTCCCGGTGACGTGGGATTGGCCCGCTGAAAAATTCAAACGAACGGTAGGCTTGTGGTAAAGGTGAGATTCCCGGACGGCGGGGAGAAGGACTTCGAGGCGGGCGTAACATTCTTCGAGGTGTTCAAGGCCCACGACAGGGCCCTGCTCAAGGGCGCCTGCGCCGTCAGGGTGGACGGGGTGTCAAGGGACCTCGGCTCCAGGCTCGGCGAGGCGCCGGATGGCGCGGTCTGCGTAGAGCCCGTGGCAACGGACTCGAAGGAGGGCCTCGAGATCTTGCGCCACTCCGCCTCCCACATCATGGCGCAGGCCGTAAAGTCCCTCTATGAGAATGTGAAGGTGGCGATAGGCCCCGCCATAGAGGACGGCTTTTACTACGACTTCGATACCGAGCGCCCGTTCACCCCGGAGGACCTCGAAAAGATAGAGGCCCGGATGCGGGAGATAATAAAGGCGGACTACCCTTTCAAGGCACAGACGCTCGGGAAGCAGGACGCCGCGGCGCTCTTCGCCTCCATGGGCGAGACCTACAAGGAGGAGATAATCGGGGAGATAGACGCCCCGGAGGTGACCGTATACAGGCAGGACGACTTCGTTGACCTGTGCAGGGGGCCGCACCTGCCCTCGACCGGGTACGTCAAGGCGTTCAAGCTCACGGGCACGGCCGGCGCCTACTGGAGGGGCTCCGAGAAGAACAAGATGCTCCAGAGGATATACGGCACGGCCTTCCCCGCTAAGAAGGCGCTCGAAGAGCATCTCGCCCGCATAGAGGAGGCGAAGAAGAGGGACCACAGGAAGCTCGGCCGTGAGCTCGACCTCTTCTCCACGAGCGAGGACATAGGCGCCGGGCTCGTGCTCTGGCACCCGAACGGCTCGACCGTAAGGAGGCTGATCGAGGACTTCTGGAAGAGAGAGCACGTAAAGGGCTCCTACGATATAATATACACGCCGCACATAGCCGTCGTCGACCTCTGGAAGAAGAGCGGCCACTGGGACTTTTACAGGGAGAACCTCTTCTCACCTATGGACGTGGAGGGGCAGGACTACATCGTAAAGCCGATGAACTGCCCGTTCCACATCCAGGTATACAAGAGCCACCTGAGGAGCTACCGGGACCTGCCGGTAAGGTACGCGGAGCTCGGCACGGTCTACAGGTACGAGCGCTCCGGGGTGCTGCACGGGCTTTTGAGGGTCAGGGGCTTTACGCAGGACGACGCGCACATATTCATGACCCCCTCCCAGCTCGAGGGGGAGATAAAGGGTGTGCTCGAATTTACCCTTTACATATTGAAGTCTTTCGGCTTTAATGAGTTTGACGTCTACCTGAGTACCCGGCCCGAGAAGTACGTCGGGGACCTTGAGAACTGGGCCCGGGCCGAAGGCGCCCTGAAGAGCGCGCTCGAGGCTACGGGGCTCGCCTACAGCATAGACCCGGGCGAGGGCGTCTTCTACGGGCCGAAGATAGACATAAAGATAAAGGACGTCATCGGAAGGTCCTGGCAGTGCTCCACCATACAGGTGGACTTCAACCTCCCGGAGAGGTTCGACGTCACCTACAGGGACGAGACCGGCGCCGATGTGAGGCCGATAATGATACACAGGGCGCTTATGGGCTCTCTCGAGAGGTTCTTCGGCTGCCTTATCGAGCACTACGCCGGGGCGTTCCCGCTCTGGCTCGCTCCGGTGCAGGTGACGGCGCTTACGGTGACCGACAGGAACAACGAGTATGCCGCCTCTGTCGCCGACAGGCTCAAGAAGGAAGGCTTCAGGGCGGTCTCCGACCTGAGGAACGAGAAGCTCGGCTTCAAGATACGCGAGGCGCAGCTGAAGAAGATACCATACCAGCTCGTAATCGGTGACAACGAGCAGAAGGAGGGGCTTGTAGCCCCGAGGGCGCGCGGAGGCGGGAACCTTCCACCGATGCCGCTCGATGAGTTTATAACCATCTTGAAAAAAGAGGACGTACCGCAAGGGGGGTGAGCTTTTATAGCAAAAGATACGGTAAGAGTAAACAGGATGATAAGGGTTTCGCAGGTCCGCGTCGTCGATTCCGAGGGCAACCAGCTCGGCGTCATGCCAACAAGGGAAGCGCTGGCTACGGCCGAGGACGCTGGACTTGACCTCGTCGAGGTAGCCCCTACGGCCAACCCGCCGGTCTGCAGGATAATGGACTATGGCAAGTTCAAGTACCAGATGAGCAAGAAGGCGAAGGACGCCAAGAAGAAACAGTCCACCATCCACATGAAGGAGATAAAACTCCGCGGAAAGACCGAGGAACATGATTTTCAGTTCAAGCTCCGCAACGCGAGGAGGTTCCTTGAGGACGGGGACAAGGTCAGGATATCCATCATCTTCAGGGGCCGTGAGATAACGCACACGGAGCTCGGGATGGGCATGCTCAACCGCGTGGCCGAGGAACTCAAGGACGTGGCCATCGTTGAGTCGCGCCCCAAGCTCGAGGGCAGGAACATGAGCATGCTTGTTGCGCCGAGCCAGCAGAAAACATAAATGAGAGAAAGAGGAATACGTAGATGCCGAAGATAAAGACGAACAGAGGGGCCGCCAAGAGGTTCAAGCTCACCGGCACCGGCAAGGTAAAGAGAAGGAAGCAGGGGATGAGGCACATCCTTACCAGCAAGGCCAGCAAGAGAAAGCGGGTCTTGAGGCAGGGCGGCCTTGTCTCCTCGAGCCACGAGGCAAGCATCAGGAAGCTTATCCCTTACAGCTAAGGGGTTGCCGCGTTGCTTTAAGTATTTCTCGTATCATCTTATTTTGTATGAGGAATACTGTCGTATTAATGTACAGTAATTTCAATATTCCCACGTAGGAGAGAGCAAGATGCCGAGGGTTAAAAGAGGCGTAAACGCCAAGAAGAACAGGAAGAAGGTACTGAAGGCCGCCAAGGGCTTCAGGGCGGGCAAGAGCAAGCTCTACCGCATAGCCACGGAGGCGGTGGACAAGGCCATGGTCTACGCGTACGCGCACCGCAGGACCAAGAAGCGCGAGATACGCAGCCTGTGGATAGCGAGGATAAACGCGGCGGCCCGCATCAACGACATCACTTACAGCCGCCTTATGAACGGCCTTATCAAGGCCAATGTCGAGATGGACAGGAAGGCGCTCGCGGAGATGGCCGTAAACGACCCGACCGCCTTCACGAAGGTCGTCGAGATAGCGAAGAATACCCTTGCCGCATGACGGAGCACCTTGAAAGCCTGTTGAATACGGCCCTCGCCGAGCTGGCGAAGGCCGCCTCGAAGGACGAGATACTCAGGATCAAGACCCGTTTCCTCGGCAGGAAGGGCGAGCTGACCGCTTTTTTCAAAGAGCTCGGCGGCCTGCCCCCCGAGGATAAGAAGGCCGCGGGCGAGGCCATCAACAGGGTAAAGGGCCGGATAGAGGAGCAGGCGCAGAGGCTTCTGGCCTCCATCGGCGCCGCCGACAGGGCCGCGCGCCTTATGAAGGAGCGCGTGGACATAACCCTGCCCGGCAGGACGGAGCTGCCCGGCAGGGCGCACCCGGTCACGCAGGTGACCGATGATGTAGAGGACATCTTCACGAGCCTCGGTTTCGAGGTGGCCGAAGGCCCGGAGGTCGAGCTCGACTATTACAACTTCGAGGCGTTAAACTTCCCCAAAGACCATCCCGCGAGGGACATGCAGGACACCTTCTTCATAGGTGACGACGTCCTGCTCCGCACGCATACCTCCTCCGTGCAGCCACGGGTCATGCTATCGAGGACGCCTCCTCTGAAGGTGATCGCCCCGGGCACGGTATACCGCAGGGACTCCGACATCACACATTCCCCCATGTTCCACCAGGTCGAGGGCTTCATGGTGGACAAGGGGATAAGGTTCAGCGACCTCAAGGGGACGCTGACGCACTTTCTTCACCGGCTTTTCGGGGAAGAGACGGCCATAAGGTTCCGTCCGAGCTTCTTCCCGTTCACGGAGCCGAGCGCCGAGGTGGACATACGCTGCGTCATCTGCAAGGGGTCGGGGTGCAGGGTCTGCAAGGGCAGCGGCTGGCTCGAGATACTCGGCGCCGGCATGATACACCCCGAGGTATTCAAGGCCGTCGACTACGACCCCGAGGAGTACTCGGGCTTCGCCTTCGGCCTCGGCATCGAGAGGATAGCGATGCTCAAGTTCGGCATCGACGACTTGCGCCTCCTTTTCGAGAACGACGCGAGGTTCCTCGCCCAGTTTTAGCTCCAGCTCCCGCCCCGCGGTTAGGGGCGGTTTGGCGTGAAATCCTTTGAAAATTAATCTAAAAACAATGCGCCGTGAGTTTCCGTGCGGCCTGTTCGATCCACCCGGAGTCCGGTAAGATGCTATTTAGCTACAACTGGTTAAAAGAGTACGTCGAGGAGCTGCCTTCGGTGGCCGAGCTTGCACAGAGGCTCACCATGACGGGCACCGAGGTCGAGACGGTAACGGAGCCCGGCGCCGGGATATCCGGCGTCGTTACGGCCGAGGTGGCGTCCTGCGAGCCGCACCCGAACGCGGACAGGCTCCAGCTCTGCAGGGTAAGGACGGACAAGGATGAGTTCTCCATAGTCTGCGGCGCGAAGAACATGGTCCCAGGTGACCGCGTGGCCCTCGCCCTCATAGGCGCTCTCCTTCCCGGCGGCTTCAGGATAAAGAGGTCGAAGATACGCGGTGTCGTCTCCGAGGGCATGATGTGCTCCGAGGTGGAGCTCGGGCTGGCGGACGAGTCCGCCGGCATCATGATACTGCCGAAGGAGACACCGCTCGGGCTCGATATTCGCGAGGCCCTCGGTCTCAACGACGCCATGATGGAGGTCGGCATAACCCCCAACAGGGCGGACCTCTTGAGCGTCAGGGGGCTGGCAAGGGAGATAGGCGCCGTGACCGGCAGTGCAGTCAAGGTCAAGCACGCAACCGTTGCCGAAGGCTCAAGCCCCGTTCAAGACCACGTCTCTGTATCCATCGAGCAGGGGTGCCCGTGCCGCAGGTATGCCGCGCGCGTAATAAAGGGCGTCAAGGTCGGGCCGTCGCCCGAGTCGGTCAGGCGCAGGCTCGAGGCCCACGGCATCCGCTCGATAAACAACGTCGTGGACGCGACCAACTATGTCCTCCTTGAGCTCGGCCAGCCCCTGCACGCCTTCGACCTCGATAGGTTGGGCGGCGCACGTATAGACGTGCGGTGTGCGGCCGAGGGCGAGAAGATCACGACCATAGACGGCAAGGAGAGGGCGCTCGATACGTCGATGCTCGTCATAGCCGACGCCGACGGCCCGGTGGCCCTGGCCGGCGTGATGGGCGGCAAGCACAGCGAGGTGGGTGAGACCACCACGGACGTCCTGCTCGAGAGCGCCTGGTTCGAGCCTTCGAGCGTAAGGCGCACCTCCCGCAAGGCCGCGCTCTCCTCCGACTCCTCGTACAGGTTCGAGCGCGGGGTCGACATCAACGGTGTCACCGGCGCGCTCGACGCTGCCGCGGCCATGATAAAAGAGCTTGCAGGGGGCGACGTGGCCAGGGGCATGATAGATATTTACCCTGAGGAATTGAAGACTTCCGCCGTAAAGTTAAGGATGGGCAGGACCTCTGAGCTTCTCGGCGTAAAGGTTGCCGTAGAGCAGGCGGAGGCCATCATGGTGAGCCTCGGCATGGCGGTCGATGAGGCGGGCGAGGGCACCCTTGCGATAACCCCGCCTTCGTACAGGTTCGACATCAAGGAGGAGACCGACCTCGTGGAGGAGGTCGCGCGTCTGTTCGGGTACGACAGTATACCCACCACCATGCCCGTTGCCCGCATAACGGCCGGGGAGCCGGGAGCGAGGACACGGATAAGGAGGAAGGTCTCGGGTGTGCTCACCGGCGAGGGCTTCTACGAGGCCGTAAACTACAGCTTCGTATCACGCGACATCTTCGGTCTTACCGGCGCCCCGGACAGGCCCGGGGTGACGATATTGAACCCCCTTACCGAGGAGCAGGTCGTTATGAGGGATACGCTGCTGCCGTCGCTCCTCGACACCTTGAGGCGCAACATCGTGCGAAAGAACGAGGACCTGCGCATCTTCGAGTTTGCCCCTGCCTTCGTGCCCGTCCCCGGAGAGAAGCTGCCGGCCGAGAGCTGGAAGCTTGCCGGGCTGATGTACGGCAGGCGCTGGGGCAGGGGGGGCAGGTCGTGGAGCTACCCGAAGGAGCAGCTCGACTTCTTCGACGTCAAGGGCATCGTCGAGAAGCTCTTCGCCTCCGTCGGCGCCGAGGGGCCGCTTGCCGTCGAGGCCCCGGGGCCATCGCAGGCGGGCGTCTTCCACCCCGGCAAGTCCGCCGTAGTCTCCATAGGTTCATCGCAGGCGGGCGTCTTCGGGGAGGTCCACCCCGACTTCGCCGCGCGTTTCGAGCTCAAAAGGCCGGCCTTCGCCTTCGAGCTCGACGTCGAGGCCCTCTCCGCCATGCTCGGACGCCAGAGGGCGTATACGCCGGTCCCGCGCTTCCCCGAGTCTACGAGGGATATGGCGTTCATAATCGATGAGAACGTGCCGTATATGAAAATAATCAACTCTATCGAACTTTTAAATACAAAACTTGTTGAAAGGGTTGAATTGTTTGATGTATACTATGGTGGCTCAATCCCTGAGGGTATGAGGAGCATCGCCCTGAGGATAGTCTACAGGTCGAAGGACAGGACGCTCACGCACCAGGAGGTAGACGACGCTCACTCGTCCGTAGCCGCGGAGCTGAAGAAGAGGTTCGACGTGGAGATAAGGGGAGGAGATACCCGGAATATGTAAATCTTAACGGCCGACACGACAGGAGGTTTACTATGACAAAGGCGGACATTGTAGAGATTATCTTCGAGAAGGTGGGTTTTTCAAAGAAGGACGTCGGGGGCGTTGTCGAAGAGATATTCGAGACCATAAAAAGGACCCTCGAGAACGGGGAGAAGGTCAAGATATCCGGCTTCGGTAATTTTACGATAAGGCACAAGAGGGCCCGCAGGGGAAGGAACCCGCAGACCGGCACCGAGATTACGATAGAGCAGAGGAAGGTCATGACCTTCAAGGCGAGCCAGCTGCTCAAGAAGGCCATAAACGTCCAGCCCTCGGCCTGAGGACCGTAGCGGCGGAGGTAGCTCGAAGAAAAAGTGTGGCATGAAACCGGACGCGGTCGTGGCTGATATCAAGGGGATGCGGACCTCAAGTGGAGATGACCCCCCATGACACAGAAACAGATACCCGAGAAGCTGTACTTTAAGATCGGCGAGGTCGCCGACCTTACAAAGGTCAAACCCTACGTACTGCGGTACTGGGAGAACGAGTTCAAGATAATAAGCCCGAAGAAGTCGAGCACCAGACAGAGGGTCTACAGCAAGAGAGACGTAGAGCTCATCCTCGAAATAAAGAAGTTATTATACAAGGAAAAATTCACGCTCGAAGGGGCGAAGAAGAGGATCAAGGAAATACGGGCCGAGAAGGCGAAACAGCTCGACTTCCCATTCAGCGAGACACGTTACCGCAGCACCATCGACTCCATAAAAAAAGAGCTCAACTCCATCAGAAAGATACTCGCCTGAGTCCGGGCCCGATCGGGCGGTTGGCGGTTGGCGGAGGGCGCAGGGGGGCGAATGGGGGCGCAGGGGGGCGTAAGGGGGCGTAAGTGGAGCCCTTCACCAAAGGGGACTGCGTAAAGCGGAGCGAAGGTTATGGAGCGAACGGGCCGAGCGCAGGGGCCTGAAAAAGTTATTTTAAAAAAAGATTTTTGTGTCATTAGGGCCGTACATAATATATAATCTGTAATTCGACCCCAATCGCCCGCCCCCCGCTTCATAGGGCCGTGGGCAGGGGAGAAGAGGTTTCAGGGAAGAGGAAGGGAAAATGTGACGGGGCGTAGCGCAGTCTGGTAGCGCACTGGTATGGGGTACCAGTGGTCGGAGGTTCGAATCCTCTCGCCCCGACCA
>JBHHYT010000097.1:0-8088 GCA_046757705.1 Thermodesulfobacteriota bacterium
AGCGTGCGCACCGTGCACGAGCAGGGGGAAGGGACGTTCGGCCCCGAGGGGGCGCCGCTGCGCATGATAGGCACCATCCAGGACATAACCGAGATGGAGAAGACCCGGCTGGAGCTGAAAAAGCTCTCCATGGCCATCGAGCAGAGCGTCAACATAGTATTCATAACCGACATCAACGGCGTGATAGAGTACGTAAACCCCATGTTCGAGCAGGTAACGGGGTACTCGCAGAAGGACGCCGTGGGCCAGACGCCGAGGATACTCTCCTCCGGGGAGGTCTCGGACAAGGAGTACAACGAGCTCTGGAGGACGATCCTTTCGGGAAAGACCTGGCGCGGGAGCTACAAGAACAGGAAGAAGGGGGGCGGGTACTACTGGTGCAACACCATCATCTCCCCGATAAAGAACGAACGCGGCGAGACAACCCACTTCCTCGCCGTGCAGGAGGACGTGACCGAGAAGAGGTTCTCCGGGGAGAGGATGAAGTACATCGCCCACCACGACGAGCTGACCGGGCTGTACAACCGCACACGGTTCATCGAGCTGTGCGACGAGTGGATAGAATCCACGCAGGCCAACGGCCACCAGGGCGCGCTGCTCCTCATGGACATGGACGACTTCAAGTACGCCAACGACACTTACGGCCTCGGGGCCGGGGACAACCTCCTGTTCCGCCTCTCCAAGCTATTTCGCGGCACGCTCGAGCGGATAAAGAAGGAATACGCTAAAAAGGACGACGTGGAGCCGATAATATCACGCCTCAGCGGCGACGAGTTCGCTGTGCTGCTCCCCTCGTTCAGCGAGGCCGAGGGCCTGCAGGCGGCCGAGGAGTTCAGGAGGGACGCGGAAAAGTTCCAGATGAAAAAACCGCCTCTTTCCACGACCGCCAGCATCGGGGTCGTCGTATACCCGCACCACGGGATAACCACGAGGGCGTTGCTCACAAAGGCCGACGCCTCCATGTACAGGGCGAAGGAGCTCGGGAGGAACAGGGTACACCTCTACCGCCCCGAGGACAGGGACCTCGAGAAGGTACACTCCCGGCTGATCTGGAAGGAGAAGATATTGACGGCGCTTCACGAGGACAGGTTCGAGCCGTGGTTCCAGCCGATATTGAGCCTTGCGGACAACAGGGTGCACCACTTCGAGGCGCTGGCGCGTATGCGCGATGAAGACGGCTCCGTACTCCTGCCCGGCGCTTTCATCGACATTGCCGAGAGGTTCGCCCTCATAGGCTCCATAGACAGGGCCATAACGGAAAAGACGATGCGCAAGCAGGCCGAGATGCAGAGGCAGGGCAAGACCTTCAGCTTCGGCATGAACCTGTCGGGCAAGGACCTCGGCGACGAAGAGCTGCTCTCGTTCCTCAAGGAGAAGATAAAGGAGACCGGCGCGGACCCCGGCAGACTGATATTCGAGATAACGGAGACGGCCACCATAAGCGACCTGGAGCGGGCGATACAGTTCATTAAATCGCTCAAGTCGCTCGGCTGCCACTTCTCTCTCGACGACTTCGGGGTAGGCTTCACCTCGTTCACATACCTGCGCGAGATGCAGGTCGACTACATAAAGATAGACGGCTCGTTTATTAAAAAGCTCCCGGAGAGCCCGAACGACCAGGTCTTCGTAAAGGCCATGACCGACGTGGCCCGCAGCCTCAACGTGCAGACCGTGGCGGAGTTCGTTGAGAACGAGGAGACCTTCCGCCTGCTCAAAAAGCTCGGCGTCGATTACGCGCAGGGCTACCTCATAGGCAAGCCCGCCCCCGAGCTTATGGAGGCTGACGCCTTCCTCGTCGCGCACGCGGCGGAGAGCAAGGCGGGCTGACGCAACCTGTCCAGGAAATCCTGCAACTAACCACATCCTGCCCGCCGGCCCCGCGGCAAGGGGCCGGCTCGGCGGGCTCGCGAAGCGTTTTCATCTTTCGGTCTTTAAGGGAGCGGGCTCGCGAAGCGTTTTCATCTTTCGGTTTTTAAGGAAACGGGCTCGCGATGCGTTTTCATCTTTCCGGTCTTTAGGGGAGCGGGTCCTCGCGGGGTCAGGCCCCGGAGCGTATGCGGGGGTCTTTTTTCAGCTCCTTCGTCATGATGTCGGCGCATCTCACCGGCTCCGCGAGCCTGAAGGACCTGACGCACCCCATTACGACCTCGACCGAGCCGTCGATGTCCGCGAGGTGGCCCGGGGAGACGAAGAGCGGGCGTACGTTCTCGCGCGTCCTCAATACCGCCCCGACAATGCGCCCCTCGTACCGCAGGCTGGAACGACTCCCCCTCGAAGGGCCCGGCTCATCGTATTCGCCGACCAGCCTGCTCTTGGCGCACCCTATGGACGGCATACCCGTGAGCACGCCCACGAAGGAGGCGATGCCGAGGCCCCTCGGGTGCGCTATCCCCTGCCCGTCGAAGAGCACCACGTCGGGGCGGGACGAGAGCGAGCCGAGGGCCTCGATCAAGGCCGGGCCCTCGCGGAAAGAGAGCAGCCCCGGTATGTACGGAAAAGTTACCTTCCTTACGGCGTGCGCGCGCTCGACGAGGACGAGGCCGGGATAGGTGTAGAGGCAGGCCACACCGACGATCCTGTCATCAAAGAACGCGGCGTCGACACCGGCCACGAGACGGGGGGTTCCGGGCAGCGGGACTATCCGTGTCTCTTCACGCAGGAGCTCCTGGACGCGCCGGGCCCTGAGCCTGTCGCGGGGCCAGACGAGCCCCATTACGTCCCCGGGCCTTATCTTCTCTCTCTTTTTACTTTCAGTGTGGGGGGCCATCGCCAGGTTTTTTCCTGAGGATGAATCTTTGTATGGAGCGCAGCAGGTCTATGAGGCTCTTCTCCCTGCGCTCGAAGGAGGGGGTCAGGTTCTCGAGCTCCGCGCCTATCTCGACCTTTATGGAGGAGGACTTCCTTATGGAGAGGACCTGCGAGGGGTAGACGCTGCGGTGGCCGGCTATGACGAAGCTTATGACGCAGGCTATGGAGGCGTAGGGCGCTACCTGCGGGCCGAAGAGCTCCACGGCCATGATGCTCGCCGATATGGGGGTGTTGGCGCAGCCCGCCAGAAGGCTTACGAGCCCGATGGCCGCAAGCATGGCCGGGTCGACGCCGAGTATCTTCGAGAAGATCGAGCCCGCCGTTGCCCCGGCGAAGAATATGGGGGTTACGATGCCTCCGCTGCCACCGAAGTTGAGGGTGATGGAGGTGAATATGCTCTTCAGCAGAAAGGCGAAGTACGGGACGTCCCCGCCCTCGAGCGCGCTCTCCATGGTATCGAGGCCGAGGCCGAGGTACTGCTTGGAGAATATGAGGGTAAGCACTATGAGCGCGACGCCGCCCACCACCGCCTTTGCAGGCTTGGTGAGCGCCAGCTTCGACGAGGCAAACTTGCCGAAGTTGAGTATCTCGATGAAGACGAAGGAACAGAAGCCGAAAAATATGCCCGCGATGACCATCTTTATGAAGAACGCGTCGGAGAAGACCGGCACGAAGGTGATGGGGTTGTAGAAGTACCCGATGCCGAGCCATGAGGATATCTGATAGCTTACGATGCCCGCCACGAACGAGGGAAGCAGCACGTCGTAGCGTATCGAGCCCACGAACAGGACCTCTATGCCGAATATGGCCCCGGCTATGGGGGTCCCGAAGACCGAGGCGAAGCCGCCGCTTATGCCGCAGATGACGAGCTTTTTCCTGTCAACGTCGGAGAAGCGGAGGATGTCGGCGAAGACCGAGGAGAGCCCGGCGCCTATCTGGGCGCATGGGCCTTCCTTTCCGGCGGAGCCGCCTATCGCAAGGGTGATTATCGTGGTAACGAGCTTGACGGGCACGACCATCGCCTTTATCCTGCCCGAATGCTTGTGCACCGCCTCTATGACCTTCTCGGTGCCGTGGCCCTCGGCGTCCGGGGCGAGGTAGTCGATTATGACGGTGCTCAGGAACATCGCGACGGGAAGGGCGAGGTAGTAGTATGTGTACTCGCCTGTGTAGAAGGTGGCGTACCGAAGCGCCTTTAGAAAGCCGGTGACGGCGAAGCCCACTATGATGCCTACGAACGTGGCGAGGACGAGCCACTTGAGCACGCTTATGAATATTACGGACTCTTCTTTAAACTTTTTTTTCATTCTATGTCCGGCCGTGTCCTTTCACCGTAGCCTCCTGTCTTTTTCAGGCAAGCGTCAAACGCGCCATAGCCAGCTCCCGTAATCCTTGTTCCCGCCCTTGACCGCGTCGAAGAAGGTCTCCTGAATCTCGCTGGTGACGGGCCCCGGCCTGCCCTTGCCTATCTTGCGCCTGTCCACCTCGCTGATGGGCGTTATCTCCGCGGCCGTGCCGGTGAAGAAGGCCTCGTCGGCGGTGTACAGCTCGTCCCGGGTGAACCTCTCCTCGACGATGGCGATGCCCTTGTCTTGAGCTATGGTGATGACCGAGTCCCTCGTGATGCCCTTGAGTATGGAGGTAAGCGAGGTGGTCTTCAATACCCCGTCCTTGACGATGAATATGTTCTCTCCGCTGCCTTCGGAGATGTAGCCCTCGGTGTCGAGCAGAAGGGCCTCGTCGAAGCCCGAGGCCACGACCTCGCGCTTGGCGAGTATGGAGTTGACGTAGTTGCCGACTATCTTGGCCTTGGTCATGCCGCTGTTGACGTGGTTCCTCGAAAAGGAGGATATCTTGACCTTTATCCCGTTGGCAAGCCCCTCTTCCCCGAGATAGGCGCCCCAGTTCCACGCGGCTATGGCGACCTTTATGGGGTTGTCCTTGGGGAACAGCCCCATGCTCCCGGCGCCGAGGTAGACGAGGGGCCGGATGTAGCCCTGCTTGAGGCCGTTTACGCGCACCGTCTCGACGGTCGCCTCGTTTATCTCCTCCTGCGTAAACGGGATGTCGATGAGGCTTATGTGCGCCGAGGCGAAGAGCCTGTCGGTGTGCTCGGGGAGCCTGAATATAGCGGTGCCGCCGTCCTCGCACTCGTAGCACCTGATGCCCTCGAAGACACCGAGCCCGTAGTGGAGCGTATGCGTCATCAAGTGGACATTGGCGTCGTCCCAGTCGACGAACTTTCCGTCCATCCATATCTTGCTGGCCTTTAGCATATTCGGAAGAGCTCCTTGTGAAAGGCGCGGAGGATTCAAACCCGCTTTTTTTAAAATTTTTTGAATTAAATCCCTCCGGGCTCAAGGCCCGCAGGATAGGGCGCACTACCGGAGGCCGGGACGGCGCCTCCAACACACGGAACGGGAACGACCGCAAAGCAGGGCGCACGCCTCTCAATAACGGCCCCCAATCACAGCCGACCACTTGCAGGCCACTCGCGGACCGCCTACCCCTTGCAGCCCCCCCACTCGCGGACCGCCCACCCAGCCGGACCGCCCCCGGGCGGAGAGCCCGAACTTGCGGCTTAGCATATTACTTTCTCATAAAGCGGTCGTGGAAACAATAAAAAAGCTTTTTTTAGACGACTTTTTCAGCTTTTTCCCCGTAGCTGAAGGCCGATGGGGCCCTCTCTGGGGCCTTCTCGCGCTTGACCATGATGCAGTTGCCCTCGAAGACCACCCCCTCGCCTATTAGAAGGTTGGGGGTCTTTATGTCTCCGAACAGCTTCGCGGGGGCACGGAGCTCCACGCGCGAGGAGGCGTCGAGCGAGCCCTTTAGCTCTCCGGTAATGACCGCGCCGCCGACCTTCACCTCGCCGTTGACGTATCCGCTCTCCCCGATGACCAGGGTGCCGGAGGAGATGATCTCTCCCTTGAAGTTGCCGTCTATCTTGACGGTATCGTTAAAGGAGAGCTTGCCCTCGACGGTCATGCCCTTGCCGATAAAGCCTATGACGTCGCCGCCCTTTTTCTCGCCGTTGTTATCTTTTCCGAACATCGCATCCCCTCCCGTTCAGGCGTTTTTTCAGCAGTACCCTCTATGAACAGCCCCGCCGCAAGCGGCGGGACATCCGAGAAAAATCTATCCCTGTACGCGCCAGCAAGCCGCCGGGAAACCACCCGGGGGAGATCAGAACGCTCCGCTCGCCGTCGAGCGCAGAAGGTCGAGCACCCTCTCCCTCTCGTCGGCCGAGAAGTAGTTTATCTCCACTCTGCCCTTGCCGTTCCTGTCCTTGAGGGAGACCTTCGTGCCGAATATCTCCCGCAGCTCCTGCTCAAGCTCGACGTACGCCCCGGCCTGCGTGCCCGCGCCCTTCCGCTTCCCGGCCGACGGGCCCCTGCTCGCGAGCCTCTCCGCCTCCCTTACGGAGAGCCCCTTCGTTATGACCTTCCTGCAGAGCTCCGTCTGCGCGGAGTGGCCCTCGACCGAGAGGATGGCGCGCGCGTGCCCCATGGATATCGAGCCCTTGACAAGCTCCTCCTTCACCTCCGGGGGGAGCTTGAGCAGACGCATGTAGTTGGCGACCGTCGCCCTCTCCTTGCCGACCCTGCGCGCGACCTCCTCCTGCGAAAGGCTGAACCTGTCCGCGAGGCTCCTGTACGCCTCGGCCTCCTCTATGGCGTTCAGGTCCTCCCGCTGTATGTTCTCTATTATAGCGAACTCGAGACTCTGCTCGTCGGTGGCGTCGATTACGACGACGGGGACCTCGGAGAGGCCGGCCATCTTCGAGGCCCTCCACCTCCGCTCTCCCGCTATCAGCTCGAAGCCGCCGGAGTCCCTCCTGACGATCAACGGCTCTATGACGCCGTTCTCGCTGATGGAGGCGGCAAGCTCCCTGAGCGCCGCCTCGCCGAAGCTCTTCCTCGGCTGCGTGCTGTTCGGGCTTATCTCGGCAACCGGACACGAAAGATACCGACGGCGGTCGCCCTCACCCGTCGAAGCCGCCGGCCGGGCGGCACCGCCAGCGCCCCCGGAACCCCCTCCCCCTATGAGCGCGCCCAGCCCCCTGCCAAGCACCCTCTTGGTCTTATTTGACATAATATAGCCCCTCTTCGGTTTGAATAATTCTCTCTACGCGCTCCCCACAGCGTTGCTGACGGCATAACATCTTGTTTCCATTGACTAATTCGCTGAGAGCAGCATCTCCTTGGCAAGCTCCATATAGCTCAACGCGCCCTTTGAGTGTATATCGTAAAGGAGCACGGGCTTGCCGAAGGAAGGGCTCTCGGATATCCTCACGTTCCTCGGTATCATAGTCTTGAAGGCCTTCTCCTTGAAGTGCTCGCGTATCTCGTCCTCGACCTGATGCGCGAGGTTGTTGCGGGAATCGAACATCGTGAGGACTATGCCCTCTATCTCGAGGTCGGGGTTGAGCCCCTCCTTTATAAGGTCTATGGTGTGGAGTATCTGGCTTATGCCCTCGAGCGCGTAGTACTCGCACTGGAGCGGGATAAGGACCGAGTCGGCGGCCGCGAGCGCGTTTACCGTAAGGAGGCTCAGGGAAGGCGGGCAGTCTATGATGACGTAGTCGAAGTGGCGCTTTATGCCGGAGAGGCACTCCTTGAGCTTGAACTCCCTGCCCGGCGCATCCACGAGCTCGAGCTCCGCCCCGATGAGGTCGATGGATGAGGGCGCGACCTTCAGGTACCGGAGCTCCGTGCTCTTGACGAGCGTCCCTATCTCCTCCTGCCCTATGAGGGCGTGGTATATGCTCCCGGAGCCGTTCTTCTCCACGCCGAGGCCGCTGGTGGCGTTGCCCTGCGGGTCGAAGTCGACGAGAAGCACCCTCTTCTCGGCCACGGCGAGGCTCGCGGCCAGGTTGACCGCGGTGGTGGTCTTGCCCACCCCACCCTTCTGGTTGGCGACAGCTATGGTCCTTGCCATATTCCCTAACTTATTGTTATTTAAGCATTTCCAATGACAGGCGTGAGCGCCGCCCCCGGCGCGCCGGAGGCAACAAAGACAGGAAAGTTTAAATCATACTCGAGGAGAATTCAAGGGAAAAGATTTCTATCCCCCGGTGAAAGATCGTCTGAAGGGGTCTGCTCGTTCCCCCCGGCAAATCCCCCTCAATCCCCCTTTGGAAAAGGGGGAAGTCTACATACCCGGTACGGTTCCGAGCGCGCATAACCCCCAATCCCCAAAAAAGCGAGCATTAAGATGTGACCTGTGGAAGATGCGGCGAGCAGGCGGCAGTGTTCTTCCACAACACCACAGCCGCAG
>JBHHYT010000098.1:0-7784 GCA_046757705.1 Thermodesulfobacteriota bacterium
GAGAGGAACCGCTTTATCTGCCAGACGCCCTTTTCCATGTCGCTGGTGATGGCGAGCACCTCTACCCTGTTGCAGGTAGAGAGGATGACGCCCTCGTTCAGGCCGTAGTGGCCCGTAAGCCTCTTTAGCGGCTCTCCGATGGTCTGCGCCGGGAACGAGAGCTTCTCGCGTATCTCGACCGTGCAGGTCTTATGGTTCAGTCCTACTATTATCAGGTTCATATCTCTAATTCGGCGGCGTCTGTTTTCAGCTCCCGGCCGGGCCGTCCGGCCGGGTCAGGTCTTACTGCAGCAGCCCGTGAGCCCCTCCCGATGCAAGGTTTATGATAAAGAACGAGGCCAGGAGCACGAGGAACGCCGCGCCGGAGAGCATGGCGGCCTTCTTGCCCCTCCACCCGGCCGTAAGCCTCCCGTGAAGGAGCGCGGCGTAGAGGAACCACGTTATGAGCGACCATATCTGGCGCGGCCTCCAGTCCCAGTAGCTCCCAACGGCGTACTCCGACCATATGGCCCCGGTTATCATGGCGATGGTAAGGAGGGGGAAACCGTACTGGAGGCACTTGTAGTTGAGCTCGTCGAGAGTCTCCAGGGATGGGAGCACGAAGTACAGCCCCTTCAGCTTCCTGCTCTTCAGGTACCTCTCCTGGATGATGTACATGACGCCGAGGAAGAAGGCGAGGGCGAAAAAGGCGTTGCCCATGAAGGCGAGTATCACGTGCACCGGCAGCCAGTAGCTCTTCAGGACCGGGGCGAGCGGGACTATCTCTTTCGGAAGGAGCGAGGCCGATATGAGGAGCAGGAGAGCGAACGGTGTGATGAACGCCCCGAGCACCCTCTGCTTGTACTTTACGAGCATGTACATGTACAGGGCCACGAGTATCCACGAAAAGAGCGTGAGCGACTCGTGCAGGCTGGTGGCCGGCGTCCTCCCGGCGGCCGCCCAGCGGACTATTATCGTCAGCGTGTGCACCACGAAGCCGGCCACAAGCAGTTTCTGGGCGAAACCGAGGAGCCGTTCCTTGTGGGAGAAGAGATACCCTATGTAGACTAATGTGGCCACCAGGTATACCAGCGCTGTTATGTGAAAAAAGAACTCGCTTACCAATTTTTTATCGTCCGTTCCTTATAGGATTTTTTCAACGGGTCCGTTCCCCGCCCCCTGGTGGGCGACCCATCATGATATGTTTTTGATACCCCGCTGCCTGCGGCGGGTTGCTCATGGTTGTTTTTTGAGAGGCTTGCTTCTTATCCCGAGACCGGAGAGCGTGTACCCGTCCCCGAGCAGGTCTTTCAAAAAACCATTCACCTCTTTTACCACCCCGGCGGCGAGCCAGCCGGGTATGGGGGAGTTCACCAACTCCTTGAATACTCTTTTCTTTTTAACATTGTTGGTGTTTCTTTTCAATAACTTCTTCCTTACCGCCCCGAGTATCTCGACGAAGACGGCGTACTCTTCCCCGACGGCCTGCTCCACCCCCTCGCGCATCTTTCTGGCGAACAGGGGGCTGCACCCGGAGGTCGATATCGCTATTACGAGGCTGCCCCTGTCCACCACCGAGGGCACGATGAAATCGCACCTCTCCCTGTCGTCGACCACATTGAGGAGCACGCCCCTTTTGTCCGCCTCCCTTCGGGCCGCCTCGTTGGCGGCCTTCGAGCCGGTGGCGCATACGGCGATGAACGCCCCTTCGAGCATCCCCTCCCTGTAGGCCCTGCCTACGAGCCTTATCCTCTTGCCCGCGGCCAGCGCCTCTATCCCCTTGGAGGCCCTCGGGCTTATGACGGTCACCGAGGCCCCGGCGGCGAGCAGGCCCCCAACCTTCCTCTCGGCCACGGCCCCGCCGCCTATAACGACCGCTGGCCTGCCCCTGAGGTCGAGGAAGACCGGATAGTATCTCATCGGCTTGCCCCTTTCATTCCGCGCTCGGCCCTCATCAAACCTCTTCGTCAGTTCCGGCGGAATATTGAGCCGAAATATGGCTCGCCCGCATGATATTATCGCCAAAAAACATTAAAATAGGGTGAATCCTTTTCATAAAATTTTTTAACGGCTGCTGAAAACTCTTTGGAAAAACTTTCTATAGAAATGTTTCCCCCATGCCCCCTTCAAAGATTTTTAGTTCCCGGCGAGCCCCACTGCAGGGGGCTCGCCGGGAAGAACTGAAAGTTTTTGGAGAGAGTTTGAGAGAACCTTCTTTACAAAAAGGTTCTCTCAGGAATCCTCAGCTTATCTCCCCGGCGAACCAGCTTTCGTTGCCGGATATGTCCGTGTAGATGAGCATCACCTCCCCCTTGACCTTATCAAGGGGAAAGCGGATGGTGTAGTCCCGTTCGCGCAGCTCTTCGGCGAAGCAGGCCCTGTCGAGGTGGAAGGCGCGGTGGTCGAAGTTGAAGTCTATCATCACCGAGGAGAGGGCGTCGAGGCCTTTCGGCCCGGCGGCCTTCGCGCCCGGGCTCGAGAAGCGTTCAACCTTTATTACGCACTCCTGCGTCTGTTCGTCTATGGAGTAGCCGCACTCGACCTCGGGTGCGCGGGCATGGGCGTGCCCGCAGCCGTCGTCTTTGTCTCCGGTTATATAGAGCGTGAACGGGGAGCACCTTTTCGCGCGGCCCTTTTTCTGGCCTTGCGAAGGGGCGTACATGGTAAGGAGCCTCTTTTCGATGGTGTGAATGGCCAGAGCGCCGGAGTCGATGCCTATCCACCGCCTGCCGAGCTTCTCGGCGGCCGCAAGGGCGGTGCCCGCCCCGGCGAAGGCGTCGAGCACGAGGTCCCCCTCGTTGGATGCGGCCGAGATTATGCGCGCAAGGAGCGCCTCGGGCTTCTGCGTGGGGTATCCGGTCTTCTCCGCGCCGCGTATGTGCATGGCGTCCGGTATGTCGTCCCAGACGTCCCCCACGAGCCTGTCCTCTATGACGTAGTCCCCGTCCTCGCGCAGGAAGTACTTTATCCTTATCTTCCCGTTCCGCGTCTCGTGCACCCTTCCGGCCTTCCTCAGCTCCGCGATGCTGCGCTCGGTGTAGTCGCCGCGCGGGGAGGTCTTGAACCAGCGCCCCTCGGCGTCCTGCCTGAAGCCGCCCTCGCCCTTCTTGACGCGCCGCTCGACGAATATCTGGTTGAAGACGTGTTTTTCCTTCCGGTACCAGAGTATGATGTCGTGGTTGCGGGAGAACTGCCCGGCTATGGCCTTTGCGCCCCTCCCGCCGTAGCTCCATACGATGTCGTTCAGGAAGTTCTCCTCCCCGAAGACCTCGTCCATGATGGTCTTTACGGGGTGGGCCTTCTTCCAGTCGAGGTGCACGAAGATGGAGCCGTCCGAGGAGAGGAGCTCCCTTAGGAGGACGAGGCGTTTTCTCAAAAACTCGATGAACTCGGCCCCCACGAGCTTGTCCCGGTAAGCCTTCTGCTTTTTCCTGCCGTGGAACTCGAGGTTGGTCGAGAAGGGAGGGTCTATGTAGACGAGTCTTGCGCCGGGGGTGGAGTCTGAGTTCTTCAACCTGCCCGCGCGCTTCATCTTGACGAGGGCGCCGAGCGCAGAGAGGTTGTCCCCGGAGATGAGCATATTACGGCCCCGGGCGCGCCTGGGGCCGAAGGTCTTTACGGGCTCGGGCGCCTCGGCGTTCGCCGCGCGCGCGAGGATGTCCTCCTGCGCCTCCTTGCCCGGGTATGTCAGCTCATACCCCGGCCCGCCCTGTCTTTTTACATTCTTCGCCAAGCCCGAAGATCCTTTTGGAACCCCTGAATCATTATGTTCTGTCATTCTGAGGGAGCGTAGCGACCGAAGAATCTCGTAACTTGTTGATTTACTTGAAAGCCAGATTCTTCGCTTCGCTCAGAATGACAGGTTGGTGGAATTTTTCAAAGTTTCCTTATCATTCAAGTACCGGCACATTATAGCAGATTCGCGGGACGGATTTCCGTAAGAATCTCGGGCAAGGGGGTCTCCTCCGTCACGGGTGGTGTGTGTCCCCGGAGGTGAACCTCAGGAAAAGGTACCCGGCAACGGCGGATATTATCGAGGCGTAGAGTATCCCGGTCTTCGCGCCGTCGAGCAGGGCCTTGTCGCCCTGGAACGCGAGCGCGGCTATGAAGATGGACATCGTAAACCCTATGCCGCCGAGTATCGAGACACCGTATACATGCCTCCACCCGGCGCCGTTCGGCAGGCGCGCCAGCCCCGACTTGACGGCGAGCAGGGAGAAGGTGAATATGCCGGCCTGCTTGCCGAGGAAGAGCCCGAGTATCACCCCAACGGGCACGGGCCTTGACGCGAGGCCCAGGACGCCGCCGTCCCCGAGCGCCACCCCGGCGTTCGCAAAGGCGAATATCGGGAGGATGACGTAAGTCACCCAGGGATTGAGGTGGTTCTCTATGTGCTGGAGCGGGGCCTCTGCCTGGTGGCAGGCATCCTCTATGGCGGCTATGACAGACTGCTCGCGCTCGCCGTCCATATCCTCGGGGTTGACAACAGAGCCCTCTTCCATGACGCTCTCCACCTCTTCCTGCACCTTCTCCACGAACTCGCGGTGGTTTATCTTCCTCCTCGCGGGGATGGTCATGGCGAGGAGCACCCCGGCCACGGTGGCGTGCACGCCGGACTCGAGCATCAGGAACCAGATGCATATGCCTATGAGCACGTAGGGCAGCGTTGTCCTTATCCCGGCCCTGTTGAGGACGTACGAGAGGACGAGGAAACCGAAGGCCGCGACGAGGGGCGTAATGAGCACCCCGCCGGAGTAGAAGAGGGCGATGACGAGTATCGCCCCGAGGTCGTCCACTATCGCAAGCGCCGTAAGGAAGATTACGAGGGAGGTGGAGACGCGGCCCTTGAGCAGCGCGAGGATACCGAGGGAGAAGGCGATGTCGGTCGCCATGGGCGTGCCCCAGCCGTGCTGGCCCGGCCCGCCGAGGTTTATGGACGTATATATGGCGGCGGGCACTATCATGCCCCCGAGCGCGCCGGCTATGGGCAGAAAGGCCCCGGACGGGGAGGAGAGCTCGCCCGAGATGACCTCTCTTTTTATCTCAAGGCCGACGAGGAAGAAGAATATCGCCATCAGGCCGTCGTTTATCCAGAGGCGGAGGTCGAGCTCGACCCTGTGCCCACCGGCGGAGAGCGCGATGGGCAGGTCCCAGAGGCTGTGATACGCGTGCGCATGCGGAGAGTTCGCCAGAGCAAGGGCCGCCGCCGCGGCGAGGATAAGGACGATCCCGCCCTTTGCCGAGGTGTTGAAGAACCTCACAAACGGGCGCAGCAGCAGGGCGGCCAGGTTGTTCAAGCCCATACGGTTTATCTTCTCAGGCCGCCAGTCCATTCACCCTTCCCTTTCCGTTCTTTATAAGCATGTTATCCTACTGCGGGCCCTTTGAAAAGGCCGGAGATTATAATTCCGCTTGATTTGTGGCCCGTGATGTCGGAATATGAATGAGGGAGGCCCTGATATGCCCGGGGGTTCCCGGGCGGACAAAAAGGGAGTAGACGGATGAAACCATACAGGCTGCACGTCTTCGTCTGTCAGGGCAAACGCTGTCTGGCGAAGGGCTCCGAGGGGATACTCGAGGAGATAAAGGGTAGGGTAAAGGCCGAGGGCGTAAAGGACGTCAAGGTCTCGCGCAGCGGATGCATGAAGGCCTGCAAGGACACGGATATCAAGGGCGAGCACTCCCCGTTCATCGTCGTCTACCCCGAGGGCGTATGGTACGGCAACGTTAACGGCGCGGCACTGGACGAGATAATGGAGAGCCACATCAAGAAGGGCGAGGTCGTGGAAAGGCTCGTCTACTTCAGGCTCGGCGGTGCGGGCGCTGGCGAAAAAACCACTTGACTCCGGCGCTAAAGGGTTTAAAATCAAGGTATTTTTCAGCGGCAACGGATTGGCCCGCCGCAGGGGCGTCAAAGCCGTATCAGGACGGGCCGCACGCCGGGAGCGGGGGGCGGGGGATGGAGCCGCTGAAAGATTCAAATACAAAGGAACGGTGCACCTCGATTGGTATATAGAAAGATCGTTTTAGCCTGCCTTTTCGTGCTGCTTCTGCCCGCCTCGGGCTGGACAAAGACAGTAAAGGTCGCGGTCCTGCCCTGGAGGGTAAACTCCGCCGGGAACATGGATTTTCTAAGTGACGCCATGAGCGACATGCTCGCTACAAGGCTCGGCTCTAACAAGGACGTGGAGGTAGCGAGACCCGACCTGGTGAGGTCCGCGCTCGGCGCCAGCGCCGGGGCGGTCACCGACGGCGCGGCCATCGAGGCCGGAAAGAAGCTCGCCGCCGATTACGTGCTCTACGGCAGCATTACGGTGCTGGGCTCGGCCATAAGCCTTGACGCGAAGCTGGTGAGCGTGGCGGACGGCAAGATAAGCCCGGTATACTCGAAGGCCGAGGGGCTGGACGCGGTCGTCGGCATGGCGGACAGGCTCTCCGCGGACGTCCTCGCGCTCTCCGGGGCTGTCGAGGCCCCGGTCAGGTTGCAGAGCGCGGCCCCTGCGATACCCTCCGGCGCCGTGGATGTGACGACAGGCGTCGTCGGCGCTGGCGTAACGGGGGCGGCGGGGGCGGTCGGCGTGGCCGGCGCTCCGGCCGGCGCGAAGGCGGGCCAGCCAGAGGGCTTCATCATAAAGTCGAAGGCGGGGCCGAGCCCCGTCACATGGAAGAGCGCGCCCATGGACGGCATGTACAGCGCCATGGCCGCGGCCGACCTCGACAAGGACGGCAAGAAGGAGCTGTTCATCATCTCCGGGACCACCCTTGTAGTGGCCGTGCCCAACGGCTCGGGGCTCGACGTGGTAAAGAAGTTCGACACGTCTACGGGGTATACGAACGTGGCCGTCTGCGCCCTGGACACCGACGGCGACGGCTCGACGGAGGTCTACCTTTCGAGGCTCTACAACAACAGGCCCTCCACCGCGGTCATCGAGTACAGCGGCGGAGAGTACCGCCAGACGGTGGAGGACGTGGGCTGGCTCGTGAGGGTCATAAGCCCGGGCAAGGGAGGGCCCGTCCTCATAGGACAGGCGTTCACGGAGCCCACGGGCTTTGCCGGGTCATTGAAGAGGCTTGAGAAGCAGGGGCAGGATGTCGTTGTGAAGGGCGCATTCGAGTATAGCCTGCCCTACGGGGTGGACCTCTACCGGTTCGACATATTCGACCTTACCGGCGACGGCGTCGACGACCTCGTGGCCGTGAACGACAGGAACTACCTCAGGGTCTACGAAAAGGGGGAGAAGGGCGGCTGGAAGAAGCAGTGGGGGAGCACGGACTTCTACGGCGGCACGCTCAACCTCGTCTCCTTTTACGTGGAGAACCCCTCCGCCGAGCCCGTGGAGCCGGTCGCCGTTGAGGGTGGCTTCTTCCACGCGGACACCGACGGCGACGGAAAGGCCGAGCTTATCATAAGGAAGAACATCCCCGGCGGCCTCGGGCGCTGGGCCGAGAGGCCGTCGTCATTCAAGGGGGCGGAGGTCTACAGCCTGTCGTGGGACCCCTCCGGCGCCTCCATGTTAAAGGAGAACTGGAAGACCAGGAAGGTCGACGGCTACATGGCGGACTTCATCCTGGACGACCTGGACGGCGACGGCACGGGGGAGATCACGATGCTCGTTGTGGAAGGGACGGGAAATCTCCTGGGACGCCCAAAAACCTATGTACTTTCGTACAGGGTTTCTATATAATATCTCTTCTTCGCGGTACCCTTTTCGGCAAAACCTTTCAGAACGGCGGTGTAGCTCAGTCGGCAGAGCAGGGGTCTCATAAGCCCCGCGTCGGTGGTTCGATTCCACCCACCGCCACCA